>JAZNJM010000120.1:0-2255 GCA_045578045.1 Eubacteriales bacterium | reverse complement strand
TACTCACTACAATATATTCTACCACATTTTTCTCCGTTTGTCAAGGGGTAAAATGAAAAAAATCCCCTTTTTATCAATATTTTTTGGGATTTTTTGTTTCTTCAATTATTCAATTTTGATGTTTTTTCAGGCAAACTCGGGTTCTTTTCATTGACATAAAAACACATTTATGATACAATCAGCGTATAAACAATGTTTTTCTTTAATTACAAAAAAACAAGATTTATTATATATTTTTTATAATCGTTTATTACACTACGTTAATAATCTGATATTACAATCCATTTGAAAGGAGAAAAAATATTGAAAATATTATGCTTTGATATTTCTGAAATAACAGACGAAAAATTTGAATTTTTATACAACAAGTCAATAGAAGAAAGAAAAAATAAATCAGACAAATACAGAATAAAAGAAGATAAAATAAGATGTATTGTTTCGGGGACGTTATTAGAATATGCATTAAAAAAATGGATTTCAGAAAAAAAAGCTGTTCTCCCTAATACAGATAATAATTATATGGGTTACGATATATTAAATAATAACAAAGATAATTTTATACATCTCCTCGAAACTCAAAAAAACAAATACGGAAAACCGTTTTTAAAAAACATTAGCAATTTCCATTTTAATATTTCTCATTCAGGAATATGGGTTGTTATAGGATTTGGCTCTGAAAATCTTGGAATTGATATAGAAAAAATATCAGAAAATCAAAGTCAGTTGCACAAAAAACTTGCTGAAAGATACTTTACCTCAAAAGAAGCCGAATATATTTTTGAAAACAAAGAGAGATTTTCTCAACGGTTTGCAGAAATTTGGACGGGAAAAGAAGCTTTCTTCAAATATAAGGGGACGGGGATTATTAATTCAATTAATTCTGTTGATATTACAGAACTAAAAGGAAACGGTCTTTCTGGTATCATATTTGAAAAAGACTATTATCTCTCAACCTTTTCAAAAAAAACCATAGACAGTATTGAAATAATAAAATATGAGTCATTATGTAAAAATGATTTTTAGATAAAAACGAAGGGTGCTTTTTAAAAAGTCCTTCGTTTTATTTTGTTATAACCTTTATTTTGATATATCTTTTATTTTGATATATCTTTTGTTTTGTTATAATTTTTATTTAATTCTAAAATAATAAAAACCTGTATTCCTTATATCAGCACATTCATTTGCGTTTTTCACAGTAGAAACTCTACTAAAGCTGTGCATATAAAGAATACAGGTTATATTTGACTATCCGTTATTGAAAAATTAGTTTCTATACTATCAATCCTCCCTTTCTCTTTTGACGACAATTAAACTATTGTCAAAAAATAGGGTTTATTTATCTTTATTCAATCTAAAAAGCAATTTCCAAAGAACAAAACCAAAATATTATATTTAATTATATTCATTTTAAAAAACTCTTTTCGTCTCGCACGGAGCTGATGATTCTACCGCACCGTATTACAAAAACAATCACGTTGAAAAACGCTCGTTTCCGTTCTGCTGATGATTCAGAACAGTTTCAAACTCACGTTTTTCTGTTTAACGCTCATACTTCGCTTATGATTCGAATACGAAAAGCTATCGTTTATCTTTATTGCAAACTTCAATATGGCTTATGATTCCCTATATCTTGTTTGTTTTTTAAGAAAAACGTTAATTTTCGCTGTATTTACGTTAAACCGTTTTTATTTCTGCGCCTTAAAATCGAATAATTATTTATTACTAAACACGATTCAATAAGGACAATATATTTATATTAAAAATTTTCAAAATTATTCTTTTGGCTCAATTACTCCATATTCGTTTTCTTTACGTTTATAAACCAAATTGAAAGTACCTGTTTCGGCATTTCGGAACATAAAGAACTCGTGGGACAAAAGGTTCATTTGCATAATAGCCTCTTCCACGGTCATTGGAGCAAATTCAAACTTTTTAACTTTAGAAATTTTGATTTCCTCTTCAATTTCAGAATCAACCGCATCTTCTTCAGGAACAACATCAGCGTTACTATACAATCTCTTATAAAGCCTTGTTCGATTTTTTCTGATTTGACGCTCGATTACGTCAACAGCGTGGTCAATTGCAAAGATAGCATCTTTATCAGTTTCCTCAGCTCTGAAAATTGAACTGCCTTTATAGATAGTAATCTCAACGATAACTCTTCCGCGTTCTTCTTTCAGACGAACAGTTGCCTCTGTTTCAGAATCAAAGAATTTGTTAAGTTTGTTAAGTTTTTTAGTAATTCTGTCTTTAAC
>JAZNJM010000119.1:0-20079 GCA_045578045.1 Eubacteriales bacterium | reverse complement strand
GAAAAACTGACCAAGCGAGGCTTAATCAGTCTTTCTGATTATTATGCGAAAGTGCATATTCAAGTTTGAATTGAACCGCCGTATGCCGAACGGCACGTACGGTGGTGTGAGAGGAGGGACATAATCCCTCCTACTCGATTTTAGAGGGCGAGATGTTTTATTTTTTTGGAGGAATTTTTGTAATTTGCTTTGTGATAAGCATATGTAGTAGTTATAGTAAGTTGACGTTGATGGGGGTTGAAGGAAGAGAAGTTGTTATAGGTTGTATTGCACAAGCGGCATCAGTTTTTGGAATTGCCGCAGCAATTATTTTTTTGATAGCATTATTTTTCGAGGCCACAAATAGAAGAAAGCGAAAACGCCACTAAAAAAAGTTTAGATTTTGGAGATTGTATGAGCGAGTTATTATTGAAAGATTTATTATGCTTCTCAGACGATGAAGTAAGAAAGGTTAAAATTAAATTTAATAAGCATAACGGAAGCGAGGATCCTCTGGATATATATATCAGTGATCCGGAAAGAATTAATACTGGTTGGCTCTTTTGGAATGAAAAGAGAAGATACTTTTATGAAGGGCAGATTGCAATTTGCTTTGTGAGATTTTCGTATGATAAATGGCTTTTAACCACAATTAAGAAAATTACCAAAGATCTTGGCATTAGTGGCGGTGTAGGATTTGAAGGGGAGGAAATTGAAAAATATAAGCCTCTTTTTGGCAGAGTGATTGTTAAGTATCATAAAACAAGTATGGCACAGGGAAGATATTTTTCAGAGCTTCAAGATGAATTAATTATAAATCAGATTTTACCTAATAAATATGTCGGTGAAGATTTTCCAGGGTATGATAAAGTAAGGCTATCTTTTGGTCAGCTTGAAACTATCATTAATATGGGTAAAATGGATTGGGTATCTGCACTTAGTAATCAAAAAGCGGTTTATCTTATAACCGATAAGAGCAATGGGAAATTATATGTGGGTTCTGCAACGAGTGAAAACGGTATGCTTTTTCAGAGGTGGGGCGACTATATCAAAAACGGTCATGGTGGTAATGATAAACTTGAAGAATTGGTTTATTCCAAAGGGATTGAATATGTAAAGAAGAATTTTCAGTATTCAATTTTAGAGAATTATAATGGAAAAGTTGATGATGATTTGATTCTTGAACGTGAATCGTGGTGGAAACAAACTTTACAAAGCGTTAAATGGGGATATAATGCAAATTAACACTTTTTTGAAATTTTTAAGGAGAAAATACTATGAGAGGATTTACAGATAAGCCAATGGAAAAAACATCTGATGATGTTTTTGGCGTTCAACAATATATTTCGGGATTAACCGATTTTATTTTAGAATGTAATACGCCTATGACGATTGCTATTCAAGGTGATTGGGGAAGCGGAAAAACATCCATGATGTATATGATTCGAGAGAAATTAGGTGATAGCGTAATTACATCGTGGTTTAATACGTGGCAATACTCTCAGTTCAATATGGGAGATTCGTTGGCAGTTTCTTTTCTTTCTCGACTTGTTTCCGATCTTGAAATGAATTTAGAATCGAATAAGGGAATGAAAAAAGTTCTTAATACGCTTGTTAGTTATCTTAAGGTTGGAACCGTTATTGTTGCCGAAAAAATTGGAGGGAGTGAAGCTGCTAACGTTGCCAAAAATGGTGTTCCTGCTACGTTTGAGCAAAATTCAACTGATATATCTCTCGCTATTAAAGAATTGAAAGATCAATTTCAGCTTTTAGTTAATGAAAAAATAAAGAATGCTGGAAAAAATGTTAATCGTCTCGTTGTCTTTATTGATGATCTCGATCGTCTTAATCCCGGAAAAGCTGTTGAGCTTCTTGAGGTTTTAAAAGTTTTCTTGGATTGTGATAATTGCGTTTTCGTACTTGCTATTGACTATGCTGTAGTTTCTCAAGGTGTAAAGCAAAAATACGGAGAATTAATTGGGGAAGAAAAAGGAAAAAGTTTCTTTGATAAAATAATTCAAGTTCCTTTTAAGATGCCTGTGGCACAATACAACGTTGAAAACTATGTAAAAAAATCTTTGGAATCTTTGGGAATGGCTGTTTTAGAAAATGAACTAAAATCATATGTAAATCTTATAAAAACCTCAGTGGGATGTAACCCTCGCGGGATGAAACGATTGTTTAATGCTTTTTTGCTTTTGAAAAAAATTGCTGAAAAAAGCAATATGATTGAAAAATCACAGCAAAAAATACTTTTTGCTATTCTTTGTTTGCAACTCTCTTTTGAAAATGTCTATAATTACATAGTGAATAACGTTGATGATTGTTATGATGGCGGATTATTGAATTCTCTAAAGGAACACGAAACATATTCAGAAGGAAAAGCCTCAGAAAGTCTTAATGTTTATAATGATTCAGAAATCGCTAATGCTATTGATTTTATGAACGTATTTGTAAATATCATTGACAAAGATTCTAATGGAAAACTTGAAGAATCAGAAATGTCCTCTTTTATTAAGGCTATTCGTTTTTCTACAATTACTGCCAACACAACTAACATCGATAACAATGATGATGATTCCGAGAGCCGCTATAGATATTACAACAGAGATATTGTCAAGGATATATTGTATTCTATACAAGGAAATCTCAATGGTCCGTTTAAAATTTATCAGACTAAAACAAATAATAATCCCGATTGGAAGAGGTACTATGCGGGAGGGTGGAAATATATTTCTACTTCGTTCGGAAAAGTAACTCTTGAATTTAAAATTTCTACCTCAATCCAAAACAAAGAATCACAATTGGGCATTTATATTTACGCATCAAATAAAACAGATCGCCGAAAATATAATGAATATATGCAGAAATGGTATTCAAAACAAAAATATGGATTTGTGTATTACAATACATGGTATGGCTTTGCATTGGACAATAAAATAGTTCATGCGGATTCCCGCGATGAAATAATTCGTTACTTTACATCAATTATCCCCTTGATAACCGAAGACGTGGAAAATGCTTTGAAAGAGTAAAAGTTAAAGTTTTATTTTTTGATGACATTTTTTGCTGCAAAATTCATGCCTTTATTTAAAAATACAAGGTTTTATTTAATCTCAATATCCTCTTGGAGCGCTTTTACATTCCAAGAGGGTTTGTTTTTTTGTCCGTTTCAAAAAGTGTGTCATTTCCCTTGACTTTTTTTGTGAGTGCTGTTATAATCAGCTTATGATGGGATAAAAATAAATAATGGGAAGGTTCGGCTTTTATGGACAAGAAAAACGAATACAGCGTTCTGACAACGGAAGGAAATAACGAAAAGAGTAGAAACATTGACAAGATGTCTTCTTTAGAGATTGCAACCCTTATTAATAGCGAGGATAAAACTGTGCCATTAGCGGTTGAGAAGGCGATTCCTGAAATTGCGGCGGTTATCGATATTTGTGCGGAAGCAATTAAAAACGGGGGCAGAATATTTTACGTTGGTGCGGGAACTTCGGGCAGACTTGGGGTTCTTGATGCTTCTGAATGTCCGCCAACCTATGGAACTTCCCCTGAAATTGTTCAAGGAATTATAGCCGGAGGAAGAGAAGCGGCGTTTCGTGCTATTGAAAAAGCAGAAGACGATACAAACTCTGTTATAATTCAGCTTAAGGATTCTTCATTTTGCGAAAAGGACGTATGTATCGGTCTTTCAGCAAGTGGTTCTGCCCCCTGCGTTAAAGGGGCACTTAAATATGCAAAAGAGCTTGGGGCGAAAACTGCTTCTATCGCCTGTAACGTGAATCCTGCGGCGGCAGAATTTGCAGACGTTTCTATCGTTGCGGTTGTTGGCCCTGAGGTTGTAAGCGGTTCAACGAGAATGAAAGCAGGGACGGCTCAAAAGCTCATATTAAATATGATTTCAACGGGAGCTATGGTAAGAATAGGGCGAGTTATCGGAAATTATCTTGCTTATATGCGTCCAACGAATAAAAAGCTCCTTGACAGAGCTGCAAGAATAGTTATGTCCCAGACAGATTGTGAATATGAACTTGCGGTTGAAGCTGTTAAAGCGTCAAACGGTCAGATAATTGATGCAATAGATTCTGTTAAAAAACAGATGAATAACTGAGAAAGGCTTAAAAATGAAAATATCAGAAATAGTTAAAAATAATGAAATAACACTTTCTTGTGAGATGTTTCCACCCAAAGCGGGAACAGCTTTAACAGAGGTTAAAACCGTTGTTGAAGAAATTGCAAAGCTCTCTCCAGCATATATGAGCGTTACTTACGGAGCTGGGGGCGGAACAAGAAAAACAACTGTTGATGTTGCAGACGAGATTCAGAACGTTAGAGGAGTTACAGCGTTGGCACATCTTACTTGCGTTAGCTGTAACAGAGAAAAGGCACGAGAGGTTTTATTTGACCTTAAAGCAAAGGGAATTGAAAACGTTTTGGCTCTCAGAGGAGATGCACCCATTGGAATGGAGCCTGAAACGGATTTTCTTCACGCAAGCGACCTTACAAAAGAAATTAAAAATTTTGGAGATTTTTGCGTTGGCGGTGCGTGCTACCCCGAAGGGCATCCCGAAGCGGAATCATTGGATGCTGATATTGAAAATCTTAAATACAAAATAGACGCCGGATGCGAGTTTTTGACAACTCAGATGTTTTTTGAAAACCATATTTTATATGCTTATCTTCTTAAAATGCTTAAAGCGGGAATAAACGTTCCTGTTTTTGCAGGAATTATGCCCGTTACAAGCGTTAAACAAATAGACAGAATATGTTCCCTTTCGGGAACAAACGTTCCTGAACGTTTCAAAAGAATTGCAGACCGCTTTGCACACGATGCGGAATCAATGAAGCAAGCGGGAATAGCATATGCTACTGAGCAAATTATAGACCTTATTGCAAATGGCGTTAATAATATTCACATATATACGATGAATAAACCTGATACGGCAAGAAAGATATTTGAAAACCTTTCTTCCATAATAAAAACAAAAAAATAGGAATAGATTATGAAGAGCTTACTTAAACTTGTTGAACGCCCAGGGAGATATTGCGGCGGAGAATACGGAGAGGTTATTAAGGATAAATCTAAAATAAAGCTGAGAGTTGCCTTTTGTTTTCCTGATCTTTATGAAATAGGCGAATCAAATTTGGGTATGAAAATACTTATGGGTTGCCTTAATAAAGAGGAAGATATTTGGTGTGAACGCACCTTTGCTCCTGCTGAGGATATGAGAACTCTTATGCTTGAGAGGGGAGTTTCTCTTTCAACCATTGAAAGCGGAGATTCTTTAAGGGATTTTGATATTATATGTTTTACACTTCAATATGAGCTTTGTTATACAACAATGCTTGATATGTTGAAGTTAGCGGGAATCCCTTTAAAGAGCGAGGAAAGGGGAGAAAATTATCCCCTTATCGTTGCCGGCGGACCTTGTGCGTATAACCCTGAGCCTGTTGCGGATTTTATTGACCTTTTTAGCATTGGCGAGGGTGAGGAAGCAATTCCGCATATGGCAAAAGAATATCTTCGCTTTAAAACAGAAGGTAAATCAAAAGCTGAATATTTAAGACATATCTGCCATTCTGTCGGAATGTACGTTCCCTCTCTTTATAACGTTGAATATAACGAAGACGGAACGTTAAAGAGCGTTGAACCTAAATATGAAGACGTTCCAAAAACTGTTAAAAAGACGATTGTTGAGGATATGGATTCCTCTTTCTATCCAACTTGTCCAATGGTTCCCTATGTTGAGGTTGTTCACGACAGAGTTGTTTTAGAGGTTTTCAGAGGGTGTATCAGAGGATGCAGATTCTGTCAAGCGGGATTTGTTTACCGTCCATACAGAGAACGTTCTGCGGAAATTCTCGACAAATATGCAAAAGAAAGCGTTAAAAATACGGGATATGGTGAAATTTCCCTTTCTGCTTTAAGTATAAGCGATTATACCGAGCTTGATTCTTTACTTGACAAGCTGTTGTCTTGGACGGAACAGAAAAAGATTAATTTGTCTCTCCCATCAATGAGACTTGACAGCTTTTATGAAGAGCTTTTGAAAAAGGCTATGAACGTCAGACAAAGCGGTCTCACCTTTGCTCCCGAAGCGGGCACTCAAAGGCTCAGAGACGTTATTAACAAGAATATAACTATGGATAATATTCTTTCTTCCTGCGAAGCTGCTTTTGATGCGGGAAGAAATTCAATGAAGCTCTATTTTATGAACGGACTTCCAACAGAAACAGATGAAGACGTTTTAGGAATAGCAGACGTTGGAGAAAAAATACTTGATGCTTATTTTTCCAAAAAACGCCCCGTTAAAGGAATACAAATTGGTATGAGCGTTTCTTGTTTCGTTCCAAAGCCTTTTACTCCATTCCAATGGGAAGGGCAAAATTCTGTTGAAGAATTTCAACGCAAACAACAGCTTTTGAAAAACGCTATCCGTTCAAGAAAAATTTCATATAAATATCACGATGCAAAAACAAGTGCAATAGAAGCAGTTTTTGCTCGTGGAAACAGAAAAATCGGAAAAGCTCTTGAAATAGCTTCAAATAAAGGTGTTCGTCTTGATAGTTGGGATGAATATTTCGATTATGAAAAGTGGCTTGAAACCTTTGCAGAAGCAGGTATTGATCCTAAATTCTTCACTGAAAGAAGAATCCCATTTGATGAAACACTTCCTTGGGATCATATCGATTGCGGCGTAAGCAAAGAGTTCCTTATCCGTGAAGCCAAAAAAGCATACGGAGAAGAAACAACGCCTGATTGCAGAACGAAATGTTCTGCTTGTGGACATAAGTGTAAAAAAGCGTAGGGATTAGGAGTTAGGAATAATTATAATTAGGAATGAGGAATGAGGAATGAGGAATGAGGAATGATGGAAAGTTTTCTCCCATAGGTCGAAAACTAACTATTTTATTATTATATAATTATAATATTTCGGATTTCGAGAGAAGCGAAAAAACTTTTCTTAACTCCACACTTCACTCTCAACACTTCACACTTTTAAAAAATTTCCATTTTCAATTTGAACACGTTTTTGAGGAAATTAAGAAAACTTTCCTTGATTCCATACTCAACTCTCTAAACTTCAAACTTCACACTTTTAAAAAAATCTATTTTCAATTAAAAAAATTATCTTTTGAGCAAAGCGAAAAAGGTTTCATTTATTCCTAATTCCTAACTCCTAACTCCTAATTCCTAACTCCTAACTCCTAACTCCTATTGCCTAATTCTAAAAAAAGGGTGGTTCATATGTTACCTATCAGAGTATTTTTTAAGAAAAAAGGAAAAATTAAATATATTTCTCATCTGGATTTGATGAGAGCTGTAACAAGGGGACTTTTAAGAAGTGAGCTTCCCATTGTATACACAGAGGGTTTTAATCCTCATCCAAAGCTCGTTTTTGCGTTGCCTCTTTCAATCTATCAAGAAAGCGAATACGAAATTTTTGATATAGCCGTTCAAGACGGAATATCGTATGAAACAGTTGAAGAAAAGCTGAAAGCAGCGTTTCCAAAAGGACTTGAAATTTTTAAGGTTTCTGCCCCTGTTCAGAAACTGAAAAATCTTGGTTTTGCAAGATATCGAATTGAGCTTGAAACTACTATTTCTGATGCGGAGCTTGATTCAAAGCTTTCGGGAGCACTTCCCGTTTTGAAAAAATCAAAAAGTAAAACGGAGGTTGTTGATATAAAGCCTCTTATGAAAGAATACAAGGTTTTGGGAAACGGAGTTATTGAGGTTTTAGTTGTTTCTATGCCCCAGACTATACTTAATCCTTCATATATCGTTTCGGCGTTTGGAGAAGGTATAAAAGACAGCAACATTACAAGACTTTGTCTTTATGATACAGACGGAAAGGTGTTGGAGTAATATGCCTTTTGACGCACTTTATTGTTCTCGACTTGCTCCCGAATTGAAAGAATATGTTGGAAGCCGTGTTGATAAAATATTTCGTCCCGAAGCTGTTGAGCTTGATTTACTTATATATACGCCAAAAAGAGAAAAGAGATTTTTGATAATTTCTGCTTCTATGTCAAGCCCAAGAGTTTCTGTTTTTGTTGGAGAGAGGGAACATCCTTCCGACCCCGATTCTTTTATTATGCTTATGAGAAAACACCTTGTTGGCGCAAGAATAACGGACGTTTTTGCCGTTGAAAACGAAAGAATAATAGTTTTCGATTTTGATTCTGCCGATGAGATGGGATATATCCAAAAAAAGCGCATTTACGCCGAAATAATGGGAAAACACAGCAATATAATTCTTTGCGATGGAGAAGACAGGGTTATTTCTGCTCTTTACCAATCTGACATAACCTCTCCAACACGAAGAATTATGTCGGGACTTAAATATGAAGACCCTCCCAAACAACAAAAACGGTCTCCAAGAGGCTTAACAGAGGAAGAATTTGTATCTGTTTTCAAGGATAACAAAGACAAACTTTGTCATAAGGTTATTCTTGACAATTTTCTTTCTTTTTCTCCCCTTATTGCAAGAGAGGTTGTTTATAAAGCATTTGGAACAACGGATATATTTTCTGCTGATGCTGATTTGAAAAAATTATACTCATGTTTTTTAAACGTTTTTTCTTGTCCTTCTATACCTTGTATTGTTTATGACGGCGAGGGAAAAGCTGTTGATATTTCTTTCTGTGATATATGTCAATATGAAGGTATGAGGAAGGAATATCCCAAAAGTCTTTCTGAAGCACTTAACGTTTATTACGAAGAAAAAAGCAAAACCGAAAGAATTGCCGCAAGGTCAAGGGACTTAACGAAAACTGTTAAAAACGTTAAATCGAGATTGGAAAAAAAACTTGAGGCACAAAAACACGACCTTTTTGAATGTTCCGCAAAGGAAGAATGTAGAAAAGCGGGGGATGCCATAATCGGTAGCATTTATATGCTAAAGCAAGGAATGGAAAGCGCGGAGCTTATGGATTATGAAAGCGGAGAATATATAAAGGTTAAACTTGATAAAAGGCTTTCGCCATCGAAGAATGCAGAGAGATATTATAAAAAGTATGCGAAAATGAAACGTGCTGAAGCCGCATTAGTCCAACAGATAGAGCAAACTGAAAAAGAGCTTGTTTATATTGAATCTGTTTCCGACCTTATTTCAAGACTTTCAACCTCAGAAGATTTTGAGGAAATGAAAGACGAACTTGCAAACTCAGGATATCTTAAAGGAAGAAGAACTAAGGGGGCAAAGAAACAGAAAACCAAGCCCTTGAAGTTTACAACAAAGGGCGGTTTTGTTGTTAAGGTTGGCAAAAACAACGTTCAAAACGACTATCTTACTTTTAGTGCGGATAAAAACGATTATTGGTTTCATACAAAAAACATTCCAGGTTCACATACTATTTTATACACCGAGGGGCAAACTCCCTCTGATGAAGATTTAACGGAAGCTGCAACAATTGCCGCCAAACATTCAAAAGCAACGGAGGGAAGCGTTGTTTCTGTTGATTATACTTTAGCGAGATACGTTAAAAAGCCCCCACACAGTAAACCGGGATACGTTACCTATGATAAATACAAAACAGCTTATATAAAGCTGTAATGAAAGGTGAATGAAAGATGAATTTAGGATGCCATTTGTCTGTTGGAGACGGTTTTCTTGAAATGGGAACTGTTGCTTCTTCAATAAATGCAAACACGTTTCAGTTTTTTACAAGAAACCCAAGAGGCGGTTCGGTTAAGCCTATTAATACAGATGATATTTCCAATCTTAACGAATATTTGAAAAAAAATAACTTTGCAAAGGTTGTTGCCCACGCACCGTTTATTATGAATCTTGCCGCAAAGGAAGAATCAAAGCGTCAATATGCCGTTTCGGTTTTGCAAGATGATATAATGAGAATGGAGCTTTTACCAAATAATTATTATAATCTTCATCCAGGTGCACATACGGGGCAAGGAATAGGCGCTGGCGTTGAAAAAATTGCAAAAGGGCTTAATGAATCCTTATATGAGGATATGACAACGACTATACTTCTCGAAACTATGACAGGAAAAGGCTCTGAAATTGGTGGAACTTTTGAAGACCTTAAAGCTATATACGATGGAGTTGAGCTTAAAGAAAAAGTTGGATTTTGCCTTGACACTTGCCACGTTTTTGACGGTGGATATGATATAGTTAATAATCTTGAAGGTGTTCTTTCTGAGTTTGACAGAATATTGGGGATTGAAAACCTCAAGGCTATTCATCTTAACGATAGTATGAACGTTTTGGGAAGCCGAAAAGACAGACACGCAAAAATTGGAGAGGGAAATATTGGTCTTGAGGCGTTAGTTAAGGTTTTGACACATCCATATCTTAAAGAGCTTCCATTTGTTCTTGAAACTCCAAACGATGTTGAAGGATATGCAAAAGAGATTGAGCTTTTAAGGGGTATATGCAATGGATAGCCTTTCCGTTAAAGAACTGAAAGGTGTTGGCGAGGTTAGAAGCAAGAAACTTGAAAAGTTAGGCATATATACCGTAAAAGACCTTTTGTGTTATTTTCCTAAGCGTTATGAAAACAGAGGAAATGTTAAAAATATAGTCGATTTGAGAGAAGGAGAGCTTTGTTCTGTCGTTGCGGCTTTATCGTTTTCTCCAACGTTTCACGTTGCGAGAAACGGAATGAGATATTCAAGAATGGTTTTTTCAGATTCAACGGGAACTCTCCGCGTTACTCTTTTTAACCGTGAAATTACTGCAAAAGCCTTATTAGTTGGTCAAAAATACAGGCTTTTCGGAAAGGTTGCATTTGGCAGCTTTGGAATTGAACTGACTTCACCTATTATAGAGCTGTATTCAGAAAATGGTATGAAAAATATATATCCCGTTTATTCTTTAACTGCGGGAATAACGTCTGCTCTTATGAATAGAATAATTGCTTCAGTGAAAAAGGATATTGAGGAGATAGAAGATATATTGCCAATAGAGGTAAGAAAAAAATATTCTCTTGTTCCTCTTAGAAAAGCGGTTATGGAAATGCATTTTCCACAAAGTGAAGAAAGGCTTGAAAAGGCAAAGGAAACCCTTGCTTTCACCGAGCTGTTACTTTTCCAAACGGCTCTAAGAGGGCTGAAAAAAGAAAAAGAAAAACAAAAGGCTTTTGAAATTTCAGACGATGGTTTTATAGATCAATTCAAGTCAATTTTGCCCTTTGAATTAACTGATGCACAAGAAAGAGCTATTTTTGATATCGTTTCCGATATGGAAAAAGGATATCCTATGGTGAGAATGGTTCAAGGAGACGTTGGAAGCGGAAAAACAGCGGTTGCCGCCGCCGCTTCATATCTTACGGCGAAAAACGGATTTCAAACTGCAATTCTTGCACCGACTGCAATTCTCGCTTCTCAGCATTTTGAAACCTTTAAAAGATTTTTTGAAAAATCGGGTATAAACGTTGCGTTACTTTGTGGCTCGATGACTGCAAAGGAAAAAAGAGAGGTTAAACAAAAGATTTTTTCGGGTGAAATTCAAGTTGTTGTGGGAACTCACGCTCTGCTTCAAAAGGACGTTCGCTTTTCTTCTCTTGGACTTGCCGTTATTGATGAACAACACCGATTTGGCGTTGACCAACGAGCTTTTCTGACGGGAGGAGACGGATTTGTTTATCCTCACACTCTTGTTATGAGTGCAACGCCCATTCCCCGTTCTCTTTCTTTCGTTCTTTATGGGGATATGAACGTTAGTATTATTGATACAATGCCAAAAGGACGAAAAAAAGTTGAAACATATACTGTTGATTCATCGTATAGAGAACGAATTTATAAATTTATAAAAAAGAACGTTGATTCGGGCGGAAAAGCTTATATTGTTTGTCCTTTGGTTGAAGACGAAGAAGAAAAAAGCGAAAAGAAAAACGCAGTTCAATATGCCGCGTCTCTTAAAGAAACACCGCTGGGAGATATTAAAAAAGATATTCTTCACGGAAAAATGTCTTCTTCGGAAAAAGAAAAGGTTATGCATAGCTTTAAGTTTGGAGAAACTAAGCTACTTATAAGCACAACTGTTGTTGAGGTTGGAGTTGACGTTCCTGATGCTGTTGTTATGTTTATAGAGAACGCTGAATGTTTTGGACTTTCTCAGCTTCATCAGCTTAGAGGGCGTGTTGGCAGAGGTGATATGCAATCATATTGCGTTTTAATGAGTGATAATAAAACTGCAAAAACGAGAGAACGCCTTAAGGTTCTTTGCGAAACCAATAACGGTTTTAAGGTTGCAGAGGCTGATCTTCAATCAAGAGGTCCTGGGGAATTTTTTGGTAAAAGGCAAAACGGAGCAATTAAGTTTAAAACCGCTTCTTTTGCAAACTATGATATCCTTGAAAAAACAAGACTTCTTGCTTTTGAGGTTATGGAGTCTGAAAACCCAGAGCTTAAATGTATTGAAGAAGGGGCGAAAAGGTTTTTTATTAGCAATTTAGAAGAAAACACCTTGAATTAATTCCCATTTATATAAAAATCAGATGTTAATATAAAACGGATATAAATTATGAAAATCAGAGAGTTAGAAATAAAAAACGGATTGTTTTTAGCACCTATGGCAGGAGTTACAGACAGTGCATACAGAAGAATATGCAAAAGAAACGGTGCGGAGTTTGTTACAACTGAGCTTATTTCTGGAAAAGCCGTTTGTTTTGGTGATAAAAAAACAAGAACCTACGCTTCGTTTCACGAGGAAGAAAGACCAATAGCTATTCAGCTTTTCGGAAGCGATAGCTATCATATTGCAAAAGCAGCTTATTTACTAATGGATTTGAAGCCAGACGTTATTGATATAAATATGGGGTGTCCCGTTCCTAAGGCTGTTAAATCGGGAGAAGGGAGTGCACTTCTTAAAAATTCTCGGCTTTGTGGTGAAATTTTATCTGCGGTTAAAAACGAAGTAAACGTACCTGTAACCGCTAAAATACGCCGTGGCTTTGAAAAGGATTCTGATTCGGGCTTTGAGGTTGCCCTTGCCCTTGAAAATGCGGGTGCTGATGCAATTTTTGTTCACGGAAGAACAGCCGTTCAGATGTATAGTGGAAAAGCAGACAGAGGTATTATTAAAAAAATAAAAGAAGCTGTTAGCTGTCCCGTTATTGCAAACGGAGATATATTTTCTCCAAAAGATGCCCTTTCTATGCTTTCTGAAACAAAATGCGATGGAATTATGGTTGGAAGAGCCTGTATGGGCAATCCGTGGATATTTAAAAAAATAAAATCAACTCTTGAAAACGGAGAATATGTTCCTCCATCAGAAGAGGAATTTAAACAAACTATTCTTGAACAAATTTCTCTTATGATTGAAAACAAAGGAGAATATATTGCTGTCAGGGAAGCAAGAAAACATCTTAGCTGGTATACTAAGGGAAGATATGGAAGTGCCGCTTTGAGAGATGAAATTAATAAGGTTGAATCTGCGGAAAAAATAATTTCAATTATAGAAAAAATGTAGTGTGGTATAGCTTTTACATAAAATGAAAATAGTTTAATTGAATAAAGCTGATTAAAACTGCTTTGAATGAGATTTTAAATCCCATTTTAAGCAGTTTTTTGTTTTCTTGAAAAAGTTTTTTCTTTTTTCTTTGCAAACTTTGTCGAAAAATTTTTGACGGTTTTTTAGATTATTTTGAAAAAAAGACTTGATTTTTCTATTATAAAATGGTATAATTTGGCAGAAATGTAAAATTATGACAGCGGAAACATCAAAAACGCCAATACTACGGCGGTTTGGTGGTTCTGCTGACGAAAAAAGAAACGGAGTAGTATAATATGGAAAGCAATCAAATCAGTCAAACGAACCAAACACCTCAAATGGCTCAGGTGAATCAAACGAAAACCAAAGTTATTATTGTAGACAGCAACATTGAATTTAGAAGAAATTGCGTTTCTAACCTTAGAAGATACAACATAGACGTTGTTTGCGAAGCCATAGACGGAATGGACGCTTTTTCGAAAATTGCAAGATACAGACCTAATGCAGTTGTTTCAGACTTGTATTTAGGGCGTATAGACGGACTTCAGCTTATAAAAGAGAGTAAACGTAAATTTGGAGAATATTTTCCTTCGTTTATAATGCTATCAAGCTTTAACAATCAAACGCTTTTTGAAGAATGTTGTCAGAACGGAGCTTCATATTGTATGTTAAAGCCAGTTGATTTCGGAGTTCTTGCAGAAAGAATTGAAAAATGTACAGCGAATAAAAGAAGAGGTCCTGCTCTTCCTCCCGTTTCAGATCCCGTTGACTTGGAAGCACAAGTAACGAAGATAATTCATCAGATTGGAGTTCCTGCTCACATTAAGGGATACCAATATCTGAGAACTGCTATAATTATGACTATTGAAAATACAGATTACATAAATTCTGTTACAAAGGTGTTATATCCAGCGGTTGCGAAGGAATATAGCACAACGTCTTCAAGAGTTGAGAGGGCAATAAGACACGCTATTGAGGTTGCTTGGGATAGGGGAGACGTTGACGTTTTAAACTCGTTTTTTGGATATACTGTCCAAACGTCCAGAGGAAAACCAACAAATTCAGAATTTATTGCAATGATTTCAGATAATCTAAGGCTGAAAAACAAAGAAACAATTGCTCTTATGGGATGTTGATATGGAAAAAAATATTAATTTATTTTGCGTTTTCTTGAAATAATACTATTGACTTTTTGTTTTAAAGGGTGTATAATGCAAAAGAAGGAGATTGGGGATATAGAGCTTAAAAAGCTACAACAGCTTTATACGAGCTTGAAGTCTTTTAACTCCTATAACGATTCGCTGAAAGGCGAAAAACTAAAAAAACAAAAATTAAAAAATTAAAACCCAAAACAGAAAGGAAATTTTCTCATGAGCAAATTTAAAAGATTATCCGCTTTAATTGTTGCTGCTCTTCTTTCTTTGTCCCTCGTTAGCTGTGGCGGCAATGATGAATCTAAAGCAGAATCCAAAGCAGAATCAAAGGCAGAACAGTCTGCTGCTGAATCCAAAGCAGACGAATCTAAAGCAGAAGAATCCGCTGCTGAATCTAAAGCAGAAGAATCTGTTGCTGAATCCGAAGCAGACGAATCTGAAACAGAAGAATCCACTGCTGAATCCGAAGCAGAATCTGAGGAAGAATCTGAAGAACAATTAATCAACGGTTTACCCGCAGAAGAATTTGTACAGTGGGGAGACTATTTGCTTCACAAGGCAAGCGGCGACTTTGCTTTAAACGCATTGAATCAAATCGAATCAACAGCTGATGGCAATATTGCAGTTGTTGTAGATGAAACTTTCAAAACGGGTAAAATTTCTGCTAAATTCGTTGCAAACGGCGGAACAGATGCTGATAACGACAACGGAATTATTTTCGGACTTGCACCAGCTACTGATGAAGATTCAAATTATTTCTGGGAAAGCAGCAGATCTTATTACTTCCTTTTCGTATCTGATGCTTGTGAACTCTACCTTGCAAAGGTTGCACATAACGGCACTCCTTGGACTTTACTTATTCAAGAACCTCTTGCAAAGCATGGAATTACATATTCTCACGGTTCTGCTATAACAATAACCGCAGAAGTTCTTGAAGGCGGCATTATCAACTGCTATGCAGATGGTAAACTTATCCTCACTGATGATAACACATCCGGCAGCACCTACATTGATTCAGATCCTCTTACAGGCGAAGGATATGGTCTTCGTGGCGAATGGTCAGGCGTTGCTTGGGAGAGTCTTACAGTTGAAAAGAACTAAGCTGTAAAAATAATCAGCTTGAAGTTTTTAAAACTTGAAGGTTGAAAATAGACCAGATAAGTTAATTTTTTGATTACTTAATAAAAAAGTCTTTCTTGCGTAAAAACAAGAAAGGCTTTTTTCTTCATCTTATTTTAAGAAAAATATGTTTATATAATATAAAAACGGAGAGATTATTTGTTGACAATTTGTATAAATTGATATATAATACTTTTGGAATTAAATTCATTTCGATAATTTTTGACAAAATCTTTTTTGATGGAGGAAAAACTTATGAAACAGCTTTTTAGTATGATTTTATTGTTCTGTTTGACGTTATTTTCTTCAAACGCTTGTGAATTGCAAAAAATTTCTGATGATAATTTTTCTGAAGATATTTCAAAAGATGATGTTTCCTCTTTTGTTTCGGAATATGAATCACTCACCCCTTCGGAAGAGTTATCTGAAAACAATTCAGAAGAAAATTCTGTAGACGTATCTGAAAACAACTCAGAAGAAGCATCAAAAGATTTATCAAACGATATGTCAAACGATGAATCAAAAGACACGTCAAACAATGAATCAGAAGACACGTCAAACGATGAATCAGAAGACACATCAAACGATGAATCAGAAGAAGAATCAAAAGACGTTATTATTGACGTTGAAGGCTACGAACAGTTTTTAAGGGTTTCTGAAATTGATGAAACGCTTTTAGAGAGAGAATTTAAAGACTTTGGTGCAAACAAAGATTATCTGCCTTTGAATTATGATATTATTAAGGCTTGTTGGATTTCTCAGTTTGATTTTGACTCGGTTTACTACTCAAACAGAAAACAACGGTCTCAAAGTACGTTTACTTCTCTTGTTGAAAAGGCGTATGATAATTTGCTGACTTTAGGCTTTAACACTGTTATCGTTCAAATTAGACCGAATACAGACAGCTTTTATCCGTCTGCTTATTATCCGTGGTCATCATACGTTGTTTACCAATATGGAAAGTATGGCTCATATGATCCTCTTGAAATAATGATAAGAGAGGCACACGAAAGGGGCTTGAGTTTCCACGCCTGGATAAACCCGATGAGAGGAATGTCTTCAACAAATCTTAATAAGATTGACGATGTATATCCTATGACTAAATGGATTGGAACAAGAAAGCTCTATAATTATAATTCTATAAATTATCTGAATATTGCATATGATGACGTGAGACAGCTTATAATCAACGGAGCGGCGGAAATAGTCAGAAATTACGATGTTGATGCAGTTCATATGGACGATTATTTCTATTTTGGCGAAACAACGGCGTTTGATAACGTTGAATACAACGAGGCAAAGGCTTCAAATTCAAAGCTCACTCTCAGACAGTTCAGATATAATAATTTAAATACTCTTGTTTCAGGAATATATTCAGCAATAAAAGCTGAAAATCCAAAGGTGCTTTTTGGAATATCCCCCGCGGGAAACATTAACAATATGGCAACAACATATTATGCAGACGTTGGAACGTGGCTTTCTGAGGATGGATATCTTGATTATATTATGCCCCAGATTTATTTTGGAATGGAACACGCAACGTGGAGCTTTTCTGCAACGTATGAACGATGGTCGGCTGTTACAACGAATCCAAATATTAAATTTACTTGCGGAATGACGTTTGGTAAAGCTGTGGATGGTTACGATGGAACGGGCGATCAATATGCCGGAAGCGGTAAAAATGAATGGATAAACAATAAAGACGTATTCAAAAAATGCTTTGAATATGCGTTGAAACAAGATAATTTCGGTGGGTATGCCGTTTTCTGTTATCAATATATGTTTGATCCAAATACAGGGGCTGCAAACGTTAAGGTCGAACCAGAGCTTGAAAATTGCAGAGAATATATGACAGATATAATCAAGGGAGAGGTTATTAAGTATTAAATATACCCAAAAACAGATATTGTATTTAATTATCATTTCTTAAAACGTTTGTAAAATAAAATAACTAAAGCGGTTTTATCCCGAATTTAAAAAAGGATAAGACCGCTTAATATTTTTGATTTATCTAATAATTAAAGTTAAGCTGAAAAAGTTAAAGAAATGGAGCAAATTATTTTTCTTTAAAATATTCTGAAACTAAATCTCTTGCAAAGGTTTCGTTGTCTAAATATTCAACAACTGTAAGACGGTTCGGTGCATATTGAGAACAATATGTGTCTGTTACAATATAATAGGTTTTATTATAATCAATATTGTTTTTTATGGATGAACCATACGATTCATAATGAATAAAATAGTCTGAATTATTTGAATTGAAAAAGCGTGAGGACAACTCTTTTCCTTTTATGGAACAAAGCACTATGGCGTTATCAAAGGGAAGAAGCGTTTGCAGGTCGGAATATGAAACGTTACCCGCTTTGAGATAATATGGACTTCTGACAGTAATATATCCTCCGCCTAAAACAATATCATAGCTGTTTCCCCAACGTTCTATACCTTTTTTATAATAGAGATTCGCAACAAGCTGTTTTATATCTTTGCTTGACATTTTTGAAGGATTTTTTCCCACAATTTCCAAAGAGGGTTTAATCTCTTCGCTGTATTTATCGAGAAGATCATCTACCAATGGATCGTCTTCAAGGTTTGAATAAGTTTCAGTTGAAATAAAGTTTGCAATTCGGGTTGTGTTTTTTCCGTTTGCAGAGTTTACTGAAACCTCAACGTGTGATATACCTTTGTTCTCTCCTCCGTTTTGAAGATGATAAACTCCGTATTTGTCCGTCATAACGTATTTCTGATGTGTATGACCTTCAAAAACCAAATCAACAAAGCCGTTTGATAATTCAACGTCATAATATGAGGAGAGCTGACTGTCTGAAATTCCCGTTGTTGTATTTTTTGAAGAGCCAAAACCATCGTGAAGAGAATAAACTATATAATCTGCTCCTTCGTTTCTCAGCTTGTTTGATTCTTCTTTAACAAGAGCTGAAAGCTCGTTTCCCGTTTTAAAATAAACGTTTTCTGTGTGTTCACCTGAAATAGATGAATAACAGTCTCCAATAGCTCCAATTATTCCGATTTGCAAATTGCCACATTCAACCATAACTGATGAGTCGGCGTAACTTACCCTTTTGTTTGTTTTCTTGTCGAAAATATTTATTGCAAGAAAGGGAAATTCTGCTTTATCAGCGTTTTTTTCTATAAATTCTTCGCCCCAATCAAATTCGTGGTTGCCCAAGGTCATACAAGAAAAATCAAGCTCGTTCATCCAATCTGTTATGATAAGTCCCTTTGTTAAGTTACTTTCAGAGCTTCCTTGCCACATATCGCCGCTTGACAAGAAAAAGGCGTTTTCGTCTGTTTCTTTTGATTTTTTTAAAAAGGTTGTAAGTTCGTCTACCCCCTCTTGATTTGAGGTATCATCAAATTTTCCGTGAAGGTCGTTTAAAACGTAAAAATCAACGACAACCAAAACAGAAACAGAACAGCTATCGCATAGACCGTTGTTGTCTGAATCAAGATGATTCTGACAAGCGGGAGCGGTTGAAGATTGGTGAGTTTCTCCTCCACAGCTCTGGAAAATCAAGGATATTGAAATAAGCAAAAATAATAATAGTTTTTTCATCGTTATCTCCATATTGTTTGATAGAGTAATTATATACCTTTTTTTCTTTTCTTTCAATAGGTTTGAAAATATTGTTTTTAAAAATGTTTTTTCCTAAAGAGCTGTTGAATTATGGATTTTAATGTTGTTTTTTGAACGTGATGGATTTTAATCAAAAAAATATGATAATTTCTTGACTTAATGGGAAAAATATGGTAGGATAATACAAATGAAATAATAGTTGGAGGAAAATATATGGTTATAACAAATGACATTAAATACATCGGTGTAAACGATAAAAAAATAGACCTTTTTGAAGGTCAATACGAAGTTCCAAACGGAATGGCGTATAACTCTTACGCTATAATTGACGAAAAAATCGCAATTATGGACACTGTTGACGTTAATTTTACTCACGAATGGATGGATAATATCCAAAACGCTCTCGGAGGAAAATCTCCCGATTATCTCGTTGTTCAACATATGGAGCCAGACCATTCGGGAAGCGTTTTGAGCTTTGCTAAAGCATATCCAAATGCAAAAATTGTTTCTTCTTCCAAAGCCTTCGTTATGATGAAAAACTTTTTCGGAACGGATTTTGAAGATAACAGAATTATTATTGGAGAAGGCGATACTCTTTCTCTTGGAACTCATACGTTGACTTTTGTAACAGCACCTATGGTTCATTGGCCTGAGGTTGTAGTTACCTATGACAGCAAAGATAAGGTTCTTTTCTCCGCAGACGGATTTGGAAAATTCGGAAGTCGGATCGTAGCCATGTCGTTCTGTGAGCCAAGGAGTTGGCACAATAATTTGT
>JAZNJM010000118.1:0-4301 GCA_045578045.1 Eubacteriales bacterium | reverse complement strand
GACTATCATTCCTTGAAAAATGGGTTCGAGATATACAATAAATACGCCGAGCAACAGATCAAATCTTCTTTTGGAAATTATCACGATTGGAGCATTTTTGAGAAAGAATATTTTCCTTCCGGGTTTTCTTCCGGAAAAGTTACAGGGACTTCCGTTCTTCTTAACGCTTGTTCTCATTTTTCTTCAAAATATTTCTTTTAAAAAAATCCCAGAACTACTTGACACAAATACAAATTGAAAGCTCTTGACAGACACAAAAAAGATGATATAATTGAAAAAAACAACAAATAATAAAATTATTGCTCTATCAGGGGGAAATAAAAAAATGATAAACGAGTATGAAATCAAAAAACAGATATGTGAAATAGGTAAACGTATTTATGACAAAGGAATGGTTGCTTCAAATGACGGAAATATTTCCGTTAAAATAAGTGAAAACGAATTTTTATGCACACCAACTGGAGTTTCAAAGGGATTTATGACTCCTGAGTTTATCTGTAAAGTAGATTCAAATGGTAATGTAATTCAAGCAAACGAAGGCTTCAAACCATCTTCTGAGATTAAAATGCATATGAGAGTATATAAAGAACGCCCAGACGTTAATGCTGTTGTTCACGCCCACCCTCTTTATGCAACCTCCTTTGCAATTGCGGGAATCCCTCTCACAGAACCAATTATGCCCGAAGCGGTAATAGCTCTCGGCTCTGTTCCCATTGCTGAATACGGTACGCCATCAACAGAAGAAATTCCCGATGCTGTATCAAAATATCTTCAGCATTATGATGCAGTTCTTCTTGCAAATCACGGTGCCCTTTCTTTTTCAGACTCTCTTCTTAACGCTTATCACAAAATGGAATCCGTTGAGTTTTACGCTCAACTTATGTATCAGTCAAAAATGCTTGGCGGTCCTAAAATATTAACAGATGCTCAGGTTGAAAGACTTTATGAAATTCGCCGTCAGTTTGGACTTAAAGGAAAACACCCCGCAGACAGCTTGGAAAAGGTTAACGAAGACAAATCCTTTTGCAACAATTGCTCTCCAAAGGACGTTGATCCCAATTTAGTTGCAATGATAACTAAAATTGTTCTCGAACAGCTTGGTAAATAGTCCACAAGGAATATAAACGAAGATATAAAAGTGAGAATTTATGATAAGAAAAATAATAAAAATAGATGAAGAAAAATGTAACGGTTGCGGAGCTTGTGCAGATGCTTGTCATGAAGGTGCAATAGAAATGATAAACGGAAAAGCAAAGCTAACCCGTGAGAACTATTGTGATGGACTTGGAGATTGTCTCCCCGCCTGCCCTACTAATGCTATAACATTCGAGGAAAGAGAAGCTCCCGCATATGATGAAAAGGCGGTTATTGCTTCAAAGGAAAAAAAATCTCCTTCACCTTGTGGTTGTGCAGGAACAGCTTCAAAAACGATAATACCTCCTTCAACTCCCGTTTGCCCAGAAACAGCTTCAAAAACGATAATACCTCCTTCAACTCCCGTTTGCCCAGAAACCGCTTCAAAAACAATAAATTTCAATTCCGAATACACTTCAACTATCGCTCAGGTAACAAATCAGCTCAGACAATGGCCCGTTCAAATAAAGCTCGTTCCAATTAAAGCACCGTATTTCAACGATGCAAACCTTCTTGTTGCCGCTGACTGCACAGCGTATGCATACGGAAGTTTTCATAATGAGTTTATGAGAAATCATATAACCATTATCGGTTGTCCTAAACTTGATTCGGTAGATTATACAGAAAAGCTCACCGCAATTATTTCAAACAATAATATAAAAAGTGTTACAGTTGCAAGAATGGAAGTTCCTTGCTGTGGCGGAATAGAATTTGCCGTAAAAAAAGCATTGCAAGCAAGCGGAAAGTTTATACCTTGGAGAATCGTTACAATTTCAACAGACGGAATAATTCTTGATTAAAACGTATTAAATAAATATCCTCTCAAATTACCTTAGACATAAACAAAATAATTTGATTGAATATTTACAGTTTCTATCAGATATACTTTTATAAACAATTAAAAACTAAACATTGAAAAAGGGCATAGAAATCTCCCCAATGGTTTAAGTTTCAACCATAAAAGGAGAATCTATGCCTTATTTTAATATATTAGAAACAGATTAATATGTTTTTTTAGTAAAACCGAATTAATATGTTTATTGTCCTGATAAATACAGTAATATAAACTATTTTACAATATTAACGGTTTTTCCGTTATTAAGCCTTGATTCTTCGGCAGCAAAGCTCATTAAATGGCTTTCCATAGAAACGTCAATAAAAGATACTCCTTCCTCTTTTTCGCCCTTGAAAACGTTTGAAAGGTTGCACATCATATAATAATCAGAGCCGTTATGACCTCCAACGTTTGCGGAAGAAATATCAACGTTTATTATTTCAGTTTCACCCTCAAAATATCTTATTTCAATATAGTTTTTCTCCATATGACCATATATTTCTGCCTTTGTTGCATAAATTTTTATATCTCTATAAATATCTTTACTAAATGCAACCATAGTATGACACGCAGTTTTACCCTTTGCAAAATTCATAATAGTTACTTGATGATCAACAACGTTGTTATCGTTTCTATAAACGCATTTGTCATATTGAGTCATTTTCAGCTCTTTAAGAATATTTTCGTCTGTAAATTCGCCTTTTGTAAAATAACTTGCACACCATTTTCCTTTTTTCATAGTATATAGCTTTTGTGCCTTATAAATACAATCAGAACATTTACATTCTGAACAATATTCCTCGCTCCCCAAAGGTGCATTTTCACTCCTAAAATGACTAAGACCTCCGTATGAATTAACGGAAATACATTCCTCTCCAATAAGATAACGAATAATATCCATATCATGACAGCATTTTGCCAAAATCATCGGGCTTGATTGCTCCTTATTTCTCCAAGGACCTCTGACAAAGCTATGTGCCTGATGATAAAATCCAACGTTTTCACTTGCATGAATAGATATAACTTCTCCTATTTTTCCGCTGTCTATTATTTTTTTTATAGTAGAATAAAATGGAGAATAACGCAAAACGTGGCAAACAACCACTTTTCTATTATACTTTTTACTTGCTTTATAAATCGCTTCACAGTCTTCTTTTGTGTTTGCAATAGGTTTTTCAAGGAGGAGATCGTATCCTGCTTTCATCATAGCTATCGAATGTTCTTTATGCTGTTCATCCTGCGTTGAAATAACAACGATATGTGCAGAAATACTATCATTCAAAAAATCTTTGTAATCGGAAAATACTTTAACTCCATTAAAATTATTTTTTGCTTTTTCTATTCTGGAAATATCATTTTCAATTATTGCAACAAGCTCAAACTTTTCAGGATGTTTTTTTGCAAAATCAGAATATATTTGACCTCTCGCTCCATAACCGAAAACAACTATTTTTTTACTCTGCATACAATATTCCTTTCTAATAACTATAAAACAAGAAAAAAATGACGAGCTGAATTAAAAATTGGTGATGTAAAAAATTTATTTTTTACATCACCATATTATTCAAATCAATTAAAGATCGTTTTTAGTAAGTGCATCCTTGCGAGAAAGATTATATCTTCCCTTATCGTCTATTTCAAGGAACATAACCTTAATAGTATCGCCAACGTTGCAAACATCTTCAACCTTTTCAACACGTTTTCTGTCGAGCTTGGAAATGTGAACCAAACCTTCTTTTCCAGGGGCAAATTCAACGAAAGCGCCAAAAGCCATAACCTTTGTTACAACACCTTCAAAAATCTGACCCGGTTCGGGAACGAGAACGATTGCGTTGATAATATTGAGTGCCTTATATGCGGCATCCTTATCTATTGCGGAAATGAAGATTGAGCCATCGTCTTCGATGTCAATTTTTGCACCTGTATCAGCGCAAATCTTCTGGATAACCTTACCGCCCTTACCGATAACTTCGCTGATTTTTTCAACATCGATTTTTGTTGAAATCATCTTTGGAGCATATTTGGAAACATCTGCTCTTGGTTCGTTAATGCAAGGAAGGATAACATTATCAATAATGTGGAATCTACCCTTTTTGGTTGTTTCAAATGCACTCTTGATAATTTCAGGTGTAAGACCGTCAATCTTAAGATCCATCTGAATTGATGTGATACCGTTTTTAGTACCTGCAACCTTGAAGTCCATATCGCCAAAGAAGTCTTCAAGACCCTGAATGTCAATCATAGTCATCCAGTTTTCGCCTTCGGTGATAAGTCCGCAGGAAATACCTGCAACAGGAAGTCGGAGGCCAAGCGGTCTTAGGAAGACAAATTA
>JAZNJM010000117.1:0-13566 GCA_045578045.1 Eubacteriales bacterium | reverse complement strand
GCCTTTTTCCCCTTCTGAAAGGACTTTTTCATATGATTGGCTAACACCGTATGTATATTCGTATTTCGTTTTAAAACCTGTTTCGACGAATTTTTCGGTTATAACAACTTCTGAAAGACTTAAAGTTATTTCTCCCAATTTCGTTTTAACTGTTGGAGAGCCTAAAATAATGTCAACGCCCATTAAAGACTTTGCTTCTTTTTCGTCTGAAAACAAATCCTCAATAAACTCACCCTTTAAAACCTCAATTTGGTTTATGGGAGAATACGTTTTTTCTGCTGAATAATATGTTTTTGCCTTTATAAGCAAATCGTCAACAAGTTTGTTTGCCGTCTCTTCGTTGTGAACGATACAAACGGTTTCAGAATCAATTTTTATTTCATAGCCTTCTTTTGTTGCTTCAACAACCTCAGAAACAGAAGAATCCGAAGCTGTCATCTTTTCATTGGAAGCAAATATGAAGACCAAAACACTAAGCATTACAGCAAGGAAACAACAAGATATAAGCTGTGAACGCTTTGATATATTTACTATCATTATATTCTTTCCTGATTATTTTTCTGAATTATTTTATTGATTTTTCAAATATTGATGTTCTATTATACTATTTTTCTTTGTATTTTTCAAGCATTCTGTATATAAGAATACTTTATAAAAAATATTACTTCAAGTTATATTTAATTCTAAAAAGTAAATTTTTTTCTTTTTTATAGATTTTTTTGCGTTTTTTAATAAAAAAACTAAAAATAGGATTGAAAAAAAGTGTTTTAGAATGTATAATCAATGGTGTAAAGGAGACCTGTCTATGAAATATATACCCTACAATTACAAATTATATAATAATAAGTTTTCCCAAAGAAACAAATTTTTTTGTTTTTCTGCAACAACTCTGATTTTTTCCTTAGTTATATATATATCAAGCAGAATATCGGTTGAACTTGCTGATTTCTTTTCTGAATACGTTGGTGCAGCTGTCAGATTCGTTCTTGCAGGTATAACCTCTGTTTTTCCCTTTTCTTTAGCTGAATCGCTTTTAATTCTCTTATTGCCTTTAGCTATTATTTTCCTTTTCTTTGCCCCCGATGTAAACGAAGGAAAATATATGACTAAAAATTCATATATAATGCTTGGCTGTCTGTTTCTTCTTTTGTCTGTTTATTTTTCAGCCTTTGCACCTTGTTATTTCAGAACCCCCGTTGAAGAAGAGCTTTCTCTTGACCGCGAAAGCATAACGAAGGATGACATATATTCAGCCGCAGTAATAATTTCAAAAGAGCTTGAAGGTTTGGAAAAGAATATCGTTTCCGACCATACGGGAAAAACGTTAATTCCACATTCATATTCTGAGCTTGTTTATAAGCTTAATAACGCATACGAAAAAGCAGCGAAAAAGTATGATTTTTTAAGTGATTTTTATTCATATCCAAAACCTCTCGCTATTTCAGGTCTTATGCCCTATACAAGAATTTCAGGTTTTTATACGTTCTTTTCGGGCGAAGCCAACGTAAGCACAGCTTATCCCGATTTTATGTTACCATACACAATGGCTCACGAAATGGCTCATCAACGTGGAATAGCAAAAGAAGATGAAGCAAATTTCATTGCTTTCCTTGTTTGTATGGAAAGCGATGATAGTTATATAAGATACAGCGGATATACAGAAATTCTGAATTATTTGCTTGATGCACTATATACCGCAGATTACAACCTTTATAAAAAAGTTTATGACGATACTCCAAGAATATATAAAAAAGAATATTCCGCTTATATCGATTTTATAAGGGATACAACCGCAAAAAGCGTTTCTAACGTAACGGAAACTATAAATAATACAATGCTCCAAAGTCAAGGTCAGTCTGCCGGAAGCGATAGCTATAATCTTGTAACAGAGCTTGCCGCGGCATATTATAAAAAGGAAAAATAATTTTTTTATAAAAATACATTATATAAAAAGATGAACAATCATTATTAAAAGTTTTCATCAATCGAAAAGCCTTTAAGATATCAATATATTCAAAAGTATAAATCTCCATATTTCGCAAATAATAACTTTGAAATTATTTTGAAAATAAAGGAGATTTATATATAATGAAAGCCACAGGAATTGTGAGAAGAATTGACGAATTAGGAAGAGTTGTTATTCCAAAAGAAATAAGAAGAACTTTAAGACTTAGAGACGGCGAACCGATGGAAATTTTTACAGGAAAAGACGGAGAAGTTGTTTTCAAAAAATATTCTCCCGTTGGAGACGTTGGAGAATTTTCAGCACAATATGCCGAAGCAATAAACAAAAGCAGCGGAATACCCGTTGTTATTTGCGATAAAGACAGCGTTATTGCTGTTTCTGGTGCTTCAAAGCGTGATCTTCTCGAAAAACCCATTTCAACCTCTGTTTCAAGACTTTTGGAAAAAAGACAGTGTTTTGCATCAAGCGGAAGTCTGACAGACACACCCTCAATAACTGAGGACGGCGAAGGACGCGTTTCGTTTTTGTCTCCCATAGTTGCAGACGGAACGGTTGTTGGAGGAGTTATAAGCGTTGCAGGAGAAAACGGACACGTTCCCGGAGAAACCGAACAAAAGCTCATATCAACGGGAGCATTGTTTTTATCAAAACAGCTTGAAGTATAGCTTTTAACTTGAAGTATAGTTTTTAAATAAATATTTTTATTATAATACCGTAACGTTCTTGAAACGCCACAGACTCATTGTTTGAATCTGTGGTGTTTTTTTCTAAATATTTTTTATAAATTTAAAGCAAAATCTGTTTTAAAAAATGAATATGATTTTCAAAGGGAATTGAATTGCTAATAAAAAAATGCATACGTTCTTATTGACAAAAAAAATTTTTATGGTACTATTATAATAATAGGTGATTAAATCAATAATGCATGGGGAGGAACAAGCATTGTCATATTCAAACAACAATTACAGCTACGTTACTATTTTAACTACAGAGAGTTATATATCTGGCTGTTTAATACTAAATCAATCATTAAAAGACGTTGGCTCAAAGTATCCATTTCTTGTTGTATGCCCTTGCGATATTTCAGACAACATAAAACGCTGTCTTTCCGAAAACAAAATACAATATGTTTTGCTTGAAAATTTACCTCAAGATATTATTAAGAGAAACAATCTCAATAGCTATTGGAATAATACACTATTTAAAATTAAAATATTTTCCCTTGCAAATTTGGAAAAAATTGTTTTTTTAGATACAGATATGATTATTCTGCAAAACATTGATCACTTGTTTGAGTATCCTCATATGAGTGCTTCAGATTCTGGAGCAATACTGTTTCCCGAATGGAAGGGCGGAATCAATTCAGGACTAATGGTAGTTAAACCCGAAAAAAGTGTTTATGAAGGTCTTCTCTCGTGCATTGAACGTGCTTATGAAAAAAGAACAAAAAACAACTTAGGATTTGGGGATCAGGATATAATAAAAGAATTTTATCCAAATTGGAGCAAAGAAGAACATTTACATCTACCTGAAACTTATAACACAATGCTGGGATATGGTGGAATTTTAAAAAAAGCTAACATAATAAAATCTTGGAAAGAAATCAAGGTTTATCACTACACGGGATCGGAAAAACCTTGGAACAAAGGCATTAAAAATCATATTATTATTTTCTTGAAAATATTAAAACGTGCAAAATTCCACAGCAATATTGATTTACATATCTATAAGCACTATAAAAAAACTATGGCAAAGTTAAAAATATAAATGCGTTTACATCCACCACAAAAAAACTATGGCAAGGTTAAAAATATGAATGCGTTTACAATCACCGTTAACGTTAAAACATAAAAATAAAAAAGACGAATCGATATTTGGTCTATTTCAAATAGAACAATTCCAAACCCAAAATCGATTTGTCTTTTCTTTTTAAACAATATTAATATCATCAAACAACTTACTATAATCCCAACAAAAACTTTTCCGTTGCTTTAACCGTTTCTTCTTCTGAAAAGTCTTTCCCGCGTTCTGAGGCTTTTTCTTTATAAAATTTCAATAATTCAAAATTCGAAACAAATTTTTTTATTCCTTCATACAATGCTTCATCAGTATTTTCAACAATGACTCCCCATTCATTATTTTCTCCAAGCATCTCTTTCATTCCCGAAACGTTTGTTGTGCAAACAGGCGTTGAAACTATCAAAGCCTCTGTCGTTGCGGTTGAAAAGCCCTCTGCATAGCTCGAACATACAAATAAATCACATTTAGCAACGTACTTATAAGGGTTTGTCTGATATCCTAAAAAGATAACGCTATCCTTAACGCCCTCTTTTTCAGCCAATTCTTCAAGCTCTTTTTTCATAGAGCCTTCCCCAAGGATAAAATATTTTACGTTGAATCCCTCTTTTCTTAAACGGCTTATAATAGAAATCACACGGTGAAACCCCTTATTATAGCCTATTCTTCCAACCCCAATAATTTTAAAACTTTCTTTATGAAATTCAGATTCATCAACTTTTTCATTTGCAAGACTTTTAATTTTAGAGCTTTCATTAATATTAAACAGTTCGTATATTGGAACGTTAATAGGAAAGAGCTTTAAAAATTCTTCTGTAACGTTTTTAGAAACGGATGCGATTTTATCAAAGGACTTATAACACGTTATGGCTTCTTTATATCCTCTGAATTGTCTTACAACAACTTTTCGAGGCAATTTCTGAGTGTGTACCCAACAAGCCTTTTTCACGTCTTTATGTGGGCAACCGCTGATTATTCTTGCAGACGGTCCTTCAAGATATGAAACCTCTATATCATATTTTTCCTTAATAAAGAGCTTATGAAGCGTTTTCGGTGAAAAGAGCTTCATAACTTGACTATTCCCCGAAAAAGACTTTTTAAAAACGGTTTTATACTTAACGTGAGGTTTCAAAAACTGTTCGTTAACGCCTCCGCCAAATAAAGCCATAAGTGTAATATCAAATATGTCTGTATGCATATTATTAACAAGGTTAACAAGGACCTTTTCTGCACCGCCGTGTCCTAAATCGTGTATAAAAAAAAGAATTTTAATTTTTTCCATACGCTTCCCCATTCCGCTTTCTTCACTGATATTTTACATTATTGCCCCTTTTTTGTCAATAGATAATAGCATATTCTGTTTTAGATATTAAAAACAGTCTAATCAATCTTTTTATTATTAAAATTATATTTTCAATAAAAACATTTGATTTAATCTATAAAAAACATTCCCTTTAAAACATTTTTTATAATAAATGATATATCTTCAATTTTTAAATACGAAATAACCATATTCAGTTTAAATTGTAAAGTGTTTTTAGAACAATAAGCGTTATAATAACGTAAAATAAAACTACAATACCCCTCTTTCTATTTTTGGAATAAAAACTCAAAAAATGATGATACTAAGTCCATAGGCGGTGATAATTAATGAATTCAATATGGACTGAAAATATAAATAAACCAAAATTCAGCCCTCTTGAAAAGAATATAAATACAGATGTTCTCATTATCGGAGGAGGAATTTCAGGAATATTATGTGCATATATTCTGAAAGAAAAGGGTGTTGATTGTATGCTTGTTGAAGCAAAAGAAATTTGCAGTGGAGCTTCGCAAAACACAACGGCAAAAATAACAATTCAGCACGGACTTATATATGACAACCTGATAAAAAAGTTTGGTTTTAATAAAGCAAAACTATATTTAGAAGCACAAAAAAATGCATTAGATGAATATTCGCGGTTATGTAAAAGCATTGAATGTGATTATGAAACAAAGGATTCTTTTGTCTATTCCTTGAATGACAAAGAAAAAATAGAAAAAGAAGCTATCGCTTTAAACCAACTTGGCGAAAAAGCAAAGTTTTTACAGTCTGTTGATATCCCTCTCAAAATCGCAGGTGCTGTGGAAATAAAAAAACAAGGTCAATTTCATCCTTTGAAATTTTTATTTGAAATAGCAAAAGAACTTAGTATTTACGAAAACACAAAGGTCTTGGAAATATCTCCCCAAAAAGCCATAACCCAAAACGGAATAATAAACTGTAAAAATATTGTAATCGCAACTCATTTTCCCATTCTCAACAAACACGGAGGATATTTTCTTAAAATGTTTCAGCATCGCTCATACGTTATTGCTTTAGAAAACGCTGAAAACGTCAATGGAATGTATGTTGACGAGAGTAAAAAAGGATTATCTTTCAGAAATTATAAAAATCTTTTGCTTCTCGGAGGCGGTTCACACCGCACAGGAAAAAACGGTGGAAATTGGCGTGAGCTTGAAAATTTCGCCCGATTAAATTATCCGAATTCAAGAATCGTTGGAAAGTGGGCAGCTCAGGATTGTATAACCTTAGATTCAGTTCCATATATTGGAAAATATTCGTCAAACACTCTTGGGATATACGTTGCAACGGGATTCAACAAATGGGGTATGACGTCTTCAATGGTTGCCGCAAAATTATTATCTGATTTAATTTGTAATAAAAAAAATAAATATGAAGCTCTGTTCTGTCCCTCAAGAAGCATTTTCCACCCTATGCTATTTTCAAACGTTTTTGAGTCTATGCTTGGAATTATAAAACCCACAACACCACGCTGTCCTCATATGGGATGCGCGCTTCAATACAACAAAGACGAACATTCGTGGGACTGTCCTTGCCACGGTTCACGTTTCACTGAAAAAGGAAAACTTATTGATAACCCCGCAACAGATGATAAGAATATTAGTAGATAGAATAAATAAAAAAATGTGCATATAATAAAGTTCAAATTGCTTTGAAATATTATATGCACATATGTTTTTTCAAAAGCAAAATAAATTGCAAAGGTAATAACCCATTATATTTATTTATACTATTTTGTTTATTTATCTATTGTTTTGGTGAATATGTTTATCTGTTTCTTGTTCGTGAGCAAACAATTATTTTCCAATTTTTTCTGCAACAGTAGCCATCTGTTCTGCTGTTAATTGCCAATAACGCTCAAATTTAATGTCAACAATGCAAGTATCGTAGCAGAGTATAAAATGCATTTGCATTTCGCCTTCGAGTTTTAGCTGGTATACTTCATTCGCGCCCCAAGGTTCTGAATCTATTTTGATATGTTCCTCCCAACCATCATATTCTGGTACGGGGCGACCATAGTTGTGTGAAAATTTATCAAGTAACGCCTTTTTACAAACTCCATACATAAAGGGAGCTTTTATTGTAGTAATTGAATACGTAAGATTTGGCTGAGCAAGAGCATCCATACGGGGACGCTGAGAAGCCTCTTTATGTTCAATTAAAACAGAGTTAAAAGAACGTATTTGATTAGAGTAGCCATCGTAATTGGTTTCTATTAAATCATCAATAGTCAACGGAAGCTCGTCATTGTAAACTTTAAAAGTGCTTCCCATAAATTCATAAGTTTCTGACGGAGTTTTTTCTGATGACATAGAAGCAAGTCTGCTTACAACACTTACTGAAAAGAGTGCTGTAAATCCAATAGTAATAAATATGGTTAAAAAAACCGTAACGTTTCGATTGATTTTTGCTGACAGCTTCATTTTCTTTATAAGTTGGGATATACACGCTATTATTACCGCTAAAAAAAGCATAATTGTAACAGTTATAAGGGCAATCAACGGCATCTTACTCCCGCCGTAAGAAAGCATAAGAGTTACTAATTCAAATAACAGCAAGAAAATTATAATAATCAGGAAATTATGTCCCCCTTTTGTCTTAACAAAACTTCCATTAAGTTTAGCAGCAGATTTTGCCCGTCTATGCCAAGAATGGTATTTGACTATTTCAGTAAAGACGAGAGATAACTTCAGAATACAGCTTATTGCTGATAACATCCTTGCGTTGTTTGCAAAAAAATAAATGGGTGAGGAAAGAATTTGCCATAATGAAAGAGCTGCAAGAATTATTCCAAAGAACGCAAAAATATAATAACCAATAAAATGCTTTTTTTGTACGGATGTATGGATAGCATCAACCTCTAAAACTGCATCTGTTTCAATCGGGGTTGGGGAATCTGCTTCGTTGTAAAAAATCTGCATTTGTGCATTAGATGAAGCCAATTTCCAACCTGTATGTTCGCAAAAGTCATTAAACAATAATTGAGATTCTGATGGTTCGGGATCATATTTTGAAGCCTTTTGAAAGTACACAACTGAAAAATGTATTTTCTTCGGCTCGATGCGATGGAATTTCCAACTGAAATCGCTTACCTTATCTAACATCCAACCGCTTTCCGCTTGTTTTTCTAAATATGCCTCTATTCCTGTGCGATCATAAAATGAAAATAAAGTAAAACATCTTTTTGTATTTTTCATTAGGTTTCCTCCTTCTTGAAAATCATATGATAATCAGCTAACTGCGCTGTTAATCGGGCACATTCTTTTTCTAACGTATCCCTTCCCTTGTCAGTTAATATATAGCTTCGTCTTCTGCCTTCAACTTTTGTTTCCTTTATCATTTCTGCATCTAAAAACTGTTCTAACAAAGTGTAGAGCGTTCCAGAGCCAACGTTGACTCTATGATTTGTCATAGCAGGAACACGATCCAGAATATCCATACCATAACATTCGTCTTTAAGGCAAAGCAAGGTATAAAACATCTGCTCTGTAAGCGTTTGAAATTTTGCACGTGCCACACATCTCACCTCCGATTCTCGAATATCGAGTATTGCGTTTGTATTATATTCTCGATTATCGAGAAAGTCAATAGAGTTCACAGAAAAGTAACAAACAACTCTGGAATATTATATCTTGTATAGAGATAAAACTGTAGAGATAATTTTGATAATATTACAATTAAACGAATTTGTTGCGTTACTAAAACATACATAAACATTTTATAAATCTCACTGTATATATTGACAAAATGTTTTTGAAAATATATAATTATACGTGTTAAAGCCAATAAAATTATTATTGAGGTGAAAGCGTTATGAAAAAAATCCAATTCAGAAAAATAGTTTCTTTTGCTCTTATTTTTTCTGTTTTTATTTCCCTTTTGGGATTTAAAAAAACTAACGTATCTGCCGCAACCATAGCTGAAAAAGGGAGCTGCGGAGACAGCGCCACGTATATTCTATATTCAAACGGGACGATGTCAATTTCAGGAAGCGGTGGGGTTAAAAGTAGCGCATTTTCTTATAATGATAAGATTATAAACGTTGTTATTGGACCGAGTATAACTTCGTTAGGAAGTGGTGTTTTCAGCGGTTGTTCCTCGTTGAAAACCGTTTCCATTCCTTCAAGCGTTGAAAATATCGGCAAAAACGCTTTTAATAATTGTTCATCTCTTGAAGAGTTGAACGTTGGAGAAAACAATTTATATTACTATTCTGAAAACGGAGTTTTGTTTAATAAAGATAAAACAAATTTACTTCTTTATCCGATTGGGAAAACAAATTCCTCCTATTCTTTAAAAAGTGAAACTAAGATAATTTCTTCAAACGCTTTTGCGAATTGTACTTTTTTAAAAACCGTTATTCTTAATGACGGCCTTGAAGCTATTGAAACAAATGCGTTTTATAACAGCGGAATTGAATCTATAACAATTCCAGATACTGTTAAAACCTTGGGAGCTTCTTCTTTTGGGTATTGCACCTCACTTAAAAATATTTTTTTAGGAAAAGGCGTTGAAAACATTGGAGTTTATGCTTTTGCCCTTTGCGTATCTTTAAAAGAGGTTGAAATACCTCCAAACGTTGTTTCAATTGGAGATTTTTCTTTTGGATATGACTTTGCGGATTGCAGAATCATAAGCGTTGAAATAACGGGAGAAAAAGGCTCTTCCGCAGAGCTTTATGCAAATGAAAACAGCTTTAAGTTTATTGAAAAAACATATGATACAAATACAGATAATTCCGAAAACGCAAGTGGAGATGAAAATGGAATCTCTTGGAGCTTAGATTCAGACGGAGTTTTAACGGTAGAAGGAAAAGGCGAAATTAAAGAAGAATGTTTTGCTTCTAATAATAAAATTTCTTCCGTTGTTATTTCAGACGGAATAGTTTCCGTTGGAGAGAACGCATTTAAAGATTGTGTAAATTTTAAAAAAATAACTATTGGAAAAGACGTTTCAACAATAGGAAGTCTTGCTTTTAGCGGTTGTTCAAGGCTTTTAGAAATATGTGTTTCTGACGAAAATCAACATTTTTCATCAGAAAACGGAATTTTATTCAATAAGGATAAAACTGAAATAATTAAATATCCTTCTGCAAAGGAGGAAGAGTTATACGTTATTCCCCAGTCTGTTATAACGGTTGGCGAATATTCCTTTGAAAAAGCTGTTTATTTATATACAATAACCATAGGAAAAAACGTTCAGAATATTGAAAACGGTGCATTTTCAGGCTGTGTTTGTCTTGAAAAGGCTGAAATTCCCGAAAACGTTGTATCTGTTGGAGAAAGTTCATTTAATGGCTGTCTTGGGATATCATCAGTTTATTTTGGAAAAAATCTCGTTTCCATTGGAGATAACGCTTTCAGAGATTGCAGAAATTTAAGCTCTGTTTCTTGGAACAATTCCATTTCGTCCGTTGGGGCAGCTGCGTTTTACGGAACAAATCTTCCTTTTGTTATTGTGCCAAAAAGCGTTGTTTTTGTTGGAGATAATGCTTTTGGGTATACGTATACGTCAAGATACGAGATAAAATATAACTTTATTCTTTACGGTGAGGGTGGCTCTTCTGCTGAAAAATACGCTGATTCTGAGGGAATTATGTTTATTGAAAGCCGATTGAAGCCAGCGGGCAATATAGCTTCAACGGGTTATTGCGGAGAAAAGGCGTATTACGCTTATTACGAAGGAAACGTTATAGTTGTTTCGGGAAACGGTGCTATAGAAGAAAAGGCTTTTTATAACAGAAATTATATTAAATCCGTTGTTATTGGAGACAGAATAACCTCTGTTGGAGCTTCTGCGTTTTCTTCTTGTGATGTTCTCAGCTCTGTCGAGCTTGGAAAAGGCGTTGAAACAATAGGAAGCAGTGCATTTGCTTATTGCACTGCATTAACTAATATAACAATTCCTGAAAACGTTTTATCTATTGAAGCAGGGGCATTTGGTAGCTCTGGACTTTCTTCTATTTTTATTGGAAAGCAAGTTTCTTTCATTGGTAAATCTGCTTTTGGAAACTGTGAGTCCCTTGCTTCTATTACAGTTGATGAAAATAATCCATATTATTCTTCTAAAAACGGGGTTTTATTTAACAAAGATAAAACCGTTTTATTGGCATATCCTTCGGGAAAAACTAACTCTTCGTATGCTATTTCAAGCAGTGTTACAGAAATTGGTGAAAGTGCTTTTTCAAACTGCAAAAATCTTAAAGCTGTCATTTTAAATGACGGACTTAAAACTATTAACGGAAATGCGTTTTACGGGTGCGTGGGATTGACGGACATTTCTATTCCTGACAGCGTTGAATTTTTAGGAGATTCTGCATTCGGTTTCTGTACCTCACTAACAAACGTAAATTTAGGAAAAGGCTTGAAATCCATTGGTCCATATGCGTTTGCTTTTGCGCGGGTTAAAAGTGTAAAAATTCCTCCTTCCGTTGTTCAAATAGGAAAAATGGCTTTTGGATATACGTTTGCTGATGAAAAGATATCAAACGTTGAAGTTTTTGGAATTGGCGGAACAGCCGCAGAGACGTTTGCTTCTGAGCATAATTTTCCTTTTACCGACCTTTCAGAAATTGTTTTAAATGATGAAAAACTGAGTGTTTCAGATGGAATTATAAGAGGAGTTACAGAAAAAACTTCTGTTAGCGAATTATCAGGCTTATTAAATGCTGAGGAAATTATTATAACAGATTCAAACGGAAACGCTCTTGAAACAGAAGCATTTGTTGGAACGGGTTCTGTTATTAAAATTATAGCTTTCGGTTCTGTTGTTAACGAAATAACTGTTGTTGTGAATGGTGATATTGATGAAAATGGTGAACTATCCATAACGGATACGGCTTTCTTGAAACGAGAGTTTTTTGAGCTTGGTTCACTTTTGGGAATTTATCACGAGGCGGCTGACGTTGATAGAGACGGAGTTTTAACAATTGCGGATTATCTTAGATTAAAATGCCATCTTCAAGGAACGTTTGATATTTACAAGTGATTTATTTCAATCTATAATAATATGTATCAGTTTTAAGGATTCTCCCATAAGTTATTTTGTTTTCTGATACAGCAAAGCATTTTATTATGAAAGACTATTATTTTATAGAAAGGTTTATATAATTATATCGTTTTTGGGGAATGATTTAATTATACAAGAAAAAATGACAGAATATAAATTCAAAGAAGCTATACCCGTTTGGGAAAAAGATTGCGAAAAAACAATGAATTATCATCTTGTTTTCCGAAGTGTTATTTCTTCTTCTGAGAACGTTTTCGTTTCAGTTAGCTGTTCAAATATGTATCAGATGTTTATTAACGGAAAATTTATAGCAGAAGGTCCCGCAAGAGCAGGGCACGGATATTATCGTGTTGATGAAATTGATATTTCAAAGTATCTCACGGAAAAAGATAACGTTGTTGCTTTTTTTGTTGCGGGATATTACGTTGAAAATTTTTATCTTATAAAACAGCCCTCTTTTCTTTGTGCTGAGATTATCAGCAACGGAAAGGTTATTTCTGCCACGGGTAAATATGGCTTTGAAGCAATTTATAACGCTGAAAGAGTTCGTAAAGCCGCAAGATTTTCATATCAGAGAACGTTTTGCGAATATTATATTTTAAACGGTAATAATAAGTCTTTTATAACTTCGCCAACTTTTAATATACATAGCATTGAACTTGTTGCACAAAACGATAAATGCTTTATAAAAAGAGAGGTTCCATATCCTTGCTACGACCGAATTGGTGTTGAAAAAATCACTTTAAAAGGAAAAGTTGCTTTTGGTGAAAAGCCAATAAACCCCAATCGTAATAGATTTGTGAATTTAACTCCCGACTGTGCGGGATTTCCTCTTGAAGAGCTTGAAGTTATTAACTCCGACCAGATAGAGAAAGGCGTATATACTGTAACAAAAAAAATAGATTCTTCTTTTAAGCCTACACAAATAGAGCCTTTAGAATATATTGTATATAAATTCAAGGGCGTTAGCTCAGGGTTTATTGAGTTGAAAATAGAGGCTTTTGAGGACTGCGAATTAATGGCGGTATTTGACGAAATTGACGTTGACGGAGACGTTGAAACATATCGAATGAGGGAAACTCTTGCTTCTGTTATTTGGAAGCTCCCAAAGGGAAAACATACTCTTATATCAAATGAGCCATATATAATGCAATATTTGAAGATAGTAAACAATTCAAAAGACGCTCTTTTAATTGAAAACGTCAGCCTTATACAGTTTAAGTTTGATTGTAGCGTTAATCCCTTGAAAAGCGGTAACGAAAGAATCGACAGAATATATGATGGGGCGGTTGAGACTTTCAAACAAAATGTTCTTGATATTTATATGGACTGTGCTTCAAGAGAAAGAGCGGGATGGCTTTGTGATAGCTTTTTCACGTCAAGAGTTGAGAGGGAGTTAACGGGAAAATCTGTTGTTGAAAAATGCTTTCTTGAAAACTTTTTAATGCCT
>JAZNJM010000116.1:0-4512 GCA_045578045.1 Eubacteriales bacterium | reverse complement strand
TTCGTCAGGCTACGATTTCGCTATTGCTTCTTCTCTCCCACACCTCACGATGTGAAACTTGCAAGTCGCTTTTGAGTTCGTTGGTAACTACGCCTCGGTGGACTTTCACCACAGAGCATTGATATGCCCGTCATACAAAATGACCGCTACTAAGGTCAACAGTAGCGGTCGCCTACGTATGTAGGTGGACAAAAAATGTTCAGAGCTAACCGTCTATCGGTAGCATCTTTATTCATTATATATTATAAAAACGCAAATGTCAATACTTTTCTGAAAAAAACAATTAATAACTTCCATTAATCACAGCAAGGATCAACGGGCTTTGGTTTCGCTTTATCAGTGGCAGGGGAAGTTGTATCACCTAAGCCTGAGGTTTCAGAGAAAATAACGTTTGATTTTGTCATTTCAACAGCATCTGTTGGAACGATAATTTTTGAAGCTCTACCGTTTGACATTGCAACCAATGCTTCGAATTTTTTAAGCTCAAGAACGGAAGCATCTGCACCGGCTTCTTTGAGAGCAGCAAGACCGTCTGCTTCAGCTTTTTTAGCGAGATAAATTGCTCTTGCTTCACCTTCTGCTCTTGCAATTCTTGCGTCTCTTTCACCTTCCGCGGCAAGAATCAAAGCCTGTTTATCACCTTCTGCACGGGTTATAACAGCAGCTTTATGACCTTCAGCTTCAAGAAGGGTTTCACGTCTGTCGCGTTCTGCCTTCATCTGTTTTTCCATAGCGTTCTGGATTTCAGCTGGAGGTATAATGTTCTTAAGCTCAACACGGTTAACCTTAATTCCCCATTGATCTGTTGCGGAGTCGAGGATTTCAGTCATTCTACCGTTGATAAGATCACGAGAAGTCAAAGTGTCGTCAAGCTCCAATTCACCAACGATATTTCTCAAAGTTGTTGCTGTGAGATTTTCGAGAGCACTAAGAGGGCTAACAGCACCATACGTAAAAAGTTTGGAATCGAATACCTTGAAATAAACAACGGTATCGATTTGCATTGTAACGTTATCTTTTGTAATAACAGGCTGAGGTCTTGAATCGAGAACCTGTTCTTTGAGAGTTACTTTATTTGAAATTCTCTCAAGAAAAGGAACTAAAATATGAATACCGGCAGACCACGTTCCACGATATTTTCCTAAAAATTCAATAACGTATTCTGTTGCTTGGGGAACGATTTTGATGTTACAAATAATAATTAAAGCAATAACTCCTAAAATTATCCAAACAATTGGGTCCATTAAAAATTCCTCCTCAATAATAAATAATAAGACGTCCATTCGTCATAGATGTATTCTATCACATTATTTTTGAATTGTCAATAATTTTGTTTTAAAAAAATTAACAATTTTTATTAGACAACAAACATATTATTTGTTTAATTCAATAAAACTCTTAAAATTCAATAAACCCAAACTGCGTCTGTAAAAACCGTTTAAAAATGATAAAAAAGCACTTATGAAAGTTTTTGCAATCATAAGTGCAATTATTTTATCCGAAAGCCATATCAAGAAGCATCATTAATGCAAACCCTGTTGTAGCGCCAATTGTACCCATTCCAATTTCATCGTGTGCTTCGGGAATCAATTCCTCAGCAACGACATATATCATTGCTCCCGCGGCAAAAGCTAAAAGGAATGGAAGTAACGCCGACACCATAGACACAAGTGCGATTGTCAGAAAAGTACCCAAGGGTTCAACGACACCCGAAAGCATTCCCGACAAAAAGGCTTTCTTTTTTCCCTCATTTCTTTTGGGAAGAGAAATTATTGCTCCTTCGGGAAAATTTTGGAATGATATTCCGAGGGTTAAAGCGAGAGCACCCGAAAAAGTAACGGCTTCGTTTCCTGAGATAAGCCCTGCAAGAACAACGCCCACAGCCATTCCCTCAGGAAGATTATGAAGAGTAACAGCAAAGGTCAGCATCGCTGTTTTGTTTGTTTTTTTCAGTTTTATGACGGTTAAATCGAGAATTAAAAGGAAAACCGCCCCCGAAATAAATCCCCAAAAAGGCATAAGCCATTTTGGTTCTTTTGACATTTCTTCGGCTGGAATCAGAAGCGACCAAACGGAAGCCGCCATCATTACCCCTGATGCAAAACCATATAGAAGTTTTTCAGTTTTCGTTCCTATTTTTTTTAGGAAAAAAACGCTTGATGAGCCTAAAGTCGTTCCTAAAAACGGAATCATAGCAAGACAAAAAATTTTTATATTCATTGACATAATTAAATTTCACCCTTATTTTTAGTATCCTATTAAAAGTATATTCAATGACAGAAAAAGGGTGAATTTGTAATTTTTTTAATTTAAAATTCTTTATCTTAATATTTTAAATTGTTTACCACCGCAAAAGCTGTATTTTCAAAAAATATTGATTTCTTTCAGAAGATGCGACTAACTCGATAAAAATGCGTATATACGCAAAATTCCCGAATGTGCATATTGACTTATAAAACTGTCTATGATATAATACATCTGTAAAAAATGCGTATATACGCAAAATTATCGCAAGAGGTTTAGATATGATAGAAAGAAAAAAATACCTTGAAAGATTGATAAACAAAAAAGAAAACGGGTTGGTTAAAGTTATAACGGGTATCAGAAGATGCGGTAAATCCTATCTGTTGTTCAACATATATAAAAATTATCTTAAGTCTTTGGGAGTTGAAGACGAATGTATTATCTGTCTTGCCCTTGATGACGATGAAAATATTAGATATCGAAATCCTATTGAGCTTGGAAAATATTTAAGGGAATTAACCTCAGATAAAAGTAAAACATTCTATGTTTTACTTGACGAGATTCAAAAGGTTGTTACAATTCAAAACCCATATATTGAAGGCGTTGAAGATAAAATTGGTTTTGTTGACGTTTTGCTTGGACTTATGAAGCGAGACAACGTTGATATATACGTAACGGGAAGCAACTCAAAAATGTTATCCTCTGATATTCTCACAGAATTTCGTGGTCGCGGCGATGAGATAAGAGTTAACCCATTGTCATTTGCAGAATTTTATAATGGGTATAAAGGTGAGAAAAACGATGCTTGGCAAGAATATTTCACCTACGGCGGTTTACCTCTTGTTATGAAAAAAAAGGGGCATGACGAAAAGGTAAAATACCTGCAATCATTATTTGATAAAATATATATTGATGACATTCTTGATAGAAATAAAATTCTGAATGATAAATCAGTTCTTGACGATATTTTGAATATAATATCTTCTTCTGTCGGCTCTTTAACTAACTCGGCAAAAATTGCAAAAACCTTTAAAAGCGAAAAACAGGTTAATATAAGTGATGAAACCATCAACAGATATCTTGACTTTTTTATAGATTCATTTATGATATATAAAGCTGAAAGATACAACGTTAAAGGAAGAAAATATATTGGTTCTCCCTTGAAGTATTATTTCAGCGACTTAGGACTTCGTAACGCAAGGCTCAATTTTCGTCAACAAGAAGAAAATCATATTATGGAAAATATTATTTATAACGAATTACGCCTAAGAGAGTTTAACGTTGACGTTGGCGTAGTTGACTACTGCTATAAAGACGAAAACAAAAATAGCAAACGAGCTCAACTTGAAATTGACTTTGTTGCAAGTAAAGGAAGCAAAAAATATTACGTTCAATCTGCACTCACCATAAGCGAAGAAGAAAAGCGTCAACAAGAAATAAGATCACTCAAACACGTTGGAGATTCATTTAAAAAAATCGTTGTTGTTAAAGATAAAATTATTCCTTGGCACGATGAAGACGGGATTCTTTACGTTGGCATAACACAGTTTTTGCTTGATGAAAACTCATTGGATTTATAATATATTAAATCTTTTAAAAGGGGTGTAACCAATAAAACGGTTGCACCCTTTTTTACGTTTATTCTTTTAAATAATTTATTCTTTCATATCAAAAATATTTATTACAAATAGCTTTTTTATTACAGCATAATCATAAGCAATAGCCGTTCCGCTTTTGGCTTGATAATCGTTTAAAATGGTATTCTTTCTTTTTTGTTTTTGTGGCAGATAGTCTTTGTCATAATAACAGAGGCAAAAAGTGCTGCTATCTATCATTTCATAGTTTCGAAGAACGTATGATGCCTTACCTGCGTTTTGACACGTTGTGGAAAATACGTATCATCATATGTTTGTAATAAATAATTTTTATACTTATCATCTATATGTTGGTAGGACGCTCTAACGTAAATTCGTTTAATGTGAGAATATTTTTCTTTAAGTTTGGTAACAACCTCAAGACACGTTTTATCAAACTTGCTTTTGCTCCCGAAAAGAAAAGTGTCAACGTTTTTATGGAGGATTAGATTTTCAATTATCTTAAATAACAAATTTTTTAATTCTTCCGTTTCCAAAAAATCTCTATGACCGAAGAAACAACAGGTCTGGTTATTCATAATTATGACCATTCCTTTCTGCTGCGCTACAAGGCACAAAGAGGTATGAAAAAAACTTGTACCTATTGCACAGCATTCAAAAATTGTGTTAAAAT
>JAZNJM010000115.1:0-10818 GCA_045578045.1 Eubacteriales bacterium | reverse complement strand
TGGCGGATTTTTTCCATTCAATATATTTGAGATTTTTTCGCCAGTTAGTGAGTTTACATATTCCTCTAATGACATTCCTTCCTTTGGAAGTAAAGCGGCAAATGCATATCCACCGTTATATTTTTTCATAAAGCCTTCTGCGTTTTCTTCCCAAAGGTATTTTTCTCCGCTTGAATGCATAAATTCGAGTTCTATCTTTTTACCGTCTGACGTTATAAATTCACCAGACTTAATTGATTTTTTTTCATAAATTTTCATCCATTCAGCTTCAAAAGACAATGCGTTTATGAGAAACATAATTGAATCGGGAGATATTTCGTTTATGATTTTATCAATCGTTCCGTCTGTATTCTCTTTAACCCAATTATTTATATCATTAACTGTCTGAGGATTTTTAAAATCAGCTTTGTTTGCAGCGGATTTATAGTAAGTTGCGTTTGTTTTAAGAAAACTTTCGCTGATTTTAAGTCTGCTTTCATCGTCTGTAAACCAAATAGAATTTGCAATATTTAATTCTGCTTCTGTTTTTTCTTCTTTTTGTTTTGCATATGAATATAAATATTCGTTAAGAGCGTCTATTTTTATTCCAAAAACCTCTTCCATTTGTGAAAGCGTGTTTCCGTCTGCACCATTTGCTGTTAGTCCAAGGGCGTATATAACAGAAAGAGGTGAGATTAATGTGTTTTTACCTTCTTTATTGAGACTTTCTTTGAAAACCTTTAATGCGAAATCTTGGTAGGCTTTATCGCCCTCGGATAAGGGTTCGAGAACAGAGACGTTCTCTCCAATTACATTTTCCATAAGATTTTGGTATTCGGGTTCTGTTTTAGAACACGAGCTTATGAACAATAGAGATACTGATAATAAAATACACAAAATTTTTTTCATTGTATTATCTCCTTCTGCAAGTTTGATTTTAAAACGTTTATTGTGCTGGGTTCATCATTGTTCCAATAAAAATGGGCGTGTTTGTTGTTGTGTCAACAAGCATATAAACAAAAGGTCTTGAAAGGTTGACGTATTTAATTTCTGCTGGTTCACCCTCGGCTTCCATAATAACAGCTGTCGCCGCCCCCGCTTTCGTTCCAAGCTCTCCAACGGAGATAAACGTTTTGTGAAGTATATCTCCAATTTTAAGTTCGTCTGCTTCACCCATTTTTGAAAAATTTGCATTTTCGAATGCATCTGTCATTCCAAGTCTTTGAAAAACCTTCACCATTGAAATATCATATTCAGTTTCAAATTTTGGGAGGGATGTTATTGTTTCGTAATTGCTTTTTGAATTTAAAATATTGGAAATTTTATCTCCTGAGAGGGTTGAAACATATTCTTCTATTGTCATTCCTTCCTTGGGAAGCAACGCTGCAAAAGCATATCCACCTTTATATTCTTTCATAAAACCTACCGAATTATCGTCTGAAAGATATATGGAAACGTTTGAATGCATAAATTCGGTTTCTATCTTTTCTCCGTTTTCTGTTATAAATTCTCCAGCTCTTACTGAACCTTCTGTATATTTTTCTCTCCATTCGGCTTCGAATGATAAGGCGTTTATAAGAAACATAACATCGTTTGCTTCGATTTTACTTATGATTTCTTCGATAGCTCCATCTGTTTTTTCTTTAACCCAGTTGTTTATATCTTTTAAAGTCTGCTCATCTGAAAAATCAGCTTTATTTGCGGCAGCTTTATAATAATTGGCGTTTTTCTGTAAGAATTCATTATTTATCTTTAATAAGTTTTCATTGTCTGTAAACCAAATAGAATTTGCAATATTTAATTTTGCTTCTGTTTTTTCTTCTTTTTGCTTTGCATATGAATATAAATATTCGTTCAGAGGATCTATTTTTATTCCAAAAACCTCTTCCATCTGTGAAAGAGTGTTTCCGTCTGCACCGTTTGCAGTTAGTCCAAGGGCGTATATAACGGAAAGAGGTGAGATTAACGTGTTTTTTCCTTCTTTGCTGAGACTTTCTTTGAAAACCTTTAATGCGAAATCTTGGTAGGCTTTGTTCCCCTGTGATAAATCTTCCAAGGACGAAACGTTTTCGGGACTTATATTTACCATAAGATTTTGATATTTGGGTGTTATTTCTTCCGTGGGTTTGCTTTCCTTAGAACTTTCTACAGCTTGTTCTCCGCAAGAACAGAGAATTAATGCGAATAATAAAACAATACATAAAAGTTTACTTTTTTTCATCTGAAGTATCTCCTGTTTCTTTGTAAGTTTTTTCTTTTTATTATTTACCTTTTCGTATATTAAGTCAACTAAAAAACAGAAATCTTACAAGGTTTTTATAAATTTTCAAAAAAAGAAAAGCCATATAACCATATGACTTTTCCAAAAACGTATATTGTGTAGCTTAAATATTGAATTGGATTTTATTATAAAACGTAGAAGAAAATGCAAAAGAACTGCAAAACGCTTCCTGCGACAACAAAAATATGGAAAATAGAATGCATATATCTGAGTTTTTTTCCAAGTCCGTAGAGTATTGCTCCAACTGTGTATGAAATTCCACCCGCGAGAAGAAGCAAAAGACCTTTTTCTGCAACGGCTTCCATTGCGGTTTTGGCGGCAAATACAATGCTCCATCCCATACCGATATAGCAAATCATTGAAAATACTCTGAATTTCTTTAAATCGATAGCAGTTACCGTTGCGGCAATAACTGCAAGTCCCCAAACAACGCCGAATAAGGTCCATGCAACAACGGGATCAACAGGTCTGATTGCGCAAAGAACTATAGGAGTATATGAACCTGCTATGAGAAAATATATGGTGCAATGATCAACAACTTGCATAACCTTTTTTGCGAATTCATTTGTTAATCCGTGATATACGCTTGACATTGTATACAATAAAACGAGGGAAGAGCCGTAAATTGCACTTGAAACAACTGCCCAAACATCGCCTTTAATAGCGGAGAAAACAACGCATAAAACTAAAGCGGCAATTCCGAGAATCGCTCCTATTCCGTGGGAAGCGGTGTTAATAATTTCTTCACCTTTTGTATAGTTTGGAAGTATTCTGTCTTTAAGGGGAGTTCTGAATTTTTTTATTTCTCTTTCCTTTTTTGTTTCTTTTGATTTGATTGAGGAACTAATCTCTTTTGAAATGAAATAATTTTGCTTTGCCTTATTCATAGCGCTTTCCTTTCCGTGAAAAATATATTGTGTAAGATATGAAATTTTAAAACGTTATTATTTTAAAAACGTTATTTTTTTAAATTTTAAAAAACGTGGTTAATATAAAGCTGAATAATATTTTCTTTCTGAAAATTCGTTCTGTCTTGTGATAAACCATTTTCTTTTGCGTTTCTGAAAGACAACTAAAAAAATTATCTTTCTTTGTGGCACGACTGTATTATATCCCAAAGTTTTCAAAATGTCACTGAACTCAATGCAGTTTACCCTCTACGAAAAGAAAATATCAAAGTGGAATTGCCAGTTTACCACTCTACTAACAGTAGAATTGCCCTTTAAACCATTCGAAAGTGGGCTTTGACGCCATTTTATTAACTTTTGATTTTTTGGCAAAAATCTCACGAAAATTTCTTTGCTCGGATAATTTTTTCGCTTTATTAAATTTCAAAGCGACTATTCTCATTTTATTAAAGCGATGTTTTTTACTATCCGGACTATATTTAAACAGATATCTGAACTGTATTTAATTAGATAAAAAATAAAAATGTCTTATATGAAAATAATCTGAATTAACGTGTAATAATAATCTGAATTAAGATATGGGATAGATAAAAAGTTTTTTACATATTACAATTTACCGTCTGATTTATATAACGAATAGCTAAATGTTAAACATAGAAAAAAATTATCAAAAAATACATTTATTTACAATTTGCAAATGAAGTATAAATTAATTTGGTTGTAATTTAAAAAAATTCTGTTGACAATTGCTTTTTTTTATGATAGAATACTAATGGCTGATTTTTCGTTGATTTTGTTGCTCTGCATTTTATCTTTGAAAAACTTTGAAAAATGTTGATTTATCACAGCTTATTATAGAATATCTGTAGATTAAACCGTTTTTATTGGTTTCCAAAAATATAATTGGAGAACGATTTACGAAAAATGCTTAAGTAAGTAACGTTTAAAAAAGTTATTAAAAATTATCCAGGAGGAAAGAAAATGGACAAAACAAAAAATGTAACGGCTCAGTATACGTTTTTTCAAAAGATGCTTGCCGTTGTTCTCCTTTTTTCTGTTTTGACGACTACTTTTCTGACTTCAAACCTTGGTCTTGAAGGTTTGTTTGGAAAGAGCGTTAAAGCGAAGGTGGACGGCGTTATAACTTCTTTTATAAACGTTCCTGACGAAATTACAAAGGTTGATGCGGGAATTGCAAAAGAAAAAATTGTATTCCCAAAAATAATTGGTGCGAACGTTGAAAAAGACGGAATCACGAAAAAGGTGTATTTTAATGCAGTTTGGGAATGTGATTCTTTGTCTCAGGCAACGGATAAAACACAGCTTGACACGAAATATGTTTTCACACTTGCTGAAAGCTGTGTTCCGGCAGATCTGAAAGAAGGTCTTAAATTGCCCCAAATTAACGTTGAATCTGGAAAATATTGTATCAAAGGATTTGAAGATCTTTCTCCAGAGCTTCTTATTATTACAACCAATACGGGCAAAGAAGTTAAATTCCCTGAAACCGTAAAGGCTTACGTTGGTTTAGATACAGAGCCAACGGATATTAAAGTTAATTGGAAATCTGAATCTGAAACAGTTCAGGGCGGAGCTTCAAAAAGCTTTGATAAAATTAACGAAAAACACACGTTTAAGGCTGTTATAGTTGAAACAGATAAGTATTATCTTTCAAAAGAAATGACAGACGTTAATCTTGCAGCATATACTGTTCCATTTATGACAGTTTACGTTATGGGAACGGCTGAAGCATATGTTTCTGCGGATTATCAAACAGAATCAGAAAACGGAAACGTTGGATACTTTAATACACTTACTGCCGCTTATGACTTTATAAATAAAAAAGGCGGAAGCGGAACGATTGTTATTAACGATTCATACGAATATTTCGATGGCAAAAATAAAAATGAAGGCGAAGATTATTATACAATCGTTGGAAACTTACAAGACGGATATAGCGATTCTTACTTTAGCGAACCTGAACACAAAGGTATGATCATTATTAAGGGTAATACTCCAAACGCAACTTTGAAGATGCATTACAGATATTACCTTAATGGTCCTCTTATGTTTAAAGATATAACACTTCAAGCTGCTGTATCTATGAAAGAACGTATATACGCTCGTGGAAACGATCTCGTTATGGGAACAGGCTTGACTTGTACATGGGGAACGGAGCTTACAGACGGATACGTTGAAGAATATTCAAACGCATTGAGAATTTACGGTGGTACTGCAAACACTGATTTAGAAGGCAATACAAACGTTGTTGTTCTCAGCGGTGATTACTACCTTATCAGAGGCGGTAACGAAGAAGGCGGAACAATCAACGGAAATACATTTGTATATCTTGGCGGAACAGCTCATACTTATTATCAGCTTATGGGTGGTTCAAGAAGAGGAACTATTAACGGAAGCACTTACGTAATGGTTGCAGGTGATGCTGTTGCTGATTCCAAATCTGGCGGACCTAACGAGCTTCCAAGCGTTGCAGTGTTCGGCGGCGGTCTTGAAGGAACTGTTAAAGCAGACCTCAACGGAGATGGAATATGCGATGGCGGTTTACACGTTATAATAAACGGTGGTACTGTTAATGCAGCTGTAACAGGTTCAGGCGCTGACGAAAAATACGATGGCAAGACATACGTTACAGTTTGCGGTGATGCACTTATTTATCCATCTTCCGAAGGTGCGGTTTTTGGCGCTGGAAGTGGCTCAGGCGATGGTTCAAGCAATGCTGAAGTTAGCGGAGACGTATTGGTTAATATCTTCTGTAATGCAAAGCTTGCTAAAAATGATTATAATGCACACGTTTACGGTACAAATACTTCCAAAAACACAAATTCAGATATTACAATGAACGTTTTTGATAACGCAAACATTGAAGGAAGTATTAACGGAGGCGCATTCGTTGCAAATTCCGGAATCGGAAGCTCTCTTAACGATCCTAAAAACGTTAACGTTAACGTATACGGCTCTGCATTCGTAAGACTTAACGTATACGGTGGTTCACTCAGAAAAGGTATTGTTGGAGACACAAGCGTTTCAATAACAGAAAACGCAGTTGTTAAAGGAACTGTATATGGCGGCGGTCAGGGTGCATCCTCCGTTAGCGAACAGAACGGATATGGAAGTGCAATTAATTCTTCTGTTTATCTTAGCGGAAACATTTCTGTTGGAGACGTATACGGCGGAGGCAATTATGGCTCCAACTCTGGATATACCGAGGTTATTATTGAAAACGCATCTGTTGGCGGTTCTGTATATGGCGGAAGCCAAGAGGGCGGCGTTGCAGGTTCTACAGCTGTTACTGTAAGCGGTTCTGAAATTGCAGGAAACGTTTACGGCGGAAACAATAATAAAGGTATTATTTATCCTAAAACAACAGCTTCTATTACAAAGTTGAATGAAGGTGCGGTTGTTAAAGGTTCAGTTTATGGTGGCGGTAACGAAAGCGAATCCACGATAACAAATCTCACTCTTGAAAATGCAACTGTTGAAGGATCTGTATTTGGCGGAAGCGTTTCTGCTGAAGCAAATTTGGCACATACCAAAATAAGCGGAAACACAACAGTTAAAGGGGATGTTTTTGGTTCTGGTAAAAATGGAAACGTTGAAACAGCTAAAATAGAAATCTCCTCAGGCTTTGTTAATAACGTATACGGTGGTGGTGAAACTGCCCACGCTGATGCTGTTGACATTACAATCAGCGGTAAAGAAGACGGATTCACATTTGATGTTTCGGGGAAAATCGATGGTTTACCCAAAAACAAAGGAACAGAAAGTGAAATAAGAAGCTATTTCAATTCTGGCAGCTCATACGTTTTGAATCTCAATAAGTTTGACGGAATATCCGGAAAAACATTTAATGATTGTGCTTCTGTTGAGTCTATAAGCAATTTCTCAGAAGTTTCTCTTAAAGACACTAAGCTCACTTTCAACGGAACAACTGTTGAATATCTCGAAGGAATAACTCTTCTTAATCTTGATAACTCAACGTTAGAGCTTCCTTATAGAACAACTCTTGCTTCTGCCTTCACATCTGGCGGAGTTTACAGCACAGCAAAACAGAACGTTTTGCCTTCAACTCTTAACGGCAACAATGAAAGCAAAATTGCTATGCCTTCAAGAGAGATGACTGATGAAGAAGAAATTTCTGCAAACGGAAAGATTGATTCTATTCTCAAGGTTTACGGAAAGATAACAGGCGAATTTGAGCTTTTCGTTGATGGCGAAAAGAAATCGGGAACATATATAACATCGTTCCATGACGGTTCAAACGTTGGTGCTGATATTGAAAAGCCAACTGCTGACTATATGTTTGAAAACATTGAAGGCGTGAGAACGGGACACGATCGTAACTTTGCTGAATATATGGCAAACAACTACGATTCAGGTGCATTCAAATTAAACGGACTTAAAGAAGTTCACGAATCATACAGAGTTTTCACAACGATTTTCAATGGACTTTATGGTTCTCTTGATGGAAAGAATACTTCCAACTGGGTAATTTGGTCAGCTGAACCATATGCAACTATTTCCATTGCAAAAGAGGGTGAAAATACTATTGATGGTTCAACCTCTCCAATGGGCGGCGTTGAATTCACAATTTATTCTGATAAAGAATGTACAAAAGCGATTGAAACTATAACAACTAATGCAAAAGGCATTGCTTTCTCAGGTGAACTCCTCGCTAAAAACATAACTTATTACGTTAAAGAAACAAAAACCAAAGATAATTACATTCTTGACGAAACTGTATACAGTGTCGTTCTCAAAACTGAAAATTCAGGAACCGTTGTTCCTTTAACAGAAAATGCAATTATCAACCATCTTAAATATGGAATGATTGAGATTTTCAAAACATCTGATGACGGTGTTGCTCTTAAAGGCGTTTCTTTCCTTGTAACAGGAGATAACGGATACAGCAAGACTATCGTTACAGATGAAGCTGGATATGCAACAACGGGTAAAATTCTTTATGGTAAATATACTATTGAAGAAATTTCCAACCCCAACCCAGGCTTTGAAGCTCCATCATTCAGTGCAGAAGTTGTTGTCGACAATGCAAAATCAACTCATACTCTTCGTCCTGTTAACAACAGAGTTGTTGGTAAAGTAACACTCACAAAGGTTGACGAAAATGGAAAAGCTCTTGAAGGCGTTAAGTTTAACGTATATTCAGATGCTGCTCTCAAAAATCTTGTTGACACAATAATAACAAACGCAAACGGATATGCTGAAACGAAGGATCTTACAATTTATGGCGAATCAACAAAATACTTTGTTGTTGAAGTAGTTACTCTTGATGAATATGTACTCAGAGACGATGATATTTTTGAAGTAACGCTTACCCCCGATTCTCCAAACGGTCTTGCCGCAGATGAGGGAGACAGAGTTATTAAGAACTATTTCAAGAAAGCAAATATCGCTATCTCCAAAAAAGGCGTTAACGATACACTTCTTGAAGGCGTTGAATTTGGAATTTATTCTGATGAAAAGTGTGAAAATCTCGTTCAGAGATTGGTAACAGATGTTTCAGGTTCTGCTGTAAGTGAATACCTCGTTCTTGGAACGTATTACGTTAAAGAAATTTCTAACCCAGACAAAACTTATATTGTTTCCGATAAGGTTTATACCTTTGAATTAACTGAAAGCGGAAAAGTTTACACAGAAACTATATATAACGTTAAAGCGGGTGCATATATCTCTCTCGAAAAAATAGACAGCCACGGAAATTCTGTTGAAGGCGTTAAGTTTGAAATCAGAAACGCTGCTGGAGAATTAATTGAAACAATAACAACAGACGCAAACGGAAAAGCAATTTCTTCTGCTCTTGTTATCGCTGTTGGATCTGAAAACATTTTCACAGTTAAAGAAGTTTCTGCTCCTGATTACGTATATATTAACGATACTGTTTTCGAAGCAGTTCTTGTTAATGACAACGAAATTTATGAGCTTAACAATGGTGAACCTATTGTTAACCAAGTTAAAGAAGGCTATCTCGTTCTTGAAAAAGAAAACGAAGAAGGCGAAAAGCTCGAAGGCGTTGAATTTACAGTATACAACGATAAAGAGTGCGAAAACGAAGTTTCTGTTATCGTAACAGGAAAAGACGGAAAAGGAACAAGCACAAATCTTCCTTTTGGAACATATTATGTTAAAGAAACAAAAGTTTCTGATAAATCATACGTTATTTCAGCTGAGGTTTATACAGTTGTAATAAACGAACAAACGGGAACAGAAACAAACGGAAAGCTCTTTGTTCCAGTTTCTGAAAAACCAATTGTAAACTTCAGAGCAATGGGTTCTGTTTCTATCTTGAAAGAAAGCGAAGACGGAAAACCTCTCTCTGGTGTTGAATTTACAGTTTATGATTCCGATATGAACCCAATAACGAAGGTTTATACGGATGAAAATGGAAAAGCTGTTGCTTCTAATCTCGTTATCAAAGATGCGGTTAACGGAACGAAATATATCGTTGTTGAAACTGCAACTGTAAAAGGCTTCAAGCTCAATAACACAAGATACGAAGCAATTCTTAAAACAAACGGTGAAATTTTTGCTATCAACGAAGGCAACGCAATTGTTAACTACTTTGAAAGAGGTAAAATCTCCCTCACAAAGAAGAGCGAAGACGGAAAACCACTCGCAGGCGTTGAATTTACAATCTATTCTGATAAAGAATGTCAAAACGCTGTTGAAGTTATCGTAACAGATAAAGAAGGCAAAGCAGTTTCTTCTGCTCTCGTTCTTGGAACATATTACGTTAAAGAAACAGCTACTGTTGCTCCTTTCCTCCCACTCAATACAGTTTGGGAAATTACTCTTGATGAAGACGAAGCAACAAAGGAATTAACAGACAAAGCAATTGTTAACTACTATTCCGCAGGTAAGATTACACTTATCAAAACAGACGAAAACGGAAAACCTCTCGCAGGTGTTGAATTTACAGTATACAATACAAGCGGAGACGCTGTTTCTGTTATTGTAACAGATGAAAACGGTGTTGCAACTTCTGATTACCTTTCAATTAAAGATGCAAACGGAACTTCATACGTTGTTAAAGAAACAAAAGGTCTTGATGCATATTTGATGGATACAACAGAATATACTGTTGTTCTTAAAAATAACGGTGAAACGGTTGCTGTAAACAATGGAAAAGCAATTGTTAACCCAGCTAAGAAAGGTCAGATTTCTCTCACTAAAGAAAGTGAAGACGGAAAACCACTCGCAGGCGTTGAATTTACAATCTATTCTGATATAGAATGTAAAAATGCTGTTGGCGTTATCGTAACAGATGCAAACGGCAAAGCAGTTTCTTCTGCTCTCGTTCTTGGAACATATTACGTTAAAGAAACAAAAGCTCTTGATGCATATTTGATGAATACAACTGTATATTCAGTTGTTCTCAAAAATAACGGTGAAACGGTTGCTGTAAACAATGGAAAAGCAATTGTTAACATACTCAAGAAAGGTCAGATTTCTCTCACTAAAGAAAGTGAAGACGGAAAACCACTCGCAGGCGTTGAATTTACAATCTATTCTGACAAGGAATGTCAAAACGCTGTTGGCGTTATCGTAACAGATGAAAATGGCAAAGCAGTTTCTTCTGCTCTCGCCCTTGGAACTTATTACGTTAAAGAAACA
>JAZNJM010000114.1:0-27282 GCA_045578045.1 Eubacteriales bacterium | reverse complement strand
GCAAATAAAATTATTCTTCTTTCTCACGGAAAAATTGTTGAAGAAGGAACTCATACAGAGCTTTTGGCTCAAAAGGGAAAATACTATTCTCTCTATCAAATGCAAGAGAAAAAAGCGTCTCTTATGTAAAAAAAGCGTTATAAGGTAATTCTCTAAGAAAACACTATTTGTAGTAAAACACCACTATACGTATAATTCTTTAAAACTGAAAGGAAATTCTAATGACAAATAATATTGGTAAAAGTCTCAAAAAATTTATATTGGTTTTAATGTGTTCCATACTTGTTTTCTCTCTTTTTTCTTGCAAATCAAAATATGATTATGAAGACGAAATTATCGCAGTTAAACGCTTTCTGATATATCAAAACGTTCCTGATAATTTAATGATAAATACTCTCGAAAAGTATGAAGTATCTGAAAAAGAAATTTTTTACTATGTAAAATGGTATGAAAAAGACGTTGATGTAAACAACGAAGTATATGAGTTGTTACTTGTCTATAATACCCAAACTACACTTATTAATTTAAGACATTTCAATGATATGGATCAAGGCTTATATTCTGCTGTAAAAACAAAATGGGATGAGGTTAAAGGAAATCCCAACAGAACGTTTACCGCTGAGGAAATAAACAGCATAAAACAAAAAGCTATAGATATATATAATGAAGAAAAATCTATGAAAGCCAAATAAAACACACAAATATATCGCTCGTGCAAGGTTTAAACCTGCACGAGCGATTTTTTAAAAGGTTTATAATATAAAAAAGTATTATGTAGATTGAAATTATAATGCTTTAATAATTTTTCATATGAGAGAAAGGAATAGTCTGATAATCCGTTTTAAACGTTTATGTTTCAATCCCCTTTGTCATAAAGGTTTTTTTCAACTACTTTTCACTGTTTGATTCGCTGTGGACAAAATTTCTTTCAATGGGATATTTGTCAACGTCTCTGAAATGCCACCATTCATAAGGGGAATGATAGAAACCACATTCAAGCATAATAGCTTTTAGCATACGAGCATTTTCAGACTTAACCTTATTTTCTTCCAAATCATATTGATAATCAATCATTGCCTGAAAATCGTCAAAAGCGGTTGGCATTTCAAGCTCATTTCCGTTTTCGTCAATAACCGTAACGTCAACTGTATTTCCACAGTTATGACTTGAACCACCCTTGTTTGGATCAGCAACAAATTCATCAACGGGATAAACCTCCCACAAAACAAATTGAGCTTCAATCGTTCTGAACGCATCCCAAATTTTCAAGCGATACCCTTTTTCTTTAAGGGCATTTTGAACTTTTTTAAGTCTTTTAATCGTTCCATATCTGAGATAAGCGTTTTTATAATCGTAAATAACCTTTCCCGTAAAATTATCGCAAGTGGAATATTTAAGCTCAACAGCGATATCTTCAATATAATCTTTAACAAGAACAATATCATCGTCTGCGGGAATAACACCTTTTTCTATCATTTTTTCAAATTCAATCCTTTCAAATTCTTAAAACGAATTTTTTTCTAAAACTTTTTCAATGTCAAATATTAAAAACTCTAAACCAATTCTGCCTTTTCAGAAAAAAATCTGAGAAGGCAGAAAAATATATCAAATTATCTTATTCCGTAATGTTCAATGATATAATCCATATCCTTATCACCTCTGCCCGAAAGATTGATAAGAACAGAACCTTTACCCATTGTTTTAGCAAGTTTAATTCCATATGCAACAGCGTGGGAGCTTTCAATAGCGGGAATAATACCTTCAAGACGAGCAAGGGTAAAAAAAGCATCTATGGTTTCTTCATCGTTAATAACGTCATATTTAACTCTTCCCAAATCACGAAGAAATGCGTGTTCAGGACCGCTTGAAGGATAATCAAGACCACTCGCAACAGAATAAACGGGAGCTGGTTCTCCGTTTTCATCTTTAAGCATAATGCTGTTAAATCCGTGCATAATCCCCTCTTCGCCATATTTAAGACTTGCAGCGTGATCGCCTAAAGCGGGGCCTCTTCCGTGGGGTTCAATTCCGTAGATATCAACGGGATCGTTAAGGAAACCTGAGAAAAATCCCATAGCGTTTGAACCACCGCCAACACAAGCAACGATAGCATCGGGAAGCTCACCCGTCATTCCGACAAACTGTTCTCTCGCTTCAATTCCAACAACGCTCTGAAAATCTCTTACCATCATTGGAAAAGGATGTGGGCCGAGAACAGAACCAATACAGTAAATAGCGTCTTTATATTCCTTTGTATATGCTTCAAAAGCAGCATCAACCGCTTCTTTGAGAGTTGCAAGTCCGTGGGTAACTTCAACAACGTTTGCACCCAATATTTTCATTCTTGCAACGTTGGGAGCTTGTTTTTTAATGTCAACAGTACCCATATAAATATCACATTCAAGTCCAAAATATGCCGCCGCTGTTGCAAGAGCAACACCGTGTTGACCTGCCCCCGTCTCTGCAATAACCTTTTTCTTTCCCATATATTTGGCAAGTAAAGCCTCACCCATACAGTGATTAATCTTGTGTGCACCCGAATGGTTAAGGTCCTCACGTTTAACGTAAAGCTGAACGCCCGTTCCAATACTGTTGGAAAGTCTTTCAAGATAAGAAATAGGTGTTGGTCTTCCTTGAAACTCTTTTCTTATTTTTCTAAGTTCACCAATAAATTTTGACGATTTACAAATGGTAAAATAAGCCTGTGTAATTTCTTGCATAGCATTTTTAAGCTCGTCTGAAATATAACATCCGCCGTATCTTCCAAAATAACCCTTTTCGTCTGGATAATGCTTAAAATATGTGTCAAAATCGATTCCGTTAAAATTCATAATATATACTACCTTTCAGATTTCAAAAAATAATCAAATAATAAAACTGTTTTTTGCATCGTCCTTTGCTTTATCAGATAAAACCCGCAAAAAACACCTAAATAAATCTTGAATTTAGAATAAATAACGCCATCGTTTTGTAAGGAGCACCATAATAACCTCCGCAAATATTTTATTTTTCTGCTATTTTTCTGCCGAAAAACAAAAAATCCCCGACAGAAATCCACGTTTCCGCCAAGGACGAACATTTAATATCTTTCAATATTATGAAAATCGTTTACAGCGTGTAAACAACTTTTCAAACAAACAATATATTATGTCCGCGGTGCCACCTTGATTCGCACAATGTGCGCCCTTTAAGGATACAATCATATCCCAGACAATTAACGCTTGTCTTACGTCACAGAATACTCAGCTTTCGCCTTTGACTGTGCCCTCAACGGTCCATTTGCCAAAGGGTTTCCTACCCGACTCTCAGCAACACGGGTTCTCTGTACGGTCCTTTTTTGACTTTATCTCCGTCTCAACGGTTTACAAGGTAATTATAACACCATAATAAGCTGTTGTCAAGAGTTTTTTAAAAAAAACGATTCATCTAACGATTCATTTCATAATTCATTAAAATAGCAATCTCTCCCATAAAATAACAATCACACTCAAGAATAGCAATCTCTCCCAAAGAATAACATTCACTCCCAAAGAATAAAATTTACTCCCAAAGAATAAAATTTACTCCCAAAAAATAAAATTTACTCCCAAAGAATAAAATTTACTCCCATAAAATATCAATCTCCCACATAAAATAAAAAAACTCCCGAAGGAGTTTTTTCATATTAATACGCGAAAGTATCGTTTACGTCTCTTTATTTATGAAAGAGATGTAATTTTGCTTTTTAATTAGTGGCAGCAATCGCATCCACAGCCGCAGCTTCCGCAATCGTCATCATCACAATCGCAGTCGCAACCGTCTTCAAAGCCCTCAACGAACATATCGAAAACCTTGTGGAGAAGTTCTTCGTCTTCAACAGAAACGAATGTTCCTTCTTCGCCTTCTTCAAGGTATTCAAGAATAACAACGTTTTCAGGATCGTTTTCTGTTGCAAGAACAACAAAAGTTCTGTCTTCATAATCGATTGTGTCAATTATTGCAAATTTTTCTGTTTTTCCTTCTTCGTCTGTAAGCTCGATGTAGCAGCAATCACAATCATCGTCTCCACAGTCGCAGCCGCAATCACAACCTTCTAATTCTTCGTCTAAACCTTTTTTCATTTCTTCGCTCATTTTAGTATCTCCTATTTTTTTAATGATTTTATATTTTTAGTTTTTTTCAAGTAATTTAACGTTCATCTCAATAAACTCTTTAAGCTCTGAGGCTGTGAGTTGACGTGATGCAACGATAGCAAGCATATATGCGTGTTTAGCAAGAAGTTCTGCTTCTTCCTTGTTTCCCTCTAAGGAGAGCTTTTTAATTTTTTCGCAAACAGAGGAGGAGGCGTTGACAACAATTTCTTCACCCATAGAGCCAAAAGAATCGTTATCCATTCCATACATTTTCATCATCTCAGCCATTCTTCTTGAATCTTCCGTTTTCTTCAATAAAACGGGAGCCTCTTTTTCAGAAAGTACGGCAACTGAAATTTCAGCATTTTCCTTGCAAACGGCTTTAAATATCTGAGTAAGCTCTTCGCTTTCAGTAGCTTCACTAATTTCTGAGAGGTCAGAGTCAACGCGTAGGAATTTAATTTTTTCATTTTTGCTTTCTATAAAAGAAGCAAATTGAGTATCAATAACCTTATCAAATCTGTATACCGTTATATTTTTCTCTTCAAAAAGTGAAATATAATAACTTTGCTGTTTGGAATCTGTATAGTAATAAATCTTCTTTTCTTTAATTTCTTCAGAAGCGGCAAGATCGTCATCGCTCATTCCAAGAACCTCACCCAAGGTTGCAAAAGACTTGTCATTTTTCTGGAAAAGAACGGCTGGTTTAATTCTTGAATAAAATTTTTCGTCTCTCAGACAAGCATATTGCATATATGGGCGAATTGCTTCCCAAACCTTTTCATATTCTTCACGTTCAAGATTGAACATAGAGGTAATCTTGTCAGCAATTTTTTTTGCAATATGACTGCTTAATTTTTTAACGTACGTGTTGTTTTGCAAATAGCTTCTTGATACGTTAAGGGGAAGCTCAGGACAATCAAGAACACCTTTAACGTTGAGGAAATAATCTGGAATAACGTCTTCAATATTATCCGCAACAAAAACAGAATTATAAAATAGCTTTGCTTCGGGCTTAGGAGCTTCAACGCCCTTTTTAATCGTTGGAAAGAAAAGAACTCCTTTGAAGTTAAGAGGATAATCTGCGTTTATATGAATGTAGAATAATGGGTTTTCATAATCGTGGAAAACCTTTTTATAAAATTCGTTGTAATCCTCCGTGGTAAGCTCTTGAGCATTTCTCTGCCATAAAGGTTGAGTGTCGTTAATAAGCTCTGCTTCTTTGTCGTCAACGGTGAGATAAATCTCTACGGGCATAAATGCACAATAGCGGTTAAGTATCTCTTTGATTTTTTCTCCGTCAAGATATGAAACCTCGTCTTCAGAAACGTGAAGAATAATTTCAGTCCCCTTCGTTTCTTTAGTACCCTCTTTCATAGAATACTTTCCGTCTGAATCACATTTCCAATAAACAGCTCCCGCATCAGTGTATGACTTTGTGTTCATCTCAACAATGTCAGAAACCATAAACGCAGAATAGAATCCAAGACCGAAATGACCTATAATTCCACCCGAATTGCCTTCTTCACCCTCATATTCTGCAATAAAATCAAGGGCACCTGAAAGAGCAATCTGGTTTATATATTTAGAAACCTCATCCTCAGACATACCAATTCCGTTGTCAGAAACCGTTATAGTCTTCTTTTCCTTATGAACTGTAACGTCAATTCTGTACGGTACACCATCATCAGTTGCGTTTGAAAGAGAAACAAGTCTTTTGTGCTTCGTAATTGCATCACAAGCGTTAGAAACAAGCTCTCTTATAAAAATATCCTTATCAGAATATAGCCATTTTTTAATAACGGGAAATATATGCTCCGTTTGAACGGAAATTCCGCCTTTTTCTGCCATTTTACATCTCTCCTTTTTAAATCTTTTTTACAATTTATCTTGCAGTATCAAACTACACCATACTAACCTATATAATACAAATGAAAAATAAATTCAGTATAAAATAAATTATATCCAATAACTACCATACTTCAAACAGTATACCACAAATAACAAATATAGTCAATACAACTTTTTATAATTTCAAATAGACTTTAATCATTTTCTTTGACATATAAAAACAGTAACAATTCCGGCAACAATATAAAGGTATAACAGAAAAATCTATCTGCATCCTCTATCCCCGTAAGGAGAAACGAAGTACCAACATTATAAACAATCGCAGGAATGACGAAAAAAACTTTTTTCCAATCTTTTTTTGAATTAAACTTGCATTTAGCAAGAAGAGAAATCAAAATAACCAAATGAACAACGCCCAAAAACATAAACACATAGGAAAAATTATCATCAATAAACGTTGAATATGCTTCAATCCAGTTTTTAATGTAAGAATTTCCTTTGTAAACTATGTTTTCGTTATTTACAGTTATACTTGGGATATTAATCGTATTATATTTATCAGAAATTGTGTATGAGGCCTCTGTTAATTTTATTAAAGCTGTTAGAGAAACCTTAGGAGAGCTTTTTATACATTTAAACATAATAAAAATAACGTTTTTTACACCATATTCTTCTATTACGTTATTATTTGTTCTTTCGTCCCATTTTACATAATTATAAGAACCATTTATATATTTTTCTGCCCACACCTCTTTGGGAGCAACTTTGTATGCAAACTCTAAAACTTCTTCATCTAACTTTTCGGGAGAATACGTAACAGCAGCTCCTATAACAGTCATGGGAAGTCCTAACGTTTCAATTTGCCTTTTATCAGGTTGTTCAATGTCAAGAATGGAATACAGTGGTACTTTTATCCCAATAAAAAGAACTGCTGCACTCACACAAATAACAAAAGCTCTCTTTTTTGAAATCGTAAAAAACAATGCAAACATAAGAGGAATCGTAAACAATATTGCGTTATGTCTGAACAATGTTGTTAACGTCCAAATAACAGAAAATAACGTTAAATTTAAAGGCTTTTTCGCCCATTCCCCTTTTGACAAATATATTTGTAAAGAATAATTTGTCAATAATAATGCACACATCGCAAAAGAAACGTCTTTCCAAGGCATCATTACAAAATTCAAAATCTGTGGATTCAACAAAATAAACATCATTGATATGATTGTATATTTTATATTTGAATATTTATAAATAATGGTAAAGGAATACGCCAAAATAAGAGAAAAACATATTATTTGAAATAATACAACAGAGCCTGTCCAATTATTAGTCAAAAGTAACGGTAATTTAAAAGCTATTAAAGTATGAATAACAGGATGCCAATCATTATAATTATTGGTAATTGCTTGATTATATTGAGAAATAGAATCCGGAGAATACCCACCTGGATAATATGCTAAAAAGCACAAGAGAAAAATAACAAATGGAACAATAAAAAAAGAAATCTTCACTATTAAATTCTTTTGTTTATTCTCTATTTCACATAATGCTTTATTATAATGAATACACTTATTAGAAAAAAAACGAATGATTTTAGGACAAACAAAAAAAGAAAGTAGTGAAGTGCAAACAAATGATATAAACAAATACTTAAGGGAAAAATTAACGCTTTCAACCGAAGTGATAATAGCTAAAAATAAACAATATATAATAAAAATAACGCCATTCATACCTTCAGTATACTTCAAAAAGCGTTTCAAAACATTCATTAGCTTTTTCCTCACAGTAAAAATTTTTCAAGATATAAATGCAACAAACACTAAACCGTATATAATATACCATCAATGTATGATTTTGTCAATAAATATTTATTTTAAAGTTCATTTTTTGCTTTTCTGTTTATTTTAAAAAACTTTCTATTTTCTCAGATTTTTGAGCAAAGCTCAACATCTTAATATTATCATATTATAGATGGATATAACATTAAGTTCTTATAAATTGTATGTTGTCAAAGCAAGTTTTTTTATTATTATCAAAAATTATTTTACAGACTTGGTATATACGCTAAATCTCAATACTATATCATTACTTTTGAAATTGACAAAAAAATTCCAAGTCAACGACTTGAAATTTTTTTGTCAAAAAACATAATAATCTAATAACAGAAACGATAATAGCAGCTATAACAATATATATTATATATACAATACACGTATATACAGGTCTGAGTCCTAACTCGGAAAGTTTATTTGAAACAGTCGGTAATATAGGGGCTGCATTTCCTGAATGAAAGAGCATATAATCAACGCTCCACCCATAATATGCACTTAATGCATAGTTAACGGGAATAGCAACAACAGATAAAATTACAATAGGTACCATACTTTTAAATATATCACTCCACTTAGGAACGTAATATTTAGTTGAAATTAAAAATATACCTATAAATACCATCCAAAAATGAAAGTTCAAAGATATAAAAGTGTGAAAATTAAAGAAAGGATAAGTATTTAGAATTGGTGCCATTATAAAGTTGGTAAGACCTGCAAAAATGCCCATTGTCGTTAAAAAAGAAAGGCTGTATTCCCTCGCCTTGCCTTTTCCAAAAGCGGCAAATGGCAACGTATAAATGAATAAGCTGCACGTATAAATAGGCAATAAACCACTAAAATTAAATCCATGCCCACCTTTAATATCATAATAAGATTCAACTGTAATTTTTAATATTTCTAATAAAGGAATCAAAAAAGCAAAAACCTTTAACAGCATATCTATTTTCTTATGAGATATTTTTCTTAGAAAAACAGAAACTAATATAATAGCAAGTATTGCAATTCCTGAAAAGGAAAGCTGCTCAATGCCCATATAGTCCTGACCTTTATATCCGTCTAAAAAATACTTATATGTAAAAAAACCGCCGTATTTAAACATACTTTTCCCCTTTCTGTTGAATACAATGAAATTTCGCCAAATTCATATTAATAACACTGCATATCATAATTGTTAAAAAGCCTTTTGAGCAGTCCTTAGCCGATAATATGCTTTCAAAAAGCGTTATGATATACGTGCTAAAACACAATGAACAATCGTTCTTTCACTATACGCAATAAATCAAAATAAATAATATTGCTTTTGTAATGTAAAAAAATCCAACAAAAAAATCCAAGTCAGAGACTTGGAATAGTTGGTGGAGCATACGGGACTCGAACCCGTGACCCCAACACTGCCAGTGTTGTGCGCTCCCAACTGCGCTAATGCCCCAAAACTCAACGTTAAGAATTATACCACAGCAAATTATTTTTGTCAATACTTTTTTAAAAATATTTGATTTTGCTTTAATCACAAAAAACGCCTCAAAAAACGCGCCTTTCCCAAAGGAAAAACGCGTTTTTTTAAAACAACTAAACGATAAATCTTTTATCCGAATATAGATAATTTGATAAATCAATCGCAATATTCAATTTTCCAAAGCTGTGCGCTTGAATTTTCTTTAACTTTTCCAAGTGCTACGTATCCATCGCTCTTTACGTATAAGCAGTAGTTCGTATCAGCAGCAAGGTGAATTCTGTAATAACCATCAACGTAAACGAAAACAAAACCTTGATCTCTGAAATGTGTGTTGTTCTTTGACCATACCTGAACCTTTGCTCCAACTTTTGCAATTTTGTCTGAAACGGTGTTATATACGTCAAGGTATTTAGTTCCTTCGTTCACTCTGATGCGGTATGCGCCCTGTTCGTTTTTTACAAAACAGAACTCTTGTGTGTCATCTGGTGCATACTTATAAACTTTTATTCTGTCGCCGTTTTTAAGGTCTTCTGCCGCCCTATCTGTGTATACGTTGAGGTATTTTCCAGTTGACTTGCTAATGATTCGGCATTTTGTATTCGTCTTCATATTGCAAACTACTGAACAGTATTCAGAGCCATAACGAGCGAGGTTGTAGAAGTAATCGAAATCAGGTAACGTATTTTGAAGATTGCAAACCTCATCTATTAATTTTTGAATTTTATTGCGAGAATTTTTATCGCCTATAAATATGTTGTCATTTTTTATTTCTTTCAGATGTCTTCTGAGAATTGAAAGACTGTTTGATGCACGTGTATTAAATGTTGTTAAATCAGGCTTTTTCTCGTTAGTCCCTCTGTGTTCAGCACCCAAGCTATAACTATATTCTATCCATCCGAGAATATAAATGTAATCTGTCTCAAAAAGGTCCATAGCTTGTTGCATTATTTCTTTTTTTGTTTTTCCCCAACTCAAAAATGCTTTATACAAATCCACGTATGCATCTGCCGTCAGTTGAACGCAGTCAAGAACATCACTTAATGGCGAAGGAAGAACGCTTGGCAATCCAAGCTCATCAAAAATTGAATCTTGGATTTTTCCATCAATATAATCTGAACCAAACTCTTTTAAGTTTTCAAAAATACCTTCAACAATAGTCATATCTCCGTTAGCAACGCCCTCGTTTCCACTGGAAGAATAAGACAAACCAGACAAAGCGGTTCCACACAACATAATAACCGCCAAAAATACAACCAATATTCGTTTGTATAGCTTCATAATTGTTTTCTCCTTATCTTTTTATTTGTTTTGTTTCAAAATGTACACTTTTTGAGACTAAACAAAAAAAACAAAATAAAACTAATATTTTATAATTTTATCCAAATTTTATATGTATTTTCTCAAAAAAGCACTTGACAAATAGTTATCCATATGATAAAATTAAGAACAGTAAGCAGCTGCAAAAAGTGTACGTTTTGAAGCTGTTTTTTTATTTAATTATCTTTATAACTCTACCTCTTAACTTTATAAATTTACTTTATTTTTTTTACCTTTCGATAAAAAGTAGATTTACTCATATTAAGACTTTCATAGATTTCCCTGGCGGAAATCTTTTTTTCTTTCCAATCAGCAACAATTTTCTCGAACCTCTCGTCAATCTTTTTAGGCGGTCTTCCAAATTTAACGCCCTTAGCTTTTGCGGCTGCAATTCCTTCAAATTGCCTTCTTTTTATATTTTCTCTTTCGCTCTGAGCAACAAACGAAAGTATTTGTAGAACCAGATCAGCAATAAATGTTCCCATAAGGTCTTTTCCTCCGCGTGTGTCAAGCAAAGGCATATCCACAACAGAAATATCAACTCCTATTTCTTTGGTTAATATCCTCCATTGATTTTGTATTTCTTCGTAATTTCTCCCCAAGCGGTCAATGCTTGATATATATAGCAAATCCCCGCTTTTCAATCGCTTTATCATTTTTTTATATTGTGGACGCTCAAAATTTTTCCCTGAACGTTTGTCGATGAAAATATCTTTCATTTCCACATCCTTGTTCAACAAGGTTATAAGCTGCCTTTGTTCATTTTGATCTTTGCTTGATACTCTTGCATATCCATAAATCTTCCCCATATAATTTCCTCCTGAATTTACTACCAACAAATTTTTTCATATTCTATTTTTTGTTAAATATAGTGTTTTATTAATATTTTCAATTCATAATCAACAATAAAACAGCTTAAACTTCTGGTCGCACAGTAAGTTTAAGCTGTTTTATTAAAACGAAATTGTTTTTGCGTAGAAATCAATTATCAAATTTCTATTACTTCTGGTTATTCGGGAATCAGAATTAACTGTTATCATTTTTAGTTATTCCCGTTGTTTTTGTTATTTTTATTATTACAACCAAAGCGATTTAAAACATTACTTTAAATCAATGAATATTCGCTCTAATACAACTACAAACCTTCCTTTTATGTTTTCAATCATCAAAATTCATAAATTCTTCTGCCTTTTCCCAGTCAACAAATAGGCAAGGTTTGTTTCCGTCTTTTTTAGAAAGGCTTACCTTTCTTTCAGTGATAACACCATCAGCAATAAGCCTTTTAAGAACGCTATCCAACCTTTGAGGATTAACACGTTTTGTTGAAAGAATTTTTTCCGTTATGTTTTTATAAGTTGGTAAAACCTTAGTGTTAGAAATTTGAGCTTCTTTTAAAGCATCAAAAATCAGGTTAGCACACATACCATATTGATCGCTTTCTGTTGGAAGTGAAACGAACCAATTAGCAGTTTCTTTAAGCTGTCTCGAAAAAGAATCCTTAATACCGTAAACACCAACTTCTTTTCCACGGAAATTTTTAAGGAAAGAAACAACCGAGCTGAAATGCCCGTCGCCCGAAAATAAGATAAAAACGTCAACATCGTTTGAGGATAGAGCCTTTTGATAGATGTGGTCAAGTATAATAAAATCTGTAAAATCCTTTTTTATGTTAGTTCCAACGTTTCTTGTATCAATAATAGTATTAGAATAAAGCCTGATTCTTTTAATTTCATCCGCAAGACTTTTGTGAGAAAAATCTGCAAAAAATATAGCTTCTGTTAAAGTTACACGACTTTTTAAATCTTCAAACCAACCTTTTATATTTGGCTTCATTCCAAAATTATTTTTAAGTGATATATACCAATGCTCATAATCAACAAACGCCACCGCACGGGGTAAGCCCGAAGCTGTTTCATCTTCCTTTTGAGCTTTATTACCGTAAAATAAATCAATGAATCCCATATTTTTCCTCCTTTCTTCAAAAATATAATGCATAATTAAATTTTATATCATTCTCGTTTGAATACAAATATATATCATTTTCGTTTAAATATAAATTTATGTCATTCTCGGTTGAACACAAATATATATCATTTTCATTTAAATATAAATTTATGTCATTTTCATTGATGTTATATCATTTTCATTAGAAACGGGCTGTAAAAAATCTTTTTTACAGCCCCTTTACAATATCATTTTAGTTAATATTTAACTTCTTTGAATATCTATAGTTAACTCAGTATTATGATCAGTATCAACGCTGGAGTTACGCAAAGAAGCCTTGACAGTTCTGGAATATTCTCTATCATTTCTTTCGAGGGTGAGAGTTATATCAAGAACACGTCTTTGAATCTGCTCTGTTGCTATTCCCATATCATCTATTGTTCTATAAGAGGAATAATCAACGGTAAACTCTCTGACCATATCCGTTAAAAGAAAATCGTTAAAGTTCTCTCCATCGTCATTTTCCGTAATATCTACTCCTGAATCAAGGATATAATCATAGTCAACGTATATTCTTCCAAATCCGTTTTCTTCGGTATCGGGAACGTATACAAGACGAATAATTTTCTCTTCATAGTTTTTAGATTCCATTATGATAGCTCCGCTGCTATCGTCAATATTAACCTTCAAGGCTTTAGAGTTTCTGACGATATTGGAAATCTGATTCAAGGAATCTTGACAAACCTCTTGAATCTTCGTTTGAGAAGACATTCTTCTGTAGGCGGAAGATGATGATGCAACAAACTCTGCGACAAGCAAAGCGATAACCGCCATAATTGCAACGCAAACAAGAAGCTCAACAAGAGTGAAGCCTTTTTTATTTACTTTAATATTCGTTTTACGGTTTTTGCATAATATTTTTCGCATAGTTGTTACAAATCGCATAAATTGCTCCTACCGCTTTCGGTTTAAAAAGATTATGTTAAAAGAATGTAATATATTATTCTTGGTTTATTATTCTTGGTTTATTTTTCTTGGTTTATTTTTCTTGGTTTATTCATCTCTGTTTCTTGTCCAGTTTTCGTATTTTATACAGTCAGCAGCGTTAAGAGAAGAAGACGCTGTGTTGGATTTTGTTCTTTTTGTATAAAATTCATCTGAAACAAGAGACCACCATTTTGTGTTTTGATCGTTCTTTAAGACTTCAAGGCATCCTTCAAGGATTTTTTCATCTTTTATATATGTACCTTTGGAAATACTAACCTCTCCGTCTGAAATAATCATACCTTTAAACTCGATATCTGCACTAATGTTAACGTTTCCGTTAACAAAGATAATTCCTTCAAGAACGGGAGAAATAGCTCCTCCATTCCATCCGCTATCTGTAATTGTGAGATCACCGTTTATAATAAGATTTTTATATTTTCCATCCTCAGAAGAAACAATGGTGTGAGTAGCAATACCATTTTGAATAGTATTGAAGTTCATATAGTAAGTATCAGTTTTCTCGCCGTTTATATAATAATATGACTTTCTGTTGAAAATTGAATACTTATCATTATTATTAAATTTTGCATCATCAAATGATTTAAACGCACCAAAGGGATTATATTCTTCTGGAATAAGCGTTGTTCTGTACCATTTATAAGATTCTGCCATATTTTCAGCAAAAAGAGAAGAATCAAAAAGAGGTTTATCTGATGATCCAAATTCTTTCGCTACGTATCCTTCGCCTTGAATAACGTATTCATAAAGGTCAGAAGCAGAACCAACGTTAGCGTCTGGTGAAATCTGAATATATCCACCATCCATAAACTTTTCAAGGAATCCGTCAACCAAACCTGCTTTTATACAAGCTGAGATGAAAATATCCCCTTTGTTTTTGTTTGCGGTTTTAGAAGAATCAAAATTCCATTGGAGATAAACGTCATAATTGTATACATCTTCTGCGTTTGATTCTGTTGAAACAAGAACAGCATTAACGGGATTGTCATCAACAAGATAATTATTCTTGAAATTTGTAATACCGCTTTCGAGTTTCTTTCCATATTTATCATTAAAGATATAAACGTTATTATGCTTATCTGTAATCAAGTCATTAGAAATTATTTTTCCAAAGCTGATTTGTTCTCCGTTAATAAGGAAAGGAGAACCGTTGTGGTAGAGGATAATATCATTAATATTATTAACAATAACCTCACCGCCAACTAATATTTTAGAGTTTACTATATAATCACTATGAACGATATCAGCACCCGTATCTTTAAAAGAGCTTTCGTTCTTAAAGTTCCAATAAAGGCTACAATAATTTTTTCCATCCTTGCTATAGATTCCAAGGGTTACGGGATTGGTAGAATCAATATAATTAGTTACAAAATTGTTTTCGCTTATTGAAGTTTTGTCTTCCACTGCTCCAATGTTAACGCCGCCTGTAACCAAAGTATACCCGCTTGTGAGCAAATCTATAAGAGTTTTTCCGTTGGAAAGTTTTATTGTTGAAAAATCAACTTCCTTTCCGCCAACAGAAACTTTTCGTGCAACAAAATTGATATATTCCTCATTTACCATATAAATACTCTGGGCAACAAGGGTTGCAAGAGATTCAGAACCTTCATATTGGTTTGTTCCATCAACGGGGAAGAAAGAATGTCCGCTTAATACAAGCTCTTCAATATTGAGCATATCAAGAAGCGTTCCTTTACCGTTAACGAGAATCGCACTGTTCATTTCAGTAGAAGTTGCGCCTTTAATGTCTGTATATTTGGTTTCTTTTGTTCCGTCCCCATATCCGTAATATTTACCCGCAATCTGAACGGTACAATATTCATCGTTTATTTCCATATCGTCATTAACGAATAAATTTCCCGAAATAATAGAAGAAGACGGAGTTGCAGTCGTACTCTCTGGTAAAACAAAATCCCTACACCAAATGTTTGCTGTTGAAGAATAACCAGAAACAGAAAGTGTTCCGTTGTTTTTAAACTGATTGCAAACTGTTATGTAGTCTGAAAGGAAAGTAACGTTAGAGTTTTCATTTACAATAAGATCGGTTCCTGAATATACGTTTCCTTTGATTGTTGAATCACCGCTGATAGTAGTGTTGCCACCTGAAACGATAACGTAATCGAGAGAACCTTTATAATCTTGTTCCTTTTCTTCTCCAAGATTCGGAATATAAACAACCATATCGGTTGTAATGGAAGCGTAAAAACGCCTCTGACCGTTCCCTCTGCTTGAGTTGAAAAACTGAACGTTAACGTCCTTGAAAACGTATCTATCTGTGAAAAGCTGTTTGTAAGAATCGTTGTATGATACTTCAATTATTCCAATAATATTTCCATCAGCATCTGTTCCTTCGCTATTTCTTCTCAACGCAGTATAAACAGTACTTGCTTCATTTTCTTCAAGGCTGTTCAAATCCTTCAAAACGCCTTCGCGGAAAGCTCTGTTGATATTTTCAAAATCATCCTTGGCAAATATTGAAGTAACCTGTTTATAGTTGTTAATAAAAATATCATTTGCTGAACCAACTATAATACCGTAAACATCTTCAAGACATTCTTCACAATAATAGAAATCTTCGTCTGCCCATTTATTCTGAACACTTGCTTGATATGCGTTTAAGGCTAAAGTTAAAGTAAGAGTTGAAAGAATTGCAATAAGAGCAATAGCAACCATAGCAAGAATAAGGGAAGAACCTCTTTTGTTGAAGATTCTTCTGTATTTCGGGCTGTTTTTATACATTCCCTCAGCAACACAATTCTTTTCTGAATGATCCAATATTCTATTTTTGATAAAAAGTTTAATTTTGTTTAATTTCTTATCTGACATATAGCGTTCTTGCCTTTCACCCTATTTGCAAATTCTATGCAAAATATAAAAGCTCTATAAATTATTATTATCGATTTTGAATTTGATTTTTTCTTGATTAAAATACTTTTTTTATTAGAAAAATAATTTCTGAAAAACTTAATTAATATAAAATATGCCCTAATAAACCTTTAATTCTGCCTAAAAAAGCATCTTTAAGGCTTTGTTAATCAATAACTCTATGTCCGCCCGATTCAGAAGACATATGAATTGTAACAACCTTAGCAGCGGAATGAACGAAAATATTATCACAGAAAAAACCTGTTCCCGTTAAATAATGTCCTTTCTCGCGGGATAAAGAAATATAAATAGGTCCATCATATTCGTAGTTATCGTTATAAGCATCCCCGCCAAAGCTGATATCAACGGAAGAAGGAAGATTTATTGCTGAGAAATCCACCCAATCGTCATCTTTGCCGCTTGTATTAAATTGTTGAGTCATAACGTAATGTCCTTCGTCCTCATTAAATTCAAATTCAAGTCTCCAATCGCCTTCGCGAGAATATGTGTTTGAAGCAAGGATAGTTAACTCACTTTCAATAATCCTTCCCGTTCTTGTTGCTTTACGTCTTGCAACGGAAACCATAGAGCCTATGGAAAAAGAAACCATAAGCGCAAGAATAGCAACAACGACAATAAGCTCAATTAAGGTAAAACCCGATTTTCTGCTTTTTTTGAGTTGTTCAGACTTATTCTCCTTTTTCGAAACAGACTCTGATATTAACTTTTTAATTTGAAATCTTTCTAATATTTTCATAAGCTGCCTTCTGTCAAAGCTGTTTAGTTTTAATTATAAAAAATAATTTACTGAAACGGAAAAAATAATATCATCCGTGATTAGTTTTAATGTTTCTGATTATGCTTTAGTTAATTTTAAAATATAAATAGAATTTCAGGCTATTTTAAACTATTTATATTTTTTATAGCATTAAATTATTATAAATTCTATATATTTTAAAATTAATAGTAGATTAAATACTATGATGGAAGGTTTCCAAGAGAATTGCCGCCCGCCCTGAATGAGCCAGTAACGTTGGCAAACATATTCGAATCACTTACAACCTCAACGGAAATACTATACATTTTTACTTCCCCATCTGTTGATTCGTAAATTGAATCTGGAATACCATTTTTTGCTATTGTTGTATTGTTAGAATATAATTTAATATATGTTGCTCCTTGCTGTAACTGAGTAAAGTATGGATCTGAGTGAGCAAATAAACCATTAAAATTAGAGTTTTTAGAATCAACGCTATCATACTTTAGAGCGAATACACTTTTGCCCGTTGCGTCTTTTTCAACGCCTTGTTCGATAAAATACACGTTATGAACAGATGTGTCGTTAGCTTTTATATCGATCCAATCAAGTTTATTTAATGGATTATAATAAACAAACATAGTATGTGCATCCGTTCCATTAGCCTTGATAGAAGCAGAACTATCAATTCCTTCCATAACAAACTGATAATTACCGTATTCGCTCTCGTTGATTTTCTTCAAGGTTTCTCTGACGTTTATAGTGTTGGAAACCGAAACCCATTTTCCGTTTAATCTATGGGAGTAGGAATATGTAACCTCTAAATCAGAACTATCTCCGTTTGGATTTGGTTGGGCTGCGGGATATCTGTATGAAACCTTATAATCTGCAACGAATTGACTATTTTTAACACCAACTTCAACGGACGTTTGTTTTGAAATTTGCGATTTATCAATAGAACAGCTAACAACAATTCTTGAAGAATCAATATCCGAAGCCTTAAGATTTGCCTTGTCGTTTTCTTCATTAATTTTTAAAGCGGCATCATTTTTTATAGCCGTTTTAACTTTATCGTCTGACTTGATAGCTTGAATAAGTCTGCTTTCAACAATGCTATCCATTTCATTAATTTCGTCTTCCAGGGTTAAATATGCACTATGAACACCAATTAAGTTAAGATCGGGAACTATATATTCTTGGGAATATTCCTGAACGGTAACGCTAACCCGATCAATGTCATTAGAGCCATCATCATCAAAAGTCAGCGTTGCATTATACCTTCCAATAACGCCTGTTTCTTCAATAGTCCATCCGTTATCTGAAAAAAACTTTTGAAGCTCAGCATATTCAACGTTTGCAAGCTCTTCGTAAATATTAGTTGCAACGTTATCAACACGCTGTTGCACACGAGAACGATAGTTAAGCCTTGCGGCATGGATAAAGCCATTGATCAACACGGGAACTATTATAGCAATAAGAGCAATTGCCACAAGAAGCTCCACCAAAGAAAAGCCTTTTTTATTATTCAGTTTTGATTTTCTCTTTTGCAAATTGTTGGTCATAGTCATTACCCTTTATATTGAATCTACAAATATATACGAGTATTCAGGAAACCCGAAGGCATCCCGAATACTGTATTTCTAAAAATGATTAAGCAGCTGCTTCTTCTGTTGCTTCTTCAGAAGCAACGGGAGCTTTTTAAAATGCTTCGAAAGATTAAGCTTCTTTTGAAGTTTGATTTGCGGGATCAGCAAGATAATCTTCAACGTCTGTTGTTGTTACAACGTTAATTTTATCCATTGTGGATTTTTCTTCGTCAATTGTCCATCTTGGAATTGTGAGATCTTCTCTCTTAGGTTTTCCTGCTTCTTCTCTTAAAGCCTCTTCTTTTGCAAGAGCTTCTTTTTCTTCATCTGTCATATAGTTGTTTTCAACAACGTAGATGTTAATGAAATCATATTTTGTAGTATTGTTAATAATGGTTGCCTTAACGGATGCATTATCAACAACCTTGTTTTCTGTTTCTTCTGCAAATACACGGTCAGAACAGTAAACGTAAAGATCAAGATATTCCGTTGGTTGAATCAAAACGTTTTCAATTGTTTTTGCAGTTTCGCCTTCGCCAATAACGTAGGTCGCTCTGTATTCGTAAACGTTTTCCCAAAGAAGTTCGCCTGTTTTTTGGTCTTTTGCCTGTAAGCCTGTTTTTTCATCAATAATTGGTTTTCTCAAATCTTCATAAAGAAGTTTGCCGTTTTCGTCCATCTTGTGAACGCCTTTTTCATCAAAAATAGGCTTTGTTAAATCTGGAACGGGAATCTCATTAACAGTTATTGTTATAAGCTGTTGTTCATTTTTGCTTTCTCTGAGGAGAGCAGCACTGTTAGAAAAACCAAGAGTTGTTGTTGGGAAATTGCTTGTTGCAGGTTCTAACAATACAAACATATCAAAGGATGCTTTAATTCTTTCTGCAAGAACGTCAACAGTAATTTCTTTTTTCTCATTATCAGGATCACCGATAATAGCGGGAGATTCGAAAATATTGTCTGTTCCGAGAAGCATATCTTCAACTTCGGGTTGAAGAAGGAATCTTGTGTCTTCGGAAATTGCATACTGAGTAAACGTAACAGAACCTGTTACAAGGTCGAGGTCTTCGTTATATGAAGCAGAAACTGTGCTTATAACGCTTCTGTCTTTATATGCTTCAAGATAATCAAGAAGATCCTTAAATTTAGCATATTCAAGAGTGAATGGGAAAGTTACGGTTGAGGAAAGTCCCTCATAAAGCTCACCCGTTGCCTTTTCAGTTTCTTGGAACTTAATAAATGTTTTTCCTTCGGAGAAAGAAACCGTTGGAATTTTGTAATCATTTTTTTCAGATTTGAGATACTGTTCAATTTCTTTAAAGAACATAACTTGATTTTCTTCCTGAATATCTTCGGGGAATTTGTCAAGCTCTTCTTTGAATTTATCTCCGTAGATTTTTGTCATTATCTCATAGAAATCTTTTTTTGCATATTGTTCTCTTTTTGTTTCTATTTGTTTTTCCAAAGAAGTAATTTCGCTTTCAAGCTTTGCTTTTTGATTTTTCAACTTCTTATATCCATAGTTGTATGAACAAAAAACAATAACCACAATAAGCACAACTACAATTAAATTCTTATCTTTTGTTGCAAGTTTCATATTTAGCTACCTCCCATTCTTATTTCTTCGATCCTTCAGGCGCAACAACGTCAGAATCAATATATTCGTTTGTTATATCACATTTTGCGCTGAAGGTAAATAAAGGTTCGCCGTCTTCGCCGATGCTTTGAGTTATAGCAGAAACTGTAACGTCTTTAACGAGGTTCATAGATTTAAGCTGCATAATAAATTTAGCGCAAGTGTCCCAGCTATCTGCAAGAACGGACATAGAAACTTCACCGCCCGCTGAACAGGTAAGAGTTTTAATCTTGCTTGATTCAGGACGCATAATTTCAAGAGCTTCAATAAAGTTATTAAGAGCTTCTGCCTCTGTTTCCGTTGTTCCGTAGAAAGAAATTATATCGTTATATTTTGCAAAAGTGTTGCTGTATTTGTTATATATCGGAGTTACGTCTGGAATAGCGGCAAGTTCTTTTTCTTTATCTTTTTTATCCATTTTAAGAGTGAGAACGTCAAATAAACTTGGGAGAACAAAAATAGCAGAAGCAAAAATCGCAGCAGCAACAAGTCCAAAATAAACTCTGTTTCTTGCTTTTGCAAGTTTGTCGCCTTCCATTTCCTTTGAAACAAAGTCAAGAGAGCCAAAGGCTGCGCCAAGAGCATCAATATATCTGAAAAGGAGTTTATCTCTTTCAAGAGCCTGAATGTCGTTTTCGCGTTCGGTTACTTCGCGTTCAATTCCCGAAAGTTTTTCAAGGGTTGTAACGGGAACGTCAATTTGTGCCTCAAAAAATTCACCAATATCAATAATTTCTCCGCCTCTTCCAAAGATGAAAGATTCATCAACGGGAGCTTCGGGATTTCTTGAACGGTAGAATTCGTAAACACGAAGAATTGAGTTGAAATAATCTTCAACAGAGTCTGCAACGAGAGGTTTCTGTTGAACAATTGTTTTTAAAGATACCTCACTCAGCTTTTCTTCAGCGTCTTTCTCTGAGATGTTATATGCTCTTGCAACGGAATTTTTAATCATTCCAACGCCCGAAGAGATAGTTCTCTGCATCTTAAGGCTTTTTTGATTAAAGATAGAAACAATTGTTGAATTATCTTTAATAAGAAGCGTCATACTAACGTTATTTGGAACTTGACGTTTGCAAATTTCAACTATGGTATTCCCTGAATAGTCAACACCGCAAACCTTTAAGCCAAGCTGTTTTGCAAGCTCATATCTTCCGTTGATAATTTCGTTAGCAACTGCGTATGCCATAATACGCATCTTCTTAACTTGAGTACCGTTTTCTTCCTCAGTAAATTCTTCAAGAAGGCTGTATGAATAAACACAGTCTTCTGTTGAAACAGGGAAGTATTCTCCCGAGTTTGCAGTAACAAGAGAAAGAATTCTGTTTGAACTGCTAAGAGCAGGGATAACAACTTCTTTAGATAAAATCTTAGAAGAAGAAACGGAGAAAACAACTCTTTTGTTTGTTATGTTGTTTTCCTTGAACAAATCATTCAAAGCCTTAACGATGGCGGCAAAATCTTTAATAATACCGTCTTCAAAGGAAAATTCGGGTGTTTTAACTTCAAGGCTCTTATAAACCTTTAAAACATCGCCCTTAAAGCCAACTTCACAAACGTTTATAAAGCTGTCATTTATGGCGATAGAAACAACCTTACCAGAGATTTTTCTTGTATTCATAAATTATTAGCACAAAAATGTGCGTCCTCCCTTCCCAAAGCAAAAGCAAATGGATTTAACAATGTATGTTACAGTTTATTATTTACAATTTAATTTTTCTGATTATACTCAGATTATATTCCTAAAGCTGAAATATACCAGTTTAATATTTTTTCGCCAAAAAGCATTGATATAAAAATTCCTGCGGAGAGATATGGACCAAATGGAAGCATATTATCCGTTTCTTTTTTTACTTTCATTATAATAATATGAATAACAGAGCCTATAATACAGCCCAAGACAAAAGCAAGAATTATATTTTTCCATCCCAAAAGCAAACCCGCGGCTGCCATTAGAAAAACGTCTCCTCCGCCCATTGCCCTTCCCCCAGAGAAAAGCTGAATTAAGAACAATAAACCGCCAACGGAAACCATTCCAATTATGTATAAATGCCAATGTTCCAAATCCATAAAAAGAGCAATAAGTCCCAATATTGTGAGAATTATATTCGTTGTATATGGAATTTCATATATTTTTATATCTATTCCCGATATTACAATAAGAACAGATGCGGCAATCATATATAAAATACATTCAACAGAAAAAGCAAAGGGAGAATCTAAAATTCCATCATTCAAAACGTTTATAACGTATGAAAGAGAAGCCCAAGCAATTCCGTTTAAAAATTCAACCAAAGGGTATTGAGCTGATATTTTCGATTTACAATATCCACATTTTCCTCTCAGAAAAACCCAACTGAAAACGGGAATCATATGATACCATTTCAACGTTTTTCCGCAAGTCATACAATGAGACCTACCCGTTATAAAGCTCTGGTTAATTGGAGCTCTTATAATTACAACGTTTAGAAAGCTGCCTATATACGTTCCAAGAATAAAAGGGATAATTGCATATATTATGAATAACTCCATAAAAACCGCCCTAAAATAGAGATATATAAAACCAAAATAAAACTATATTTATCTCTTTAAGAAAAACAATATTTTAAATAATCTATTATTATTTTTGAAAGCTAATATTTTTGAAAGCTATATTCTTGTAGAAAACTTTTTTTAGTAATTAAAATAGTTTTTTTAAGAAAATACATTTCAAAATAAAGCTATGTTTTGTTTCCCTTAAAGAAATAAAAATCAAAAACAAGAAGTGGTTTGCTAAAAGAAATTAAAGAATATTTTGCTATAAAAATTGAACATCCGCCGCCTCGCCTCATTACCCGTTGAAACATAGTTTCTATGAAACGAAGCGGCTTATGTATTCTTTATATTAGGCTTAAATTAAATAATACTTTCCTATCAATAATTTATAAAGAGAACAAATTATGAAACAGTTGGATTATCAAGATTTGCATAGCTGTTTGATGCAACATCAAAATCTCCAAGGTCTATTTTTGTAGAAACAATAACAGGTTGGCCTTCATATGAAATAATTCCATCTTCATTAACTGCAGCAACAGCTACACCACCGTTGCCGTCAACGTAAATAGCTATTTGAGCACCAGTAGCTGCTTTACTAACAAATATGTCAGCTGTTGCAAAGTCATCATCAAGAACTTGTTCTTCTGTTCTAAAAAGTCTGTATCCAAGCAAAGCTGCGCCTTCAGTAGCTGTTTCACTAGCAGCAGCAAAAATATCAGCAAGCAAAACGCCTTCAATAGGATCACTCGTTGCACCTTCTTCTTCACTTTCGTTCGTTGAATATGCAGAAAGGACTTCATCCATAAGTTCTGCTTCTATACCTGTACGAACAGAATCGAGGGAGTTTGTGTCTTTTTTAACTTTTGTTCTTTCGAGATATTTGAATACGTTTGGAGCTAAGAGAGCAACAAGAACTGCCATAATAGCAACAACAACGATTAACTCGATAAGAGTAAAGCCTTTTTTGTTTGTCTTTTTAAACATTGTCATAATCTCCTTAATTTAATTTTTAAAATTTAAGACTGTTTTATGATATTTTTTGACACATTTTCGGGAACGGGCAAGCCTTAAAATGCGACAAAATAATAACACACTAAAATAATATTAACATTTATCTACAATCAAGTTTTGATAATTCATCTTCGGAAAATTTTGTTCCTGTTAAGAAATCTCTTTCGCCATTGTTTATAATTTTTCCTTCTGAATCAACTCCAACGGCAATAACACCGCCTTTTCCATTGAGATAAATTTTTATTTTTCCACCTTCTCCAGCCCTTGATGAAAAAATATCGTTTTCTTTAAAAGGTTCTGTTAAAACACTTTCGTTTTCAAAAATTCTATATCCAAGAGTTCCCCATTTTCCGTCCTTTGGGTTTGATTTTGCATCATATATATCTGAAAGATACATCCCCTTAAAAACGGCGTTATCTTCGTTTCCCTCGTTTGTGTTCAGGGATGAAAGAAGCTCATCAGTTATTTCTGCCTCAACCGCCTCTCTAACCATATCAAGAGTGCTTATATCTTTCCCAACGTTTGCTTGATCAATATACTTTATAACATTTGGTGTAAGTAACGCAATGAGAACAGCCATAATTGCCACAACAACAATAAGCTCTACAAGGGTGAACCCTTTTTTATTTGATTCTATCGCCATTAGAAATTCTCCCATTTGTTTTAGCCTTTATAACTTTTTACACCTTTCTGAAATAAGTTTTCTTTGGGAAAGGTAGAATTAATAAAACTCTCTTTAACGCCACCTTATCCCATAGAATTTTCTGAAAGTTTTAAAACCAATATGTAAAAAGCAAGAAATAAAGAAAAACAAATTTTGCTTTAAAGTTTATCCAAATCATTGTAGAGGCTAAGAATCGGAAGGAAAACAGCAAGAATAACAGCAAGACAAACAGCTGCCATTGCCATAATAAGCAAAGGTTCGAGAGTTGCGGCAACCTGTTGAGTTGTTTCTTCAACTTCTTGTTCATAGTAGTCGGCAACGGTTCCAAGCATTTCTTCTGTTGAACCCGATTCTTCACCAATTGCAACCATATTTGTTACCATTGGGGGATATAAGCCTGTTTTTTCTAAAGCACGTTGAAGAGGAAGTCCAACTTCAACCTGTTTTTTAATCTCGTAAACAGATTCGCTGTATATAAGGTTTGACATTGTCTGGGCAACGATATCAAGAGCTTCTGTTATTCTGATACCAGCGCCAAGCATTGTCTGAAGATTTCTTGAAAACTGTGCGCAAGCGGTTTTCGTGTTGAGCTTTCCAATAAGAGGGAAAGTTATTGCCGCGTGTCCTAAAATATGTTTTCCCTTTTCAGTTGATTTGAAAAGTTTGAATAAGACAACAAAAACAACAACACCCGCAGCAATTACATACCAATAACGAACCATAAAATTACTTAACGCAACAACCGCCAACGTATAAGCGGGCATTTTGTTTCCCATATCATTGAACATATCGGTAAACTGTGGAACAATCCAAACGAGAAGAACAATAACGATAACAACGGCAAGACAGCAAACGATGATAGGATACATCATTGCCTTTTTAACGATACCTCTCATTTTGGCATCTTTTTCATAGTGAATCGCCATCTGTTCAAAGCTCTTATCAATATTACCCGTTTCTTCTCCTGAACGAATCATATTAATGAAAAGAGGAGGGAAAACGGCATCGTGCTTCGCCATTGCGGCTGCGAGAGTTGAACCCTTTTCAACGCTGATTCTCATATCTCGCGTTACCTGAGCAAGAGTTTTATTTTGAGTTTGTTTTTCCATCATTTTAAGACAGGAAACAAGAGGGATACCCGCTGAAAGAATGGAAACGAACTGATGACAATATGAACCCATTTCACGAGGGGGAACTTTTTTTCCGCCCAAAGAAATATTAAGATCGGCGTTTAATATATTTGCTTCTTTAAGTGAAGTAACCGTATGACCTGTTGAAGTCAGTTTCGCAACAGCCTTTTTATAATCGTCTGCTTCTATATTGCCTTTAACTTTTTTACCTAAAGCCGTAACGGCTTCATATACATACTTTGGCAAATCCAATCATTCCTTTCTTGTAATCTATTCTTGTAATCTACAACGTTGTTTATTTCGGATTAAAAACCGCCCATTTGCAACGCTTTTTCCATAGCCTGAGGCTCTATTGCATATCTGATACATTCAGATTTTGCAATTTTACCGTTGGCATACAAATCATACAAAGCATTATCAAGAGTTTGCATACCCACGTTTCTATTCGTTTGAAGAACGCTCTGAATCTGATAGGTTTTATTTTCACGAATAAGGTTTTGAATTGCGGGACAAGCAAGCATAACTTCAAAAGCCGCAACACGTCCTGTATTCGTTGCATTAGGAATAAGTCTCTGGGAAATAACGCCTTGAAGAACCGTTGAAAGCTGAATTCTGATCTGTTCTTGTTGGTTCAAAGGGAAAACGTCTATAATACGGTCTATGGTTGCGGCAGAACCTATGGTATGCAAGGTAGAGAAAACCAAGTGTCCCGTTTCTGCGGCTGTTATAGCAATACTAATTGTTTCAAGGTCGCGCATTTCTCCAACGAGGATAACGTCTGGATCTTCACGAAGAGCCGATCTGAGAGCGTCTGCATAACATCCGCTGTCTGTTCCCATTTCTCTCTGGTTTACGATAGAACGTTTATGTTCGTGCATATATTCAATAGGATCTTCAAGAGTTATAATATGACAATCTCTGTTTTTATTAATAAGATTGATAATAGAAGCAAGAGTTGTTGATTTACCGCTTCCCGTTGGTCCCGTTACAAGAACAAGACCGTTATTCTTCATATGAAGGTCGGTAACAGACCAAGGAATACCAAGCTCTTCCGTTCTTGGAATTCTGGAATTAAGAATACGGAATGCACCCGCCATCATTGTTTTCTGACGGTATACGTTAGCTCTGCAACGTTCACCTTCGCCAAAGTTCATAGCAAAGTCAACTTCGCCTTTAGCTTCAAATATGCTTCTCGTTCTCTCATCAAGAAGAGGAAGTATAAGCTCTTCTGTGTCTTCGGGCGACAAAGATGGATAATCGAGGGTGGTGAGAGCACCGTGGATACGAACCTTAGGAGGAACTCCAACAGTAATATGTAAGTCTGATGCTTTAAGGCTCAGTGCCTCAGACAAAAGGTCTGCTATGGTCATAATTTTTAAACAGCGAAGGCGATAACCTTTCGCGCAACCCTTTCTATATATTTATATGTTAATGATTTTAAATCTGATTTTATGCTTTAATAACGGAAAGACTTTTTAAATTAGAAAATATTTTTAATTAGGAGTTAGGAATCTTTTTTAATTAGGAATTAGGAATTAGGAATTAGGAATCTTTTTTAATTAGGAATTAGGAATGAGG
>JAZNJM010000113.1:0-35903 GCA_045578045.1 Eubacteriales bacterium | reverse complement strand
GTCGTTTCAAAAAAGTGATAGCAGATGCAGGATATGAAAGCATAGAAAACTATTTGTATCTTTACGAAAACAAGCAGAAATGCTTTATCAAGCCCACAAATTACGAGATAGGTAAAACAAGAAAATACAAAAACAATGAATACTTTGTGGAACATCTAACCTATGACAGGGATAAAGATGAATATGTTTGCCCACGTGGTGATAAATTGTTTTTAAGTGGGATTGGTCATAGAAAAACAGCAAACGGATATGAAACGAGAACAAAATACTACCGGAACGAAAGTTGTGGTAGTTGCCCACACTTTGGAAAGTGTCATAGTTCTAAAAAGGGCTTCAGAACGATTAAGATTACAGAAAACTTCAATGAATTTAGAAAAAAAGCCTATGAGAACATAACATCGGAAGAAGGAATATTACTCAGAGTTAATCGTTCAATACAAGTTGAAGGTGCTTTTGGCGTTTTAAAGCAAGATTACGGTTTTAGAAGATTTTTAATGCGAGGAAAGAAAAATATTGAAACTCAATTTTTTCTTCTTGCTTTTGCATTTAACGTAAATAAGTTGTATAACAAGAAAAAAGCAGGTAGAATTGGTATAGATTTGTTCCAGCTTGAAGCATCGTAGACAATTTCAAAATCGAATATTTTGCCTTAAAAAAAGAGGTTTTTACACCTCTCTTTTCGTTATGCAATTTTTATCCTCTTTTTGAGGATTTTTTTGTTTTTTGCATCATTTTTTCTCCAACAAACTAAAAAGCTGCTGCAAATGCATATTTTTTTCGCACTTGCAACAGCCCCTTTCTTTTGGTTATGAAAGAGTTAAAACAAAGCTTAGGTTACTCGCCCGACGAGTCGGGCGAATAACTTGCTTGCGTGCTGAGCGCACGCGGTGCGTGAAGGAGCGAAGCGCGCAAGGGGCAGCGGTCAAAATTTTAGAGTGTGCGACGCACACGATGAAAATTTCGGGTAACCGCAACCTGAAAGGTCGAAAGAATTGAATTTTTCCTTCGCAACCAAAAGAGCTTTTTATTACAAAGCTTTTCTTACATTAAATTTAAATAGTGTTGTAATTCAATAAGAATTATGATATAATAAATTTGCCGAAGGAATCAAGACGGAAGGAGCAATTTATGGGAACTTCATTTGCAAGCATACACATTTTTGATAACAAGGAATTTCAAACAAGTTATTGCGAATTTCGGTCGTTTTCGGAAGGGTGGCAGACTTGTATTACCGATTTTTCCGACAAAGACTCGGAATACTCTTTAAATGTTGCGAAATTAATTTCCAAACAGACTTCTTCGCCTGTTCTCTATTTTCATATATTTGATAGTGATTATATCTACTTTGAATTTTTACAAAATGGGAAAATTGTAGCTCGATATTCGGACGATGAATTCTTGACTAATAAAAATCTATATGGGATACCAACTTTGCTTGGATATGGAGATGGATATAAAAAACGTCTTTCAAAAATTTTGAATTGTGACGATGCTGATGAAAAGATAGGATTATTGGAAGAGTATTTTGGCGTTTGTCTTTTGCCTTTTTCGGAATGTTTTTCTGATTTTGTAACATTAAAAAGAACAAAGGACGATAAACTATACAATGAATTTATCAAAAAAGAAAAAGATATATACGGTAAAAATGCTTCTATTGTTCTTGAATTGGTAGCTGAATACAAAGGAAAAATATTTTGTGATTACTTCGGTAGTTTCACTCAAAAAGAACACTGCTATCTCTTTGGATATGAAAACGAAAAAGCCGAATTAACTCCTGTTCGATTTTGTGGCGAACGGCTTGAGGCAATCTCTGAAAAAGAATTCAATCAAAATAGAATATCACTAAAGCACGAACGTGAATTTTTCAAAATTGAATACGGCATAACTTGCTATGCCATATTCAATGATTCGGTGCCAAAACAATATGCAAATAAAAAAATGAAATTGCCAAATCATTTGTATCCTTTAGGTTTTGATACGAAAAACAGACTTGTTTTAATGGGTAGACAGAAAATATGTATCATAGACGAGGATATGAAAATTATTGCTAAAAAATCTATCAAAGGCGAATGCGTGGATATGATAGGGGATTATATTTTGACAGCTTCGGGTGACAGCTTTTGCGGTTATGAATACGATCCTAAAGCAACTATTAGGATTTATCGACTGAACGAAAAACAACCAGCATCTATTTCGGCACCTCTACACAAAATAAATCAAAAGATATACTAAAACGTGTCTTCAGACTACTAACAAGCCCGCCTTTTTTAGGCGGGTTTGTCAGTAGTCTGAGCACATCGAAAGATGTGCAAAGTTTTTTCGGGCACCGCAACCTGAAAGGTCGAAATAATTTTTTTCACTCTGTAACTAAAAATAGCATCGTTTAAGTGCCGCATCCCATATTGACAAAAGCAAATAAGTAGTGTATAATATTCTCGGAAGTAAAGAAACAAAGAAAACCAAGCGAACGAGAATATATTCAATCAGTTTTACATATACTATTTAGGAGGGCTAAAAATGGCTTATAAAGCTACTTTGAAAGGTGAACACGCAATGGAGAAGAAAATAGTTAGTATCTCTTCAAAGAGACAGATTACAATACCGCAGAAATTCTTTGCCTTACTTGGCTTTTCTGATGAGGCGGAGTGTATTGTTCGCGGGAACGAACTTGTGATTCGTCCTGCACGTACGGCATCTGGCGGTGAATTTGCTGAATATATCCTTGCTGATCTTGTAGCACAGGGACTTTCAGGCGAAGAGCTGCTCAAACAGTTCAAAATTAGACAATCGCAGGTACGCCCTGCCGTTGAAGCAATGATAGCGGAAGCTGACGAAGTTGCTTTCGGCAATGGTGAATACTCCACTTATAACGATATCTTTAACTCGGAGGAAGACGATGACTGAAGTTAGATTCCTTCCTCCCGCAGCTAAGTTCATTAAAAAATTGAAAGATAAGAAACTAAAACTGCTCTATCAGGAAGCAATTGACAAAATAAAAGAAGACCATACCGTTGGGGAAGCCAAAAGCGGAGACCTCTCCAGTATTTTTGGATATGACATCTTTTATAACAAGACCAATTACGAGCTAGCATATAGAGTCGAATATGTCGAAAACAAAATAATAATCGTTATAATGGCAGGTACTCGCGAAAACTTCTACAATGAACTCAAAAGGTACATCAAAGGATAAACATTATATCATTACCAAGACGGCATAACAATATAAGTGGAGAATAAAAAGCATCCCAAGATGCTAAAAAAACTTTGTATTTACCTATGACTGAACATTTTACACACGGTTTTAAGGTGCATCTTTTTTGGCACATCTACCCAAAATGAAAGAGTTTAAACACAGCTTAGGTTATAAGCCCGACGAGTCGAGCGAGTAACTTGCTTGCACACAAAAAACAAAATGTTATTGTTTGTCGACTCCAAAAGAGGATTACCAAAACGGCAGGGCTAATGTTCTTATATGGTTCAAATATAATACGAAAATATTTAAAAAAATGTTTTCTTTGATATTGACAACAATTTATGCTTGTGATAGAATATACACAAATTCAGTTCCGAGAAACCAGTTGGGACAATACTTTTTATGGGGGATTTTAAAATGAAGAAAATTATGGCATACGCTGTTACGTTTTGTCTATTGTTTAGTTGCATTTCTATCCTGCCTGTCTACGCAGAAGATTCAACGCTTCCGTTGGTGAATGGGTATTATGAGATAGATTCACCAGAGGATTTGATTGCTTTTCAAGAGATGATCAACAGTGGTGAAGCTTATGGTACCGATTGCAATGCGAAATTAACTGCTGATATTGATATGACGGGACAAAGCTGGAGACCAATTGAAGAGCTTGGCTTTTTGGGCGGTTATTCGGGTATTTTTGATGGTCAGGGACATGTTATTTCAAACCTGACGTATAAAACAACCTACGATGCAAGCCTTTTTGGCACTTTGGGAGGAGCTGTTATTAAGAATCTCGGCTTAGTCAATGTTGATATGCAAGGCGCAAGTGCCGCAGGAATCGCATTGTATTTTCTCAATGATGAAAGCACAACCAATGAAATAACAAACTGTTTTGTTACAGGTAATATTTCTGGAAGTAACCAAGTAGGTGGACTTGTTGCCGGCGCAAATAATAACGGAACTAACAGTATATCTAACAGTTATTTTTGCGGGTCTATTAATCAAAGTGGATCATGGGATAACACAGGAGGACTTGTCGGAAGAGTTGGCAATTATGCACATTTGACATTGTCAAATTGCTTTTTCAGTGGAGCAAACGGTCGTTCATACGGTCCGAGCTGTGAAGTCGATAAATTTGTTGTTTCGACCAACATAAAAAGTGCAACAGAAGAAGAATTTGCAAGCGGCATGGTTGCATATACGCTAAACAAGAATGGTGAATCCATATTTTACCAAAAAATCGGAACCGATCCTTTCCCCATTTTTTCGGGTCCGAAAGTATATTTTCACAACGTAAACTGTACCGAATGTACTTATACAAACACAACTGAACCTAATTATGATCATCGTTTGGAAAAAGAGGCTTGCGTGTTGTGTGGTGCTAATTTTCATCGTCACATTTATGATAAAAATGGTGTCTGTGTTTGCGGCAGTGTTACCCATGCTCACGTATATGACGAAAATGAAGTCTGCGAGTGCGGTGTGATTTACCCTGGAGAAGATGCTGATGGCGATGGCTTTATAGAGATTGGCACGGCAGAACAGCTTTGTAAATTCAGAGACAGTGTTAACCATTCCACACCGTTTAAAAACGCAAATGCGATTCTTACTGCGGATATTGTTTTTAACGAAGGTGTGTTGAACGCTGATTACGGATTAAACAGCTCATCTTTTAAAGAATGGGAACCAATAGACAATTTCGATGGCATTTTTGACGGTCAAGGATACACCATTTTCGGATTATACAACACGAGAGGCAATACAATGGATGCCACCTTTGCTGTTGCATTGACCGAAAACGGAATAATTCGCAATTTGAATATTGCGGATAGTTATATCGCAGGTACTTATACCGTTGGCGGTTTGGTTAGCGAATGTAAAGGTAAGATAGAAAACTGTAGTTTTGACGGCTTTATTTATTCCAAGGAGGGCGAATCCGAAGTAGGCGGACTTGTGGGATATTCAACAGGAAAAGCCTCTATTATCAATTGTTTCAGTCTTGCACGTATTCACGCAACGTCTGGTGTTGTTGCGGGTATTGTAGGATCAGATATTAATACATATATAGAAAACTGCTATTTTGCAGGAAAATTTGTCAATTGTAATGCTTCGGTGAAAGCATATACAATTGCACAAAATGGTGTCAAATGCAAAAATTGCTACTATAATTCCGATATATCTCAAGGTCTTGATCCGTTTTCAAGTCAGGGTAAGAAAGAAATATTTGGAAAAACTACTGCGCAATTCAGCAGTGGCGAATTGGTTCAATATTTAGGAGAAGCATACGGACAGACCATAGGTAAAGACGCTACTCCTGTGATTAATGGTCCTGAAGTGTTTTACGGGCACAAGGATTGCTTAAGCACTAAAAAAGATTACGGTAACGAAGTTCGTTATGAGAAGCCTACAGATAATCATCTGTCTATGAACGATAATGGTTTTTGCGGACATTGTAAAAGACCTCAAGAAGGTGCTTTAAATGAAAATGGTGTATATGAGATTGCAAATATTGGCCAATTGTGTTGGTTGAGTAACGAGGTAAACAGCGGTAATAATTCCATCAACGCTGTTTTGGTTGCTGACGTTGCGTTAAATAGCAACGTTCTGACAGAAGACGGGATGTTAAATCGCGGTATATTTACATTGTGGACCCCTATTGGCAATACTTCGTCAGCATATAACGGTGTTTTCGATGGAAACGGTCATTCCGTCAGCGGTTTGTATTATTCCGATGTCAACGGCTTATGTGTCGGTCTTTTCGGATGCGTCGGTGCTAATGGCATAGTACTCAATTTGACGGTTTCAGATTCCTACTTGTTGGGAAAAAATGCCGTAGGTGCCATTGCAGGATATAGTGCAGGGGCAATCTCAAACTGTGTTAACGAAAGCTCGGTAATCGGAAGTGCTGCTGTAAATGCATTTGCTGGATTGAATGACGGAACCGTAGAAAACTGTACAAATAACGGTTGGGTTACGTTTGATGACTCGCAAGGCGGTATGATTGGCGGTGGAAACTCCGACATTCCAAATGCAGGAGACAAAACAAATCTTTGGTTGTGGATGTTAGTGCTTTGCATTAGTATTGGCGTTGGCATCGACCTTTGTAAAAAGAAGGCGAGAAGCATTTAGCTTTAACGGGAGTCAATTTTTGAACAGTTTTATTGAGCTGTTCAAGATTGACTCCTTTGTATTTATAAACAAGGGCATTTTCGTTTGTAAACGGTGAAGATCCTCGAAACAGCGATTGATATTGATTTTTTATGCAAAATAAATATAATGGCGACCAAAATGAGTAATATTTTGGAAATAACTGATTTTCTTGCACCTGAGTTGGATATATATGCACGATTGACTGAGGTTTAGCTTTTGAATAAAGAATTTCCTGAAAAGGTGTTGTTTATAGCGGAAGGTCCATAGGTTATTCAACGAGCTCTTAATGCGGGATATTACCCTGTTTCGTGCCTTGTGAAGAAAAAGAATATTGAGGGCGAATATAATCCGATCTGCTGTGGCACTTGGAATGGATGTCATTATTCTGACTTCGGGATGCGCAGGCATTAAAATTTTTCTTTCTTATAAAAGCAATTTCTATTACATTAGGTTGACAAGATATATAGATTGTGGTATAATCGAGTTATCAAAAGATGGGTAAAAGAACAATGAAGTACATAACCAAAGAATGGTATAATTTAATGCAAGTAGCAGGTATTCATCCTTCTGACAAGACGTTACGTGAACAGGTTGAATTTGTCATAAGGGAGTATTGTGCTGAATATAAGAGGACGTTCCCTTCCCCACCCTATTTTATGAGGACTATTAAAAAGCTTCACGACTTTTCCATAATATCTGCAGGACTTATTGATAATGATTATGTTATTCACATTGAGGACGAGGATAAAGAGTTGGAAGGAAATAAAATTGTTTTGAAAAACGCTGTTGTAATAAAGCAGGATTTTGATAAGCAAGAGTTAGGATGGTGCTATGAAGAATTATATCCCACAAAAAATGGGTATGAATTACATATACTTTTTTTGAGTATGGAACGTCTGAAATGTATGACTTGATAGTTGAATGTGATAATATTGAGATAACCAATGACAATTAATGAATCATAATTGAGTAATCTTTTTATACCGCTGTTCAAATTCGGAGTTCTTCGGAACCCCTGAAATAAAAAAAAATTCAAAACGAAAGGACATTTAAAAATGGGAAAATTCGTACTTAGAGAAACCGCAACAGGTTTCAAATTCGACCTCAAAGCAACAAACGGTCAGGTTATTGCAACATCAGAAGTTTATACTTCAAAAGCAGCTTGTCTTAATGGTATTGAAAGCGTAAAAGCTAACTGTGTTGGTGAAATTGAAGACCAAACAGTAGAACCAGTGGTTGCTGTAAAGCATCCTAAATTTGAGCTTTATACCGATAAATCAGGTGAATTCCGTTTCCGTCTGAAAGCAAAGAACGGTGAAATTATTGCTGTTTCTGAAGGATACAAAACAAAAGAAAATTGCGAAAACGGCATTGCAAGTGTTAAAAAGAACGCTCCAGATGCTGAAACCGTAACTGAATAATCACTAAAAATCTCGGTCTCCTACATATTTTATGTGGGAGACCGAGTTTTTATTTTGATATATATTTAGTTTACTTAAATATACTTTTTACATCAATACATTTTTGCTTCAATATATTATTACTGTTATTTTTTCATCTTTGATAATTCGTCTTTAATATATTGTAAACTTGCAATTTTTTCTTTCGTTTCTTCAACAGATAACAGCTTTGTATTATTTGAGTTAAATTCCGTTAAGGTATTACGTTCCGTATCCCCTTTGCTGAAATATTTATCATAGTTCAAGCCTCTTTTATCGCAAGGAACACGATAGAAGTTTCCCATATCAATAGCATTTGCACATTCTTCATTTGTGAGCAACGTTTCATACATTTTTTCACCGTGGCGAATACCGATAACCTTTATATTTTCTTTATTACCACCAAACAACTCACAAACAGCCTCAGCCTGAGTTTGAATTGTGCAAGCGGGAGCTTTTTGAACGAGAATATCGCCACTCTTACCGTGTTCAAAAGCAAACAAAACAAGGTCAACGGCTTCATCTAATGACATAATAAATCTTGTCATACTTCCATCTGTTATTGTTATTGGATTTCCAGAACGAATTTGTTCAATCCAAAGAGGTATAACTGAACCTCGGCTACACATAACGTTTCCGTAACGTGTGCAACAAATTTTTGTTTTTTCAGGACTGATTGTACGGCTTTTTGCCACTATAACCTTTTCCATCATTGCCTTTGAAGTTCCCATAGCATTAACAGGATAAGCCGCTTTATCTGTTGAAAGACAAACAATATTTTTCACTCCCGCTTCAATGGCGGCTGTGAGAACGTTTTCCGTACCTATAACGTTTGTTTTTACCGCTTCTATTGGGAAAAATTCACAGCTTGGAACTTGCTTTAATGCAGCTGCGTGGAAAATATAATCAACTCCATGCATTGCATTTCTTACAGATTCAATATCGCGGACGTTACCAATATAAAATTTAATTTTATCGGCAACTTCGGGCATCTTCACCTGAAATTCGTGTCGCATATCGTCTTGTTTTTTTTCATCACGGGAAAAAATTCTTATTTCTCCAATATCTGTTTTTAGAAATCGATTCAATACAGCATTTCCAAAGCTTCCTGTTCCGCCTGTAATTAATAACGTTTTATTCGTAAAAAGAGACATATAATTATTCCTTTTCGCTATCCGTTTTTTTGAATAACCCTTTCATTTTAATTGCATCAATCATAAGATTTAAATTAGGTCTATAATCCTTTATAAATAATGGGAAAATAAAAATAGTTGAAAGCTGAGTTATTAAAGTTGCAATCGCCGCTCCGTTAACTTTAAATATAGGAATCATACTTAAATTCAAAATGATATTTAAAACCGCAGAGCCGAAATATATATATTTTAAATATTTTTGTTTTCTTTCGCAAACAATCCAAATATCTCTTGCAACACCAAGATAAGAAAACGCTACATACCAAACAACAATTCTCAAAGAAGGAACTGTTGATAAATATTGCTCACCATAAGCAATACTTACAAAATATGGTGCAATAATAGTAATGCCTAAAGAGGCAAACAATGAAAAATAAAACACAATTGCATATAACTTACGATTTGTTTGCTCATACAGCTCTTTGTTTTCATTATGATATTTCATTATTGAAGGCTTTAAAGAATCTATAGTTGCAGACAAAATAAACGCCCACATTGTGCTTATATTCAACGCCAATGAATAAAAACCAACAGATTCTTCATCAAGCATATGCTTTAACATAAATTTATCCGTTGCACCGTATATTGCCACCATTAATCCCGATAAAATATAGCTGTAGCTTGAGCTTAAAAGCTCTTTCGATTTTTTTAACGAAAAAGATATTTTAGGCCCATTATTCATTTTATAAAAAACAACGAGTAAAATAGCAACTATAAAATAGTCAACAGAATTTGCAATTGCAAACCACTCTACACTTTTTCCTGTCGCAAGTAATACAATTCTATACCCAGATGCAACTGTATATGAAATTAACGTTGCAATTGCATAATATTTAGATTTCAGCTTCGATTGAAACCAATAATTGAACGTATCAAATATATTGAAAATGAGGCTTAAACAATACAAAGCAACAACGGTTAAGGTTACCTTATCATTTCCATCAACAAGTCTGACTATTAAAACAATAGTGGAAAGAGAAAGAATACTTGAAACAAGCCTTAATAATAAAGTTGTTCCAATAGTTTCCCCTTCTTCTGAAGGATTATCAATAAAATTTTTAACTATTACAGAATTTATGCCCAAAGTACAAAATGCTGTAAAAAAAGTAGCATATGCAGTTGCATAGTTAATAAGGCCGTAATTACTTGGACCAAGAAATCTTGTAGATAAAATCCCTATAGCAAAAGAGAGCAGCATATGTACAACTCTTCCCGATATAAGCCAGCTTGCGTTTCGGACTGTCTTATTCTTAGATAAATTCATATGAATCAATCACTCTCCGTTCAAAGTCTCTTTAACAATTTCCGCCTTGCTGCAAGGTCCTGTTTCATATAATTCAAAATTATCAGTTTTATTTATAACGCCGTTAAGCAAATTAATAAACCTTTCAGCAGCATTTTCACCATTCCACGTTTCTGTTATAGTATAATATGCCGATTCCCCGTATTTTCTTTGTTCTTTTGGATTATCCAAAAGATATTTAACCTTTTCATAAAGCATATTTACGTTTTGGGATTGGTATATTATACCATTTTCATTATTTTTCAAAAGATACGGTGCAGAGCCTATTAAATGACTTGCCACAACAGCACATCCACTGTTCATAGATTCGTTAAGAACAGCTCCCCACCCCTCTTTTCTATCCGAGGTAAACAAATATATACCCGACTTTTCCATATGTTCCCTTACTTCCGAAGGCTTCATAGAGCCAAGAAATGAAACAACGTCATCCAAGCCATTATCAGCTGAATACTCCTTCAAAAATGATTCCATCTCCCCTGTTCCAACCATATCTATATGGAAACAATAACCTTCTTTTTTTAATCGCAAAGCAACCTTCAAAACATCGTCAGGGTGTTTCCAATCCAAAAATCGACCGCACCATAGGATTTTTTTAGTATCTTTCTTTTGAAACAGCTCATTAAGGTTATTATACCTTTTACATTCAGGAAAATATCCCCATTTAAACGAGCGATTTTTAAATAATCCAAACTTTGAATAGTCCAAAACCGTATATGCACTTGCACATAGCATATAAATTGGAACGTTTTTCGGGTTTGACTTATGCCATTTCCAAAAACGAATTGGATATTTCCAAATCTGGAATCCGTTTTTCAATGGTCGTTCTGAATATCTGAAAATAATTTTTTTATTTTTCTTTCTGTTATTCAGCAGGTCCTCAGGGGCAGAGCCTATTATTACAGCATCTGCGTTATCAATTAATTCGGCTGCTTTTTTTGTTTTTTCTTCATCAAGATAAGATAGTAAAACATATTCAGGAAAAAAAGAATCAGAATAACCGAGCTTTCTTCGTTCCTCACGCATTGTTGAAGTTGAAATGAAAACGAAATCATTTCCGAGCTTTTTATATAAGCAATCGCAGACAGCCTTTTGATGATGATTAAAATAATTAGACAAAAAAACAATTTTCATATATAATCCTCTATTAAGAGTGAAACATTCAAAATAAAGAGTAAAACCTTCAAAAGTTAATTATAAAACTTTTTTAATTGTTATATCAGAAAAAAATCAATATGCATTTCGAATCCATTTGAAGCATTTAATATTTTCAAGGTAGAATATTACAACACAAATTATATAGCAAATAACAATAGTTAACAAAAATATAATCCAATTTATTCCCACAAACTCAAAAGACAAAATATTAAAAATTAAATAGCTTAAAACGGAAATTACAGAAGCGTGAGTTACATATATTATCGTACTGATATTTCCTGTTCGAGTTAAAAAGCGGTTTAATAAACGCTTATTCCCAAACGTTTTTTCACAAACACTTGATTCTTTTACACAACAAAAGATAAAATAGCAAAGAGGGACAAGCATTATATAACAATCGTCAGATAATTGCAAATTATAATTTTTAATAATAATATATTCTAAAACAAGAAAACAAGAGGAAACAACAATTAATGCAGGATAACGTTTGCTGAAAGACTCTTTTTTATTTTGTGAGAAATATCTTCCAAGAGAAATCCAAAAAAGTGATACGGGAAAACTATTTGCCAAAGAGCAAAATATAGAGATATAAAAATTATATCCCGAAATAAGATGAGATGATTTTTCAGCCAATCCATAATAGTTGGTGAATAAACAACAAATAAGATATATGGGTAACGTTATAAGTAGTTGAGTTTTAGAAGAAAGATGCTTTGAAATAATAAAGCATATACACATACCCAAGGTCAAAGCCATCAAATACCACGATGCCCTGAATGTACTATTAAAAAAAAGCGATTGAAAAAAGCTGACTATTCCCATAAAAAAACCGTTTGAAAACCAATTTTTCAAAAACAACGTTATGGGAAGTAAGATAATAAACCAAAAAGAATATAAAATAAGATTTCGTTTTACAAATTTAATTAATACTTCCCTTTGGTTAGAAGCATTATTTATTTTTTTAAAGAAGAAATATGAAGAAGTGATAAAAAACAACGGAACTGCAATACGCAAAAACGGTTTAAAAAAACCAACGTTTACGTTTGAATGGATCATAACCACGAATATAGACAACAAAAACTTCATACAATCTATATCATAGCTTCTGTTTTTCTTTATGTTTTTTGTTTTGACATCATATTCCATAAATAATCTCCTATAAAACGTCAATCAGTTTCCACTAATTAACACTAAAATAGAACCGCGGCATAGGCATATACCTATGCCGCGGAATTTAACTTAAATCAAGTTAAAAAACTTAAATCAAATTAAAAAACAATTTTACCGTCTGCACCAAACGTATACGTTCCGGCAGGTAACAATCCGTTTGCTTTAGCTGCACTTATTGTATATGAACGATTTGTTACAGCTTGCTTTGAAGAGTTGATATAGTAATAGTTTCCTTCAGAATCTTGAACTAAACCTGCATACGTTGCAACTCCGTTTTCATAGTAACGAATTGCTCCGTCTGCATCAATAACTAAACCATTCTTAACTTCGGGAACTACGGGTTCATCTGTTGGAGGATCTATCATCTTACCGTCCGAACCAAAATTATACGTTCCAGCTGGTAACAATCCGTTTGCATTAGATGCACTTATTGTATAACTACGATTCGTTACAGCTTTCTTTGAAGAGTTGATATAGTAGTAGTTTCCTTCAGAATCTTGAACTAAACCTGCATACGTTGCAACTCCGTTTTCATAGTAACGAATTGCTCCGTCTTCATCAACAACTAAACCGTTCTTAACTTCAGGAACTACGGGTTCATCAGTTGGAGGATCTATCATCTTACCATCTGCACCAAACGAATACGTTCCAGCGGGTAACAATCCGTTTGTGTTAGCTGCACTTATTGTATAACTACGATTTGTAACTGCCTTTAAAGAGGAGTTAATATAGTAGTAATTACCTTCTGAATCCTGAACTAAACCTGCATACGTTGCAACGTCATCAACGTAGTAACGAATAGCTCCGTCCGTATCAACGTAAATACCATTTTTGAGAACTTTGCTTCCTACACCGTCTTTATAGTCAAGTGTTTGACCGCTTGCATCTGTAAGAATACCAGTAAAGAGAACCTTTCCGTTGCTTTCAATCGTCCATATCTGACCATTAAGTTCAACAGATCCTGTTCCTTTTGATTTTTGACCTTTTACGTAGTAATAAAGTATACCGTTTTCACAGTAAATGTTGTTATTTACCATTTTACCATCTACGCCAAAGGTATATGTTCCCGCAGACATATCGCAATATGTAATGGGACAATATCTTGTAATATTTGTTACAACACAATATCCGTTTGAAGCACCACAGAAATAATAATCTTCTTCGTATTTAAAAAGACCGTATTTTGCTTCACCGTTGTTAACGTAGTAAATATAACCGTTAAGCTCAATTATTCCTGTATAGTCCAAAGCGCCTTTACAAGCACCATCTTCGCCAAAATCATACCAGTAGAAAATATCATCGTATGTTCTTACATAGTTATATCCCTTATGACAGTATCCTTCTTTTCCGAAGCAATATTCTTTACCGTCAATAGTATACCATCTGTCGCCAACGTTACTTCCTGAATAATACGTTGGACCATAGAAGTATTTTGATCCCTCAGAAGAATGATACCAAACGCCTGATACCAATTTACCGTCAGCTTCAAATTCATAAGTTACGTAACCGTTATTAAGTGTTGAAACAGCAGCATACGTTGTTTCATCAAAGTAATACCAATCGCTTCCGATTGTAATCCAGCCTACTGCTAAACCAGAAGATGTCATATAATATGCTTTTCCATCGACGGAAACAAGACCTGTTTCTTTATATGTTTCTCCGCAATCGCAAACGAGCTGTCCGTTAACTGCTTTGTAGCTGTGGTCTATAACTTCTGTTTCTGTTCCCCAATCAACAACGGAATCACAAACATCACAGTATGTTCTGTTTGTATAGCCTTTCGAGGTACAGGTTGAAGCTAAATCAGCCATGGCTTCCGGTGTATGAACGTGAGCTGTTCCACGTTGTGCATGGAATTCTGTATCAACACCTGCTTTAGCAGTATACATTTCAACGTCAACGCTGAATTCTTCGTTGGAGAATGCACCTAAAACGTTTGATGTGTAGCCGTCAACGTAGGTAATAGAACCCATATCAACGTCAACCTTAAGGTCATAAGGCCAGAAATCATATTCATTCCAATATTTTTCTGCTGTAAATCCGTTTATTTTAATATCTGTGTCGTAATAAATAATACGAATAGGAAGAGCTGCAAGAGTTACAGCACCTGTTTCTGTATTATTGCCTGTGCGAGTAATAACTATTGTAGCTGTATTATTTTCTTCGTCTATGGAATATTCAGCTGTAAAGCCTTTATCCAATACCATATGGTCGAGTTCCCAATGGTTTCCATAGTTAAGATCAATAACTGTTTCAACAGATTTGATTGTTTCAATAGCGGTTGCGTTAACGTTCATCCAATATATTGAACCGCCATAGAGTCTATCAAGAGTAGAATCAGCGGGAACAACCTGAATTGTAGAAGCCTCAACCTCAGATGCAACCTTGATAAGTCTGATAACAGAGGACTTGTTGCCCATATTATCACAAATTTCAAATTTAACGCGATGTATTCCGTTTGCAACTGCAACGTCTGAAATTGTCATTCTTCCGTTAGAATAAGCTACGTCAACTTCAACACCGTCAACATATGCCTTTGCAGAAGAAACGTCAAGACCTGTTGCATTTGTTTTTTTGGTGTTTTCAGCAACAGAAGCAGAAACTGTTATAAGATTATTTGTAGTAGTTACAGTATTATATTTTTCAAGAGCAATACTCGTATCATTACCTACAAGAGATACAGAGCTGAAAATTGGAGCTTCTCTGTCGTCAACCGCATCAGAAAAGTCTGCTGTAATATTGTCAATATAAACTGTCTGGAGACCGTTTATTGTTCCGTATTTTTTCCACAAATCGTTTGTGTTTGTATGTGGGAACATAAATTCAATGAAACGGAAATTGTTAGCATCGTTTTTAGAAGCGTTATATGGTATTATTTCTTTACTATCAATACCTGGAATAAGAATTTTTCCGTATTTACTAACGTCAACAGAGAAATATCTCCATCCTGATTCATCAAAAGTATTGTAAACTTCGGGCTGACTGATAACGGAAATAGTATTTTTCTTATCAAATATTCCGTCTCCGTTGGAATCATACCAATAAAGAACACGAATCCAGCAATGCTCGTATTCATCAGGGATATATGCCCAGAATCCAATGGAAATAGCGTTTTCAACAATAACTCCATTGTCAAGGAACAAATCGGACTGACCGTATCCGCCAGAACTGATTCCCGTTGCAGAAATGGGGTTCATTTCAACTCTCATAGAGCCAACGCCGTTATGAACCTTACCGTTCTGTGGTGTTGCATATGAAACCTTCTGATAGAAGCCTTCATCGTTTCCGTTTACGTCTGCAATGTTCCATTCATCAATGTCTGCCTCATCTTCAAAATCGAAAAGCACTTCAGAGCCTTTACCAAGACTAAGAGCAGCAGTAGCAACAAGATCTGTGTTATGAACAAGAGTTGCAGTGAGTGTGCTTGTGAGATCTGCGGGAGCGTTTTCTTCGCTTACAGAAGTAAATTTAAAGCCGTCAAACGTTCCGAGTGCAGAGTTTGTTGTGGAGAAAGAAACGTCTTCGGGTTTCAAAACAACGTTATGAATACCATCGTTAATCGTTGCTGTCAACGTTATATTTACTTCTTTATCAAAAGGAACTGTCATTACAGCCTGTGAAAAGCCAAATGCTGTTGGGATAACAATTTCAACGGATGATTCGCCAACAACTTCGCCGTTCCAAACCATCTGAGCAGTAGCAGTTCCTGTTTTTCCATTTGATACGAATACGCCGTTTTCAATAGTACCCATTGATGAATCAGCAAGCTGCCACGTTGCATCTTCGGGAATTTCAGCCGCCGTACCAACGAGGTCTGTACCGAGAGCAGAGAATTTAACGGTGCTACCTGGAGTGTAGTAATCGTTTTCTGATGTAATACTTGCACGAACAAATTCACCTGTTGCGGGTGCTGTTGATATTACGAGAATACCGTGTGTTGTAGGACGTTCTGCACCGTCTGAAGGTGAACAGTTGATTTTCAATTCTTCACCAGGACGCTGAGAAAGGAATGCTGATGATCCACCGCCATCTCCGTTAACAGCTTGTACACAACCGAGAGAAAGCATAAATTCTGCCATTTCATAGTTTGTGAATCCTGCTGAATATGGAGACTGACGACCATCGTTCATAACCATAACGAAAGTTCCGTCTGCTTTAATACCAACGAAAGAACGAGATGCTCCGTTGTTAGCATTATTGTCAACACTATATTGATTTACTCCGTTTTTAACGAGGAATCCAAAGTTGGCGGGAATAACCTGTTCTTCCCAACCGGTAATAGCGTCAGACGTTGAACGAATTTCAACTTTTGGAATATCTGTTGGACGTACAGTTCCGTCCTTTTCATCAAAGTTGATAACAACGCAAGTCTGAGCGCCTGATGTCTTGCCTTGGCTGTTTGTGTAATGAACTCCATCGAGAACCATATATCCGAGAGGTTCGCCAACAAGCTCTGGATGTTCTGTATAATACGCAGAATTATACCAGCTCAATGAAAGGTTCATAGCTGCTACAACGTTACCGTAACCGTTGTTTTCTGCCCATTTAGCCTGTTCAGACATAATCTGAACGCCGTAGCTTCCAGGGGTAGGAATCATTCCTTTATAAGAAGGAATAACCTTTGCGTAAGGATTGTCGAGATCAACCTCAACAACGTGTGCGACCTGACGATGTGTTCCTGAAGCATTATTCAATACTATTTCGGATTCCATAACACCAGGAGCAAGTTGGTAATCGTCTTTGGTAATAACCTTATAGTAGCTATCGTGTGGAGTGTAATCAACCGAGGCTGCTAAAGCACCCATTGGGAAAACACTTACAAGCATAACCACAACAACGATTATTGCCGTAAACTTTGCGGAAAAACGCTTTTTCATAGTTTGCTCTCCTTGTTTTTTTATTTTTTTATATAAACAGCTTCGCTGCCTATAGCATAACGTATAAAATACTTTTAAATAAACAAACATCAAATCAAAAACAATAAGTTTTATGAAATTTAAAGCTAATATATAATTCAACTGCCAAAAATTAACATATAAACAAATCTAAATTATATCCTATATGCTTTAAAGCTATGATGTGTTTTCTGTTTTTCAAGAGGAGGATCTTGTTTATAATCGCCGTAAAGACTTCGTAAATACGTGTCATACCCAACGGGAGCGTAAAATTTTTCCTTCTCAAATTCTATCTCTATAACATCTTCAAAAACTTCAGAGGAAATTATTTCTCGCTCATTATATATACACCAAGACTTACATCCAAGATAAGAACTGCCTTTTTGTTGTTCCTTATTGCTTTCATCAATGATTTTTCGTATATAATATTTTCCTCCGCGTATTTTACAGAAAAACATAAGTGTTCCTTTTATAAAATACTTTATTGGATTATGGGAATCTACTTTGGTCATCTTTGTCAACGTTAAAGCGAACATATTTCGATTAATTCGTTTAACCTCTTTTTTTGCCTTTTCTAAATCATTATCCCAATAATCAAGGGGGAAAATGTCAATATCTATTCCCATTGTAACCCCGTTATTTATGTTTATTTCTTCCTTTCTTGTTGACATATCAACAAGCTTAGCAAAAGGATAACGATATTTTTCATTTCTTTCAAAAGCTAAAAGGGCGTGTTTTTCAGTATCTTTAAAAAGAGAAATCAATTTGTTATAGTCCTCTCTTGGAACTAAAACGTCAACGTCATCATCCCAAGGTATAAAACCCTTATATTTAACAGCACCCAAAAGAGAACCGTTGGAAAGAAAATATCTGATGTTATTTTCAACGCAAAAGGAATGAAAACATTTCAATATATCTAATTCAATTTCTTTAATTTCTTGAAGTGATAACTCTTTCATATAGCTTTATATACTCATCAAACCTTTCATTTTGATCAAACTCTAAGGCTTTTTTAACACATTCCGCTTCTGAATATGGCTTTTCTGTGCATACACGAACAACTTCTCTTTCAAGAGCGTCAATATCGTTACATTCAACAACAGAACCGCAAGTTTCATCGAGCATCTCAGGACTTCCCCCCGTTTTAAAGGTTATAACGGGAGTTCCGCAAGCGATGGACTCCATATTAACGGTTGGATAATTTTCCTCTCTCGTTGGATTGATGAAAACGTCAGCGGCGGAATATATTTCAGCAAGCTCCGTTTGGTTTTGGGTTCTATGAATAGAAATAATTTCTTTTGGCAGAGTATTATCAACCTTAGAATCAGTTCCTACCAATACTACTTGATATTTTTCACTGTCAAAACGTTTTGAAAGCTCTATAAAAACGTCAAGACCTTTTTTCACTCCCCAACCAAAAGAAACGCCGAGAATAATTTTTTTTGAGCTTGAAATATTATATTTCTCTCTAAATGAACTTTTCAAAGGTTTGAAAACAGAAAGATCAATTCCGTTATTAATAACCTTTATTGGATAATCTTTTAAAAATGACTCTCCAACTAAATCTGCTAACCAACGCGATGGAGTTATAACAGTCAAATCAAGCCCTTGAAATAAACGCTTTTTCTCGTTATATAGCTTTTTACTTTTGTCAAATAAAAAAGAAAAATCCTTTCGCTGAACACAATCAAAGCAACAATACTTCCATTTATTACATTTTGCCATTGTAAAATGTGGACAATACCCCGTAAAAGCCCAACAATCGTGAAAAGTCCAAAAAATCTTTATTTTTTTTTCTTTAAAATAGGAAAAAAGCAATTCCAAATTGCAATCGTGTCCGTGAACGTTATGCAGATGAACAATATCAGGATTTATTCGGTTTAGTTCTTTAATCATCTTTTTTGTTGCTTTTGAGGAATTGAAGCCGTAATTCCCAAATATTTTCGACTTTATTGCTTGTATTTTTATATAATAATCGTCAGAACACCATATACCCAAATTATAACCGTTGCTTTTACTACTGTATAAAATATAGTTTTCAATATTTTGTTTATTAAGCGAGGTGCTTATTCCAACGCATATTTTACCCGTGCTTCCTACGCCGCAAGTTGCGTTAATCTGAACTATTTTCATACGTATCACTCTTTTCTATTTCCAGAAAGGAACATACGGATAAGTCCCCATGGAGCTATTTCCTGTTTTGCAACCATTATATACTACAAAAAGATAATAAGCGACAAAAAAAGCAGTTAAAACAGCTTTTGCAAGTGGGGCGACTTCTCTGAATTCCTTTTTAGTATACTTGAAAAGTTTAGGAATAAGCATAGGAATAAAAATAATATAATAATAATTCATTCTCATTGCTAAGGTATGAACAGGAACAAAACACTGTAAAACAACAGCCATCATCAAAAAGTTTCGTAGTCCCATGGTTTCTTTATCCATCTTTTCTTCTTCTGGGAGAATATAAGAAAAAACCGCAAATAATCCAAAAAGAATAAGCATAGTATATGCACCTGTGCTGTCTATGGTTGCTGTATATTTTTCTCCAAAAAGAACAGTCAAAACCATCGATAAAGTAGAAAAAATAGGTTTATTTAAAATTGCAATAAGTAAAATACTCGGAGCGATAAACCAAAGATGTTTTTTTCTGAATGAAGCATAATACAAGGGATAATAAAAGAAAACCATAAAGGCTGAATGATGAAATCCCAAGGCTATAAACGCAAACAAGAGAAAGAAAGACAATTTTTTTCTCTTAACAAACTCAAATGCAATAAGCCCCATTGCAACAGCAATAGATTGACGCAACCCTGAAAAAAGAATAACGAAGGTTGACATATTCATAAAAAGAACAATCTTCAAAAATCCGTTTTCTCTGTCTTTGCAATAAACTACACCTATGGGAATAACGCATATTATAGCAATAACAGCCAAAAAAAACTGATAGCTGTCTGTAAAACGACTCACCGTCCACGTTAAGAGAACGTATAAATAATCCAATTCTGAGGACAAAAGTGAATTAAAATCTAAAGAAGAAATCTGCTCAAAATAATACTTATAGTGCATCAAATCCTTCCCGATTGTTTCATCTCTAAAGGAGAGCAAGGCGATAAGCCCAACAAAAAACACAGGAAGCATACAGCTATGATTTAAAATCTCGCGGTCTCCTCCAATTGAAATAGTCAGTTTACCTCTTCTTTTAGAAAACATAACTAAAGAAAACAACAATGGAAGAAACATCAATAATACGTATGGAATCATAAAATCGAAAACATCCTTTACGTTTTTAGTTTCAGATATGCATTTCTTGCAAAATATTTCATTCCCGCATATAATTTATATATTCGTTTCAAAATATGTAATTTCAATTTTTGGGAAGGATTTATGGAAATAATATATTCAAACGCTCTGTCTCCCTCAACGTTTCTCGTTTTGAGATATGCGTTTTTTCCAAAAAGAAAGAATACGTCTGAATTGTCAGGGTGGTTAGATATAAGCCAATCAAGACTATCATTCCAAAACTTATCCTGTTCGGGATTATGATAAGAATAGCCTATACTTTTTGATACCTGCTTTGCGTGAATACGTCCTTTAACTAATGCTTTTGGTATATAATGAATCTTATAGCCTGCTGTATAAACTCTGAACCACATATTGAAATCGTTTAGCAAACGTAATTTTTCATCAAATCCGCCTTCCTTTTCAAAAACACTTTTATGAACAAGGCAAGAGCAACCGTGAAAAATATTCTTTGTTGGTTCTGCAACAAGATAACCATTATTTTTTATACTATTTATCCTATTGGAAAGCTCAATCTCTTTTTTGGGACTGCAACGCCTTATAATCTTACCGTTAGAATCAATAGAATCAAAAGCCGAAAAAAATATATGACCTGATAATTCTTCCGCACTGATATTTAATGCTCTCATAAACTCAATTTGTTTTTCTAATTTTTCGGGAACATATAGGTCATCATGACTAAGCCAAGAAAACCATTCACCCGTCATATTTGATATTCCCATATTCAAGGCAGAGGACGAACCGCCATTCTCTTTGGCAAAATAGCGAATTTTATCTCCGTATGACAACGCAACACGTTCAGTCGCCCCATCATCTTTTGAACCGTCATTAACAACAATTATCTCTATATTAGGATAAGTCTGAGCCAATGCGGAATCAATTGCTTCTGAAAGGTAATCAGAAGCGTTATAAGCAGGAATAACAATAGAAACTTTAGGTGTGTACATAATTATATACCTTACAATACTATAATATATAAATATTTTTTATCAAAGCAACAATACTTTCCAAATTATATTTTTTAACAGCCATTAAATTATATTTCCCCATAACATCACGCATTGAGGGATTTTCAATCAATTTTTGAATAGCTTGTGCAAATCCTTCTGAATCTTCAGGATTGCATTTAAAACCTGTTACGTTATTTTCACTGTAATCATTAATTCCGTGAACGTTAGACGTAACTATAGGCAAACCGCAAGACATACCTTCAATGGCGGCAAGTCCAAGACCTTCTCTAAACGAAGGGAAACAAAATACGTCAGCGGAATGATTCAGCTCTGCTATATCTTTTCTATATCCAAGTAAATGAACTTGTTTTGATAACCCCAAGCTGTCTGCTAAATCAAGAAGATATCCTTTTTTATCGCCCACACCTGCTATTGCATAATGAATTTCAGGATTATTTAACTTAGCCAACGCTTTGATAATAACTTGATGATTTTTATTTTCATTAAGCTCTCCAACGGATAAAAGGAGAAAAGCGTCTTCTGGAACACCAATTTCCTTTCTTTTATCACGACTGTCAACAGAAACGTTTTCAAATCTTGAAAAATCAACACCCACTCCTGGAATATAATTCACTTCTTTTGACTTAAACTTTTTCTTAGCTAAATTATAGTCTTCTTTATTTATTGTAATAATCTTATCTGTAAAACGAGAGCATATTTTTTCAATGGGATAATAAATCATCCAATTTAATTTTGGTGAACCTTTGAAGAAATGAAAACCATGCGCTGTATAAAAAACCTTTAATCCCCTTTTTTTTCTAAAACTCCTACAAACCAATCTTGTTATTACGGATGCATTAGGCGTATGGCAATGAACAATATCATAATTGCTGTTTTTTATCAATTCTTTCAACTGTTTATACGCTTTTGCGTTATCTATCGACAAAGGAGAGCGAGAAAAATCAATTTGATGAAAATTACAGCCGAGCTTAACGTATAATTGATCCAACTCCAAATCATTGTAATTACAAGCAATATCGACTTGATTCCCCTCGTTGACAAGCATTTCGATATGTGGCTTAAAAAAAGAATTCATTGTCAAAGAAATTGTTGTAATATACAATATTCTCATTTTATCTTCCTTGCGGGTACACCAACGTATGTCCCCGTCCTTTCTATATCCTTCACAACAACCGCACCCGCTCCTACGATACATTCACGATGAATAAAAATATTATTCTTTACAGTTGCGCCAATTCCGATATGTGTCAGTTCATCAATATATACTGTTCCTCCGAGAACGGCATTAGGCGATATATGAGCAAAATCTTTTATAATATTATCGTGTTCAACGATAGCGTGCGTATTGATTATACAATGCTTACCTATACTAACGCAAGGATTGATAACAGCACCTGCCATTATAACCGAACCAACCCCAAAAGAAACTTGAAATGCAATTTGAACAGAAGGATGAACAAGACTGATCCAATTTACTTCATATCTTTCTGCAATTGATTTTCTTATCCTGTTATTTCCAATTCCTATAATAAAATCGGTCTTTCCATCATTAAGTTTTTCTAAATCACAGCATTTTCCTATGATGGGAAACCCCATACAAGCTCCTACCTCATTATCATCTACAAAATTGATATCAGTATATCCATTTTTCAAAGCAATATCAGCAACAACTTTTCCATGGCCTCCCGAACCAACTATAATCAATCTGTTTGTTTTTTTCTGTTCATTCAAACTACTCATTAGCAATAGGCTCCGCTTCGCTTCCCATAAATTCTTCCATTGTTACGGAAGTATCTGAGGTAATTCCATCTCGTTTCAAAACCTTAGAAACAGTTTGAAACATAATCTTCCAATCCCCCAAAAACGTTATATTATCAACGTATTGAACGTCATATTCAAATCTCTTTTCCCAGCTTATTGCGTTTCTTCCGCTTACCTGAGCAAGACCTGTTATTCCTGGTCTGACTTCAAGTCTTCTTATTTGTTTTTCAGAATATCTGCTTATGTATTTTATATACAAGGCTCTTGGTCCTACTAAAGAAATATGACCGCAAACAACGTTCCACAGAGAAGGAAGCTCATCTAAAGAGGTGCTTCTCAACGCTTTCCCAAAAGCTCCAAGTCTTTCTTCATCAGGAAGTAAATTACCGTTTTCATCTCTTGCATCAGACATAGAACGAAACTTATACATATAAAAAGGTTTTCCGTTTTTTCCTGCTCTTTCTTGCTTGAATATAATGGGTGAACCGAGCTTTATTCTAACAACAATAGAAACAACAAGCAAAACGGGGCTAAGAATAATAAGAGCAACCAAAGCAATCAAAACGTCTTGCGGAACCTTTATGTATTTTTCATAAAAACCTCTTTTTTGCTTCTCAGACATATTTTCCTCACATAAAACAGCTTCTGACTATTTCTATAACTTTTTTCTGTTCTTCTTCAGTCATCTTATTATCACTTGGCAAACAAAGACCTCTATGGAAAATATCGCTTCCAACGTCTTTTGTTTCTACATCTTTAAGTCCATTTATTCTGTTTTTTAAGCTTCCTTCTATTGTTACAAAATCGTAATCCTTGAAAATGGGTTGTAAATGCATAGGCTTCCAGATTGGTCGTCCCTCAGCATTATTTTTCGCCAAGTTTTGAAGAATTTCATCAGGACAAGTTTTTCCTTTTTCTGAAATATATGATGTTTCGTTATCGCTTCTTACTTGCTTACACATTGCTTTTTCATCAATAAGCATACAAGAGAGCCAGAAATTAGGAATCATTGTTTTTTCATCGTATGGATTCATCGTTATGGGCAAGTCCTTGAAACCTTCTTTATATCTTTCATATATGGCTTTTTTCTGAGCAATATGTTCTTCAAGATATTTCATTTGACCACGGGCAACTCCTGCAACCACGTTGCTCATACGGTAATTATATCCCAATTCTGTATGCTGATACCACGGAGCGTTTTCACGACTTTGTGTTGACCATTTTCTTGCTTTATCCGCCGCTTTAACATCGTCTGTCAACAGCATTCCGCCTGATGAACCTGTTATTATTTTATTCCCGTTAAATGAAATTGCATTATACAAACCAAAGGTTCCCGTCTGTTTGCCTTTATAAGACGCGCCAAAAGATTCAGCCGCATCTTCTATAACAACAGCACCGTGTTTTTCTGCAATTAAACATATTTCATCAAGTCTTGCGGGAGTTCCGTATAAATTGACAACAATAACAAATTTCGTATCAGGATAAATCTCAAAAGCCTTTTCAAGAGCATATGGACTCATATTCCACGTTTCATATTCCGAATCAATAAAAACGGGAATAGCTTTCTCATATACAGCAGGGTTAACGCTTGCACTGAACGTCATATCACTGCAAAAAATACGCTCTCCCGCCTTTACTCCAGCCAACTTAACAGCTAAATGCAAAGCTGAGGTTCCCGAAGAAAGAGCAACCGCATATTTACAGCCTACCTTTTGACTTACTTTATTTTCCAAATCATTAATATTTTCGCCGACTGTTGACATCCAATTACTTTCATATGCCTCAGTCATATATTGGAGTTCTTCACCGTGCATTGTTGGCGAAGAAAGCCAAATCCTTTTTTCAAACGGTTCCATAAAACAATGTTTTCCTCCTCAAACGAAATAACGAATAGGTATAAAACGATATACAAATTCAATTAATAATACGTTTAATATGATATCAAATAAAATATAGACAAAATTAAATTAACTAATATATGCAAAATTAAATTAAAATTTCAACCTTAGAGTTAATATCAACTTTTTCAGAATCAATTTCTCCATTAATTTCTTTTGGATCTTTATAAGTTGGAACAACCTCTTTGAGAATTCTTTTAACAATATCATTATTTCCCGTTGCACACGCATCTTCAAGTTTTTTCAAGCGAATAGCTATATCGCTTTGAGAAAGAGGCTTGTCTTTTTCTATAAAAATCAAACTATTTTCAGTTTTATCAAGCTCTTCTGTTTTTACAAGAAGTTCTTCATACAGTTTTTCCCCTGGTCTTAGACCTGTTTCAATAATTTCAATATCCTTTGCACCTGAAAGAAAAATCATATTCTGTGCTAAATCATATATTTTAACAGGCTTTCCCATATCGAGAACAAAAAGCTCTCCGTTTTTCGCCATCGCCCCAGATTGAAGAACAAGCTGAGAGGCTTCGGGAATCGTCATAAAATATCTTATAACTCTTTTATCTGTAACAGTTAAAGGTCCTCCGTTTGCCAACTGTCTTTTGAACAATGGAATAACAGAACCCGCAGAGCCCAAAACGTTTCCAAATCTTGTTGAGCTGTATTTGACAGTTCCATATGTACTCGCGCTCTGGACTATCATCTCGCACATTCTCTTTGTTGCTCCCATAACGTTTGTTGGATTAACCGCTTTATCAGTTGAAACCATCATAAAACGCTCTGATTCATATTTTTCACAAAGCATAACAAGATTTCTTGCACCAAAAACGTTGTTTTCAACCGCTTCTATGGAGTTATTCTCCATCAAAGGCACGTGCTTATGAGCCGCAGCGTTTATAATAATCTGTGGACGGTATTTTTCAAAAACACGTTCCAACGCTTTTATATTAGTTATAGAGCAAATTTCTATGCTTAAAGAAACCTTATCCCCATACGCCATTTTCAATTCTTGCTGAACGTCATACGCTCCGTTTTCATATATATCAAGAATAACAATATGCTTAGGGTTCATTTTCGCAAGCTGACGGCAAAGCTCAGAACCAATAGAGCCTCCCCCGCCAGTTATAAGAATAACTTTGTTTTTATAATATTCGTTTGTACGTGTATCAGCAATATTAATTGGCTTTCTGAAAAGAAGCTCTTCTATATCAAATTCTCTTAAAAAGCGTTTTTTTCCAGCCGTTTGCATAACGGGGAAATCATAAACCTTAATCTTATACCCTAATCCTGCATAATAGCTGAATAATCTTTTTTTGTTTTCTTCATCAAGGTTTGGTATAGCAAAAACAACTTCCTGAACACCAACTTTACTAAGTCCGCCTGATTCAATATTTTCTTCCCAGAATACAGGAATACCATATATTTCTCTACCCGCTTTTTTCTTTTGTATATCAACGAAGCAACAAGGATAATATGAAGCAGAAGCGTTTGACAATAATTCTGCCGCGAGAGAAACACCAACTCTTCCCGCACCTATTATCGCTATTTTAATTTTATGATTATTATCCTGATGAGAACCCTTTATATTCTTCCCTGCAAAAACTCTGAGTAACCAATTTAACATTCTACCATACTTAGTTACGTCATTTCCGCATTTATAAGCGTATCTGTATGCCATTCTTATAGCTAAAGCACCAAGAAGATTCATACAGGAAATAGACAACAATCTGACAAAGGTTATCCTTTCAAACTGAGGAATTATATGTAAAACGTAGTTATAAAAACCATAAAAAAGAAATGCAACAAAATCAACGATTAAGAGCTTTATATAACACTGTATTCCACCATATCTCCATATCTGCTTATATACGTTTCCAACAAGTCTTATAGAAAATATACTTATAAAGGAAACAGCAGCTTGAAATATAATACCTCTTGCAGACAAATTTTCTGTGCCTCGATAAAAGAGCAACAATAGAATATCGACCATAGCAAGTATAAAAATGTCATAAACCACAAGTTGCCATCTTATATTAATTTTTTTCATTTTTGTACCTACACAACCTTTTCATAGTCATTTTAAAAATACTCTATATTATGAACAACGAAGCAACTTTCGTTAACATTTTATAAACAAATGAGTTTTTTCGCTTAAATACACTCCCGCGAAATACGAGGAGTGTATTCAAAATTCATTAGAGTTATTCAAGATTCATTTCAATAAATCCAATCAAGTAAAAATTATACATTAAACACTAAAGGCAAAATACTGATTAAACGTTAAAGCAAAAAACTAATTAAACGTTTTTTCTAAGTTAATACAAGATTTTATCATTGAAACAAACCATTTTTGGTGATAAGCTCATTTGTCGCTTTTTTCTACACAGAAAAGTTCTGAAACAATTTCTTTTATGGAATTTTCATCAGGATAAAATTCCATATATTGTTCCCCAACCTTTGATTCGCCTTCAATATTTACGCTACCACTGAACTCATATTCATCAAATTTTTTAGCAAGGTCTTCAAGCTGAGTTACAGAACGATCTGACACCATATGGTCTGATATCTTAAGAACCGCCTCTGCAATAAAAGTCTCATCATCAAGCATACAGCTTTGTGCTTTTTTGTATAAGGCTTCCATATATTGCTGTTGACGTTTCATTCTTGCAATATTTGTATTATCTTCAAGATTTTCTCTCGTTCTGACATAGTTTAGAGCTTGTTCTCCGTTTAAAAGAATTTTTTCTCCCTTAACAAGAGAATTATCAACCCCCGAAAAATCATCAAGAACAGTAACCTCAACACCGCCCACAAGGTCATTAACAATGGGAACGGAATCTAAGGTTAAAGAAATATAATGATTAACCTTTGTACCAAGCAAAAGATCCGAAACGGAAGATGCAACGTTATGACAGCTTACGTCTTTACCATTTCCTTGAGTATGAGCTAAGGCAATCTGTCTTACAACAGTATCGTATGTGTTCCCATTAAGAGCTAAAAGATTTACGTTAGCCATGGTATCACGGTTTATATATATGACTGAGCTTTTTTTTGCTTCATCGTCAAATACGAAAAGCATTATAAAATCAGCCTGTTTATCGTTGTTATACGATTCGGAAATAGCCTCTCCATCGAATTTATCAAGTCCTATTACGAGAAAGGTCTCAATATTATCTCTGAAAACATACTTTTTTCCGTTGTATTCAATAAACTCATCTTCTTTTGAAGTCGCTTCAGGAAATTCTCCGTGTTCCTTCTCCCACAAACCAAGTATAAGCAAAGCGGCGGAAACAAGGAAAACGACCAGCAAAACTATAATGCCGCATTTAATAATTTTTTCTTTACTATTTATCGTCTTGCCCATAGTTATTTAGTAATAATTCTCGAAAACAATTAAACTGATTGTTTTTTAAGTTTTCTTGCGAGAACAACAACTGATAATGCAGAACCTAACATAATAACTGCATAAACAGCGGTTTTAGAGCTGTCGCCTGGTTTACCTGGATCTTCAGGTTTTTCTGGTTCTACAACGTCTTTTGTGTTAACAACTATAGCAAAAGGAGAAAACTCATCAGCTGTAAATTTAAGATGTTCTCCGTTGTTTGTAACTTCTGCATCTTCAACAATGTTCCACTGACCGTTATAGTAGTGAAGCAAGCAAACGAAGTTTTTAAGAGATTCAGGAGCAATAACTAAATCAAAAGCTCCGTGTTCTGTGTGAGAATCGCAATCTGTCATACCGATGTCAAACAAATCGCTTACTGCAAAATCAGCTGTTGAAACTTTATATTTATCTGCCAAAGCCTTCAAGCCGTCATTCAACGTTCCAACGTCATTTGTGTTTGCCAACGTTTCATATGCTTTTTCGATAAGCTCTCTAACGTCATCGGGAAGAGAATGTCTGTTTGCATAAGCTGTTATAATTATCTCAGAAAGACAACCTTCAACCTGATTTTCAAAGCTAATCAAAGTTGGAGCAGGTTTAAGAGATGGGCTGATAATAAATACGTTATCAGCTGCTTGAGCAGCAACAGTCATCGTTACGACCATTACTATTGTGAGTACGAATGATAAAAGTTTTTTCATATTGGGACATTCCTTTCGAAAAAATTATTTATAATTATTTTTTTACTTCAAATTGAAAAACAAATATACAGTAAATTATATTTACTTTTTTTATAAAATTAAAGTTGTTATCTTTATATCTGAAAATCGCTATATATTTCCTATTCAAACAATACAACCTGTTTTTTTAAATTATAATAACTAACTTTCATTTAATTAAGAGATAATTTTATCACCATATCTATTAAACTGTCTGATGAAATTCTCCCCCAGCTTTTTTTCAATATATTCAAAAGCGTCTTTCAACGTAGGCGGTCTCGAAGTCAAATTATGACAATCTGATCCAATTAAATGAATATCGCCTTTTTCAAGCATTTTTACAGCCTTTCTCTTTGTTGAAAAGTTCGTAAAAAAGCTCGAATTAACTTGCATCAAAACTCCGCTTTCATAAAGTCTTTCCATCGTTTCAACCCTCTGAAAAGATGCATATCTTTCAACGTGGGCAATTATTACGGTTAACCTATGATTTTGAGAAAGCTCAACAATTTCCTTAACGGTATATTCCGTCCATCTTGACATACTCATCTCAATCATAATGAGCTTTCTGTTTTGAAAAGCCAATTTGTTTAAATCAGCCAATCTGCTTATACCATTATAATACTTAACCTCTGCCCCCATAATAATCTCAGGAGCTTTTAAACCTTCAAAAAAATCTTTCGAATCTTCAAGTGCCTTTTCAAGTTCAAGATATGAATTGCTTCGGCGTTCTAAAAACGAATCTACGCTTTCATCATTAGCAAAAAAATGAGGAGTGGCAACTACCTTATCAACACCCTGAGAACTCATAATTTTGAGCATTTCAAGGCTTTCAGAAACGCTTTTGCTTCCGTCATCAACTTTTGGAAGAATATGACTGTGCCAATCTATCATTTCTTTATTTCCTTTTCACGTTTTATAATTAACTACGTTTATATATATAGCATTTTATTACGTTATAATTAATACTTTACTGATTTTTTAAATCGCTCAGTCATCGTTGCTTTGATAATATCTATAATACTTATAGTATCTGTATTTTTTATACTTTCCGTATGAACCTCCGCCTGATTTCGCACCATTCATGACGCAGCCGAGAACCTTAACGTTAGACAGCTTAAGCTGTCTTATACATCTTTGAAGTTCTTTTTTTTCAGTATAATCTTCTCGAATAACAACAACCATTCCACTTATAAAGCTTGAAATTGATATAGCATCCGAAACAATATTAACAGGAGGAAGATCCACAACTATATAGTCAAACTGTTTCTTAAACTCATTCAAAACAGATTCCATTCTCTCAGAGCCTAAAAGCTCAGAAGGGTTTGGAGGAATACTACCCGAAGGGATAATATACCAATTGTCAAGAACGTTTGTTCTAAAGGAAAACAATGGTATTTCCTTGTTCATAAGAAAATCGGTCAAGCCGCAAGCATTTTCCAAATCCATTTTTTTCGCAACGGAAGGAAGTCTTAAGTCCCCGTCAATAAGCAAAACCTTACTTCCCTTTTCGGCAAGAACATAGGACAGGTTGATAGAAGTTGTACTTTTTCCTTCGCCTCTGATTGAGCTTGTTACACCGATTACTGGGCAATTTTCTCCCGCAGGGAGAGTGAAATTCAAGTTGGCACGAAGGAGCTTATATTGTTCTGTTGCTGTAAACTCCAAATTTTTGTGTAGAGTATCTTTAACTCCTTTTGTGGAAAACGAAGTATGCTTACGTTTTTTTCTGAATAATTCCATTTTTTAGCACCTCGTCTTTCATCAACCTTTTTTGGATTTTCTTCTGGTCTTTGATGAATCAGAAGCCGAACCATACGCTGAATATCCGTATTTGTTATCTCCCGAACCCAAAAGGTCAGGTATCTTAGCGAGGATAGGATAATCGTAAGTTTGAAGAATATATTCTTCATCGTGAATTGTGTCATCAAGCAAAGCGAGAACAACTAATACAGCGGTGCATAAAAGAACACCTAAAATCATAAAGACGGCTGTGTATTTTGTAATGCTCGGCCCAACCTTGCTAAGAACGGGAATAGCAGAATCAATAACCTCCATAGAAGCTCCGTCAATGATTTCTGATATTCTGACAGGAAGCACCTCTGCAATGCAATTTGCAATTTCAGCAGCCTCGTATGGATCTGTTGAAGTTACGGTAACACGCATTATTTCCGTATTGTTAGAAGGCGCGGAAGTTATCATTGCGGAAAGCTCTTTATAAGTATATGAAACTCCTGTTTTTTGTATTATACGTTCAAGAGTTGTTCTGTTATTGAGAATAACACCGTATGTTTTAACAAGACTCTGAGCAGCACTTATTTGCGAAGAGCTAATACTAAAATTTGTATTTCCCAAAGAAATAGAGCTGTTATTAACGTATAGCATTATGGATGATGAATAAGTCGGAGCAATGGTAAAGGTTGGAATAGCAAAGCCAATAACCCCCGCAATAACCCCCGAAAGAGCTATAAGCCACGCTCTTCTCCATAAAGATTTTAAAATATGACGCACATCAATCGTATATATATGCGATTCATTCGCAATATTTTTATTTTCTTTTATTTCATCATACTTCATAGTATTTAAAAACTCCTTTGTAGCCTTCTGAGATATAAAAACATTAAGCCTTTTTATCTCAGAAAATAATCAGAACAATGGTTTTAAATCAAAAAACAAGACGAAAATTTCAAAATATCATTGTCTCGACTTATGCTTCGGCTTTTTTAAAAAACAGCGTACAAAGATGAACCGCTATCAAATATAGGCGTTCAAAACACCAATCGAAGTGTTTTCATATTCATCTTAATAAATGCAAAAAACCTCCACACCATATATAAACCCAATTATCAGTTTGATTATATCACATATTTATTTTTTTTCAATAGCTCAAACAAAAATTCACAAACTTTTTATCGGTTGTTTATATTTTGTTTTCATTTCCTCTTGGCTTTATTTTTAAAAGGAATGTTAAATCCTCCGAACAATCAATATTCAGGTAATATCCAAAGCGGAAACATTCATATATAATAGCTTTTATTTGTCTTAATATATACTTTTTTTAATCATATATATTTTATTCGTCTCAATATATACTTTTTTAAAATTTATAAAGTGTTAAACAACCAATAATCCCTTCGGGCGTTCTTGATTTTCTCAAGAATCAGCCTCAAAGGGATTATATAAGTTTTCAGCCCATTGCCATTATTCTACGTTTTTGTTTATAAACGAATCTATAACGGGAAGCTCAATAGTTTTCTTAGAGTAAGCCATTACTCCAAGCAAAATAAAGATTAAATTTTCCCCGATATCTATAGCGTCTGTAATAAACGTTAAAATTTTGGAAACAATGGAAATGCTAAAAGGTTTGTCAAACATCATCGTTATATCGTTAATAATTCCAATACCGTCTGGAATAAATCCTATAACCAAACGAATAGCAGGGAAAAGGAACGACAAAGCAAGAACTTTTACCGCTGTTCTTCTAAGCCAAAGGTCTTGTTCAGCATAAAGAACAAATACAACCGCTGCAATAATAACGTAATAATTGCAAAACAATCCTAAGCAATAGAGGATCAACCCCATCAATCCGACAGAAATACCCAATTTTGTTTTTTGCATAATTTCGTCCTCCTTTCTATTATCTTTTTACATATTCTATCACATTATATCTAAAATGTCAACAATAAAAAAACTTTTGATTTTCACCCTTTTGATTTTTACAGAGGAATTGAATTTTTTTATTTTCACGTGCGGATTGAAATATATAAAATGATTATCGATAAATGGAAGAAAAGTTGCCTTGCTCCTTAGCTCTTCACTATCACGTATTACTTTCTAAAAAACTTCTCGGACGAAGTTAGTGAAGAGCGAAAAGTGAAAATCGGAAAGTAAAAATCCCGCACTTTCGTACAGGATTATTTGGAGGCGCCACCCGGAATCGGACCGGGGATAAAGGTGTTGCAGACCTCTGCCTTACCGCTTGGCTATGGCGCCGTCTAATTTACATATTTAATTGTTATTTGTCTTGGTTTCCCTGACAGCTTTGCTATTATACCACATTCTTTTTCAATTTGCAATACCTTTTTGATAAAAAAATCATATTTTTTTGAAAAATTTTTTTAAGGTAATTCTGAAATTCTTGTGTAGGTTATTAAATTAGGATATATTATATCAAAATCGGGGATAAGATAGATAATTTAATTCGTATCATCGCAAAGTATAACGGTAATCTGCTTATTATGTTTTTTTGCATATTTTATCGCATATTCACTTCCTTTTGATTTTCCGTCCCAAATTGCAAGAACACAATCGCACATATCAACCATATACTCATTTCTTCTTAACGGTGCGGCACGACCATATTTTTCATATTGAGGCAAAACGATTTTTTTGGGAATATTATTTTCATCAGCATATTTTTCCGCTAATGTGTCTACGCCCTTTGCACCTCCTGATATTATTAAACTTACTGATTGTGGTATATTTTTTGAAAAATCAAATTTTTCAATTTTTCTCGAACCAATAATCAACAATTTCATATAAAAACCTCTTCATTATATATACTTATATAAGTATATACCTATTTAGGATAATTGTCAAGAGTAAATTTTCAAATTATAATATATCCGAGTGTAATATTATATTTATTAAGTATATACTTTTGAAAGGTAATAATAATGATAACTTTATCAATAAAAGAATATATAGAAAAACATGGAATGACGAGATACGAATTAGCAAAGAGAACAGGTATAAAATATCAGATAATTGATAATTACTATAAAAACAAAGTTACAAGATATGATAAGGAAATATTAGATAAAATTTGTATTGCCCTGTCTTGTAATATATCTGATATAATCTCATTCAAAAAATAGAGAAAACAAACAATCTCATTTTGAAATGACGAATTTTTAAACGTCTTCAAAAGGAGATTTTTCATTCATATAATTTTTTCTTGATTTAAAATGGAGGAAAACAGATACAAGAGGAAAAATCCCCCCAATTAACATTCCCAATTTCATTCCTCCTTCTTCTGCGGACATATTAAGAGACGCAAAAAAAGAGACGAGGGTTTGATTTTCCATAGCAAAATCTGTTATGATGCCAACGAGCTGTGGACCAACAGACGCCCCAAGGTCTCCACCCGATGCCATAAGTGCATAGATAACAACACCACTCTGGGGAAACCGTTCAGATGAAACAACGAGATTTCCCGGCCAAAGCATAGAAACACAAAATCCAGTGAATGCACACGATAAAAGACCAACAACCGAAAAGGGCGAGAGAGCCGCCAAAAGATAACAGAAAAACGCGCCCAAAGAACCATAAATCAAAGCTCTATGTATATTTTTTCCTATTTTAGCGTATAAACTTCTTCCAAATCCCAAAGCGGCTCCAAAAAATGCAACACCAAAAATATCTCCCCATAATTTAGGAATCCCAAGAGCTTTTTCAAGATATCCCGATGCCCACTGAGCCATTGTGCATTCAGAAGCACCTCCAAGGAAGATTGCGAAAATACAGAACCAAACTCCATTGTTTTTAAGTAGAGTTAATACACCCGAAGCCTTTTGGGGAGTTTGCATTTTTGGAATTTCTGCAACCCCGAAAAGAAAAGCAGAAGCGAGAGGAATTAAAGATAAAATAAAAATGAGAATCCACCAATATTCATTTCCAAAAAGCCATATAAAAGCGGTTGCAAATATAACAACTCCAACAACGCCCCAAGCATAAACAGAATGGAGCTTACTCATTTCTCTGTCGGGATTCTCAGATGGTATTGAGGCAACAACGGGGCTTATTAAAACCTCTCCTAAACCGCTTGATGCTGAAAAAATAATAGTTCCAAAACAAAGTCCTACGTATATATTTTCAGGGGAAATAATGGGAGACAAAGCATATATCCAAAGACCAACAACTCCCAAAATTGGCATAATTTTAACCGTTTTTGATATATTGAATTTGTGGGAGAAAAAAGAAAATATCAAATCAACCAAAAGCTGTGTTGAAAAATTAACTAAAACGAGTAGTCCTAAAAGGGAATATGAAATTCCGTATAATTCTCTGAACGTTAAAAACAGTAGAGGTGATATATTTCCAACAACAGACATAGAAACGTTTGAAGAATAACAAGCAAGTTTTGTTTTGGTATATTTTCGGATAATATCAATATTTTCGGCTTCAAAGCTCATAATAAACCCAACCTTTTATTATTACTTTTGTTTATGATAAATGGGGCTGTTGCATTAAGCAGCGGTCAAAAGTAAAAAAAGTGGATACTCTTTGCCGCAAGGCATTGAGTATCCACTAACTTTATGATATAATGGAATTGACAAAAAACCACACATAAAGCGAGGTAATTATACAACAATGAG
>JAZNJM010000112.1:0-42264 GCA_045578045.1 Eubacteriales bacterium | reverse complement strand
GGGTATGCTTCCCATAATGAACAAAAAGGTTGTTGAGCTTGGAATGCGTGCGGGAATGTTGACAAACTGTCATATTAACAGATATACAACCTTTGATAAAAAGAGCTATTATTATCCCGATCTTCCTTCTTCTTATCAGACAACACAGTGGTTTTCACCAATTTGTGTTGATGGCGGTGTTGAGATTGAAACCTCCAAGGGAAAAAAGGTTATTGGAATTAAACAAATTCATATGGAAGAAGACGCCGGAAAGCTCGTTCACGATGATTGGACAGATACAACCCTCGTTGACTACAACAGAACAAGCGTTCCTCTTATTGAAATAGTAAGCCGTCCCGACCTCAACAGCGTTGAAGAGGTTGTTGCATATCTTGATAAACTTAAAACCTTGCTTAGATTTGCAAAGGTTTCCGATTGCAAGATGGAAGAAGGCTCTATGCGTTGCGATGTTAACCTTTCAATCCGTCCCGAAGGTTCGTCTGAGCTTGGTGTCAGAACGGAAATGAAAAATATGAACTCCATAACGGCAATTTCAAAAGCTATTGAATATGAAGTTGCCCGTCATATTGACGCGTTGGAGAGGGGAACAGAGGTTCTTATTCAAGAAACAAGACGTTGGGACGATGTTAAAAATAAGAGCTTCGGAATGAGAAGCAAGGAAATGGCGGCGGATTACAGATATTTTCCCGATCCCAACCTTCCCCCAATTATAATTGATGATGAATGGTTTAACTCTGTTAAAGAAAGCCTTCCAGAATTGCCTGAGGTTAAAAAGGCAAGATATATAGAAGAGCTTGGACTTTCAGAAAATGACGCTTCAATTTTAACTTCAAGCAGAGCTTTGTGTGATGTTTTTGAAGGTGCGGTTTCTGTAAACGGACTTCCAAAGGATACGGCAAACTGGATACTTGGCGAATGTATGAGCATTTTAAGACAGAAAAAACTTTCTGCCGATGAGCTTGATATTGATGCTGAAAAGTTGGGAACAATTGTAAAGATGGTTGCTGATGGAAAAATCGTAAGAAATGCAGGAAAACGAGTTCTTTCTGCGGTGTTTAACGAAAACGTTGATCCCGTTGAATATTGTTCAGCAAACGGCCTCGATTCTCAGAGTGATACGGGCGAGATAGAAACTGCTGTAAAGAAAGTCCTCGATGCAAACGAAGCAACTGTAACCAAATATAAAAATGGCGAAACAAAGGTTAGAAACGCTTTGTTTGGTCAGGTTATGAAGGAATTGAAAGGAAAAGGCGATCCCGCTTTAATTCAATCTATTCTTTCAAAACTCCTTGATTAATTATATTAATGTGCACAAAGCCTTTTGTCCTTTTGTTTGGCACAAAAGGCTTTGATTGTATCAGAATTTTTTGAAAAAGTTTTTAAGAATAAAATAAAGTTATGGCTATATTTTTTAGAAAAACAAACAAAATATTTGCTTCTTTTCTTTGTGCTGCAACGCTTATTGGAATTTCTTCCGATTTTGGAAAATACGCTCCAAAAGAACCAATTAATATTGATTATTCAAAGTTTATGGAAGAATCCTCCGCTGAAGATGTTTTCGCGGAAATTTCTCTCGGTGAAGGGGATGGACTTTTGAAATATACTGTAAACGATAAGAGTATGGGATACATAAAGGGAGAGTCTATACAAGCTCTTGGAGTTGAGGAAGAATCGTCATACGTTGTTGCGGTTTCCAATCTGAACTATAGGTTTGTAGGTTGGAGCGATGGTTTTAAAGAGGCGAAAAGAAAAGATACTATTTCAGAATCTAAAGAGGTTAAAGAAATAAAAGCTCAATTTGAATACGTTGGATTTCCTGAGCTTCATATAACTTTTCCCGATGTTGCAGGAGAGCTTGATAAAGAATATTCTTCCGCTTCTGTTTCAATTTCTAATACAGAAAAAAAATATTCTCTTGAATATGAACCAATAAAAATCAGAATAAGAGGAAATTCATCTTCAAGATTTGATAAAAAATCATATAAATTAAATTTCTCTTCAAAGGTAAATTTGTTTGACCTTGGCAAAGCCGAGAGAAAGGATTGGGTTTTGATTGCTAACCATTGCGACCAATCTTTAATGAGAAATTATATGGCTTACGGTCTTTCTCAAAGATTTGATGGGTTTGAGGTTAAGTATAATTGTGCTTTCGTTGACGTTTATCTCAACGGGGATTATAACGGCGTTTATCTTCTGACAGAACAGGTTGAGGTTGGAAAATCAAGAGTTAATATTGAAACAGACGGTAATAACGATGATATAGGTTTTCTCCTTGAGCTTGACTCACGAGAAAAGCTGGATAGTGGAGAATGTATCCTCATAGATGATTTGCGTTTTGTAATAAAAAGCGATTTCACCACAAACGGACAGTATAATTATGCTAAAAATTATCTGACAAAGTGTAATAATGCTATAAAAAGCGGAAACAGAGCTGAAATTGAAAAGCTAATTGATATGGATTCTTTGCTTGATATGTATCTTTTGCAAGAATACGTTAAAAATTTTGACGTAGGCTTTGCAAGTCTGTTTATGTATATAAAAGAGAACGGAGGAAAGTTATATTTCGGACCTGCTTGGGATTTTGATATTTCAATGGGAAATGATGACAGAATGAATGACGGTGGATATGAAGAGCTTTTCGCGGGAAAACGCTGTGGATTTGGAATTGGTCATAGGTGGTTTATTCTTCTGATGGATAATAAATGGTTCAGAGATATGGTTTCCCAACGATATAGTGAGCTTTATCCAATTATTAATGATGAAATATCAGAGCTTGTCAGATATTATCTACTGAATAAAAAAGAACTTGAAGAAAATTTTTATAAATGGAATATTTTCGGAAAACAGATTTTTTTTGAACCCGAAAGTATAAGAGGGCTTGATACTCACGAAAAGCATTTTAATTATCTTGTTAATTGGCTCGAAGGAAGAAACGAATGGCTTTTGAATTATTTCAACAGTGAAGAATTTAAAAAACAAGGAAACGGACTTTTAGATATAATAACAAATTAAACAGTTATCTGAAAAAAGATATGACATTTTGTGTTTATTAAATTTAAAAATATAAAAGTAGTATTAAGGAGTATTTATGCAGTATTTTACCATAAAAAAGTATTGGTTTGAAGTTATATGGATTATAGTTTTGGTTGCGGTATTTTTATTCTTTTTCCTTGGGGAATATTTTTTCGGTGATGAAACAGCTCGTCAGGTGAGTTGGGTATACTTATTATTTTCAGGTGCTATTTTTCTTTATCTGGTTTATATGATTCATAAAATTAGATCTCTTGAGTCTATATGTAATTCTGTTGTTCCGCAAGAAGCAGTTGTTATAGATTGTGTACATTATAGAAAAAATGGGTATTCCCTTGTTGTTGTTTTGGATAATATGGAACGTCGTACACCACCGTTTTTTACTGCACGCGAGGCAAAGCCATTAGTTGGAAAAAAGATTTCTTGTGCTGTAATTAATAAAGAAGTATTTGTATACAGTATATAATACCAAAAGTTTTTGTTTAAAAGAGAAAATGGATACTCAACTTTTTTGTTGGGTATCCATTTTAAAATACTATATATAATTATTTTAAATTGTATTTCTGATTATGCTTCTTTTCTTGTATTATTCTGATTACGCTTTTTTGTATATTTCTTTTATGCTTCTTTTCTTGTGAAAGCAACAAGACCAAAAAGAGAAATAACTGCAACTATTGCATAAAAAGCAAGAGCAGAAGAATCACCTGGTTTTGCGGGTTCAGATGGGTTATCTGTTGGTTTGTCTGTTGGTTCGTCTGTTGGTTCATCTGTAGGTTCGTCTGTTGGCTCTTCTGTTGGTTCGTCTGTAGGTTCGTCTGTTGGCTTGTCGTCTGATGCTTTTGCAACTGTTATAGCAGAAGCGTCTTTAACACGAAGCTGATAGCCTTTATAATCGGAAACGAGAGCAACAACGTCAACCTTTGTTCCAACTGCGATTTCAAGCTCAGGACATCTGTATATATTGATGGAATTTCCTGAATCATCAGAAATAACGGTTGTACTTTTCTCTGCGTTTGTTTCTCCGAGAGTTACGTTTTTAAGAATAACGAAATGACATTCAAGAGTTTCTGCTTCGGTGTCAGCAAGAATATCAGCTATTGTTGTTTCTTTAGCTGTAGGAAGGGTTGCTTCTTCTTCAATAACTTCAATAACAGAAGCACCTGTTAACTGTTGAAGTCCGCTGAATGTAGCTCTTTTTCCTGTTGCGGCAATTTTGTTTCCAACAGAAACTTCTGCCACCGCGTTGAGATAAAGGTTAATAGCACCCGTTTCGTCAACAATAACTACGTTTTTGCCGTCAACAAACGTAACAACACCTTTAACGTTGAAAACTTCATTGTTTTCTCCAAGTCTTGCGTCTGCAATTGTTGAGAAAGTTAGTTCTTCATAAGCAGAGGATTCTTCCGAGGATTCGTCTTCAGATGGGGTATCGGGAATAACAATTCCTTCTGCATCATAAAATTCAAATGTGTAAATGTGTGTTTTTGATGAATTAAAGCTGTATGTTGTGAAGCCTGAATAATATTCAAGATATTGTGGCTTTGAGGTTTCGCCATAAACATATGCGGCGGCATAGTTTTTAACATACCAACCGTTTTCAGCAGATTCAAGTGTCCAAAGACCAAGGTCAGAAGCAGAATCTTCAAGAGAGATTGCGTTACCCGTTGCTCCGCTTGTGAGATATTTTCCGTTTGCATCAACAAAATAAAAAGCGTCTTTTTCTTCGCTTTTAACAAGAGTAAATATACCCATATCAGCGGTAACGGTTAATTTTCCGTCTGCAACAGCTGCATCAACTGCGGCAATTTTTTTGTTTGAGATAGCGTTTCCAAGTGCCTTATTACCATCAGGATAATAGATAATAACCTTATCTTCGTTTGATGGAGTTGCTAAAAGGGATGCGGTTGCTTCATCTGCAAAAGCAGAAACTGCAAGTAAAGAAACAAGCATAAACGCTGTTAAAATACAAGCTGTTAAGCGAGAAGCGATAGACTTTTTCATTAAAGTTCCTCCTTGAAATATATTTTTTTGTATACCTTGAAAAAATTATACCATAGTTTTTCAATTTGTGCAATAGTTTTTTTGACGAAAAAAAATATTTAATGTAATTTAAAGTAGGTTTATGGTTAATTGGTCTTTGATTCCATCAAAAAAAACGTTTATTGCTTCAAGAAATATCTGTTCTCCACTTGCAAGATAAAATAAGGTCATAGACGAGCGAAACTTCATATGGTCTGGTGAACCAAAAATTTCATATGCAGTTTTATTTTTGTTTTCAAGAGCCGCTTTCGTTATTTCTCTTAAACGTTCTCCAAGAATTGGGTGTTCTAAATATTCTTTTGCTTCGTTAATGTCTGATATGGCAAAACGTTGAGCCATAGAGCTGAATCCAAGTCCTTTAAGCTGTGGAAAAATAAACCACATCCAATGACTCTTTTTCTTTCCGCTTTTTATTTCTTTAAGAGCAATTTCATACATCCTTTCTTGTGCTTCTATAAACCTATCAAGACTCATATTCAAACCCCTCCGTGCTTATCTTCATTTTCAGTATATCATAGTATTTTGTTTTTTTCAATATTTTTGTTCTGATAAAATTTACTCATATTCTTGCAAACATATTATATTTTAATGTAAGCCTTGACTTATAACACTATATTCTGATGTATGATTTATTTTCAGTGCCATAATGTAATAATAACTTGACTTTTGGTGCTTTTATAGTATAATGACTTATGAAAAAGGCATTTATTTTTCGGGAGAAATTTTAAGAACGATTCAAAATATATAAGCAACGTTTTATTTAATAAATAAATTTCTGGCATTGAATAAGAAAATCACAAAACAGTAAAGTATTAGGAGTAAGAAATGAGAATAGTTTTAAAACATATATTAAAAAATATCTGGGAGAAAAAGGGAAGAAGTTTATTAATTATTGTATCATTGATAATTTCAACTACCGTATTTGTGCTTAATTTAACTATGCCAAATGAAATTGTAATAAAAGTACAAGAAACTTTAAGGTCAATATACGGAGAAACCGATGTTGGAGTAGGGACAGTAGAACCGTTTTCTATTGATGATGTAAATTTAGGAAACGAAAAAATTACATACGTTGGAGTATCTGAAATAGAAATTGATATAGACGATAAAAAAGCTATGGTTTTTGGTTTGGATATAGATAGATCCATAGATATGAAAATGTTAGGTTCTGATATTCCAAGTTTAAACAAGAATGAAACCGTTATAAATCAAAAACAAGCAGATGAATATGGATATAAAGTTGGAGACACAATTAAATTTTCTGTTGAAAATCAAAATTATGAGTTAAAAATCGTTAAAATCGTAAGCAAAAAAGGTCTGACAGCAATAGAATTAGATTGTCCTGTTTTTATTGCAAATTTAGAAACGGTTAATGCAATAAGGAATATAGAAACAGAAAAATATGATATTTTATATATAGATGTAGAAAACGATGAGAAAGCAAAAGATTTTGCCGAATATTTAAAAGAAAATAATGATAATTATATGGTGGAAGAAGTAGCTTCTATTGAATCAATAAAAGAGCAGATGTCGTTCATTACATATATATTGATTATGGTTTTTGCAATGGCAACCATTATGATTTTTTTCGTAGTCAGCTCACTGAATAATGTTATAATAGCAGAAAGAATGCCTGTCATTGGAACATTCAGAAGTGTTGGTGCTACTAAAGGAAAAATGAACTTAATTTTAATATTAGAAAATGCAGTATATGGACTAATTGGAGGAATTATAGGGGTTTTTGTTGGTTTCGGAATAAATAGCAATGTTGCAAGTCTTTTTATAACAACAAGTGGCGTAGAATTAACAAGTGAAACATCAAAAATGACTGTTGGAACTATGTTGATTGGAATAGCGTTTGCAGTTATTTTAGAAGTTTTAATTTCCATAAAAGCAATAATAAAAGCGAATAGAAAACCAATAAAGGATATTATATTTGACGTTCAAAGTACAAGATATATTATTAAAAAAACAAGTGTTATAATAGGAATACTGTTAGTTGCATTTGCTTTTATATTGAATTATATCAACAAAGATATGAAGCTCATTCCAACGTTATTATCATTGGTTTTTTTGATAGTAGGGTGTGCAAATCTTGTTCCGATTATTATTAGAATAATATCGTTAGGTCTTGCTAAAATCTCAAAAAAAATTGGATGGGCAACTGGAATAATTTCGTGCAAAAATATCGGATATAACAAAATGATAATATCTTCTTCAAGGTTAATTGTTGTTGCAATTTCTTTAATTCTTGCAATACTTACAGTTTCTGTTTCATATACAGAGTTAATTACATCTTTTAAATATACAGTGGATGATTGTGATATTGTTATTGAAAATGTAACTAAAACAGCCGAAGAATACAATAGATTAGTAGAAATAGACGGCGTGAAAAAAGTCAATTATATGTATTGCTTTGGAGATATGGAAACAACGTATAACGATGGAAAAAAATTTAATATTTTTCCAACAATACTTGGACAACAAGAAAGCAGAAAATATATAAAAGAATTGGATTATAAAATTGAAAATTTAAAAGGAAATGAAATAGTAATAGATGAAAAATACGCAGAAAGAAATGACTTAAAAGTAAATGATATTATAAAAATAAAATTTGGAACGTTAAATAAAGAATTAGAATTTAAGATTGTTGGATTTATAAATAGCACGTATTTTTCAACAAGTAGAAATGTAATTATTATGAACCTCGAAAGCTATCTTGAAAATATAAAAGATGTACCAATGCAAGTGCATATAGAAGCTGAAGAAGGAACAGATATACCAAAATTAAAAGAAAAAGTTGAAAAAAATCTTAAAGAGATTGGAATAAAAATAAGCACAACAGACGAATTCTTAGAATTCCAAAAAGAACAAGTAGACGGTATTATGAGCATATTTTATATAATTATAGGATTAGCCGTTATATTATCATTTATAGGAATCATAAACAATCAAATAATCTGCTTTATTCAAAGGAGAAAGGAACTTGCTGTTTTGAATTCTACCTGTATGAGCAAAATTCAATTAAAAAGAATGTTAAGAGCAGAAACAGTTATATCAAGTGCAATATCGTGTCTAATAGCTGTTGTTGTGGGATTTATAGCAACGGATATGGTTGAAACCTTTTTAGAAACGTTAAGTATGTATGTAGAAATGATATTCGATTGGAATATGACATTTAAGTTTATAGGAATAGTATTTATTTTATTATTATTCACTTTAATAATTCCTTCAAGAAGAATGAAAAAAATGAATATTGTAAATGAAATAAAATATGAATAGGAGGGAAAAAATGAGTATTATAAAAGTAACTAATTTAAGTAAAGTCTTTGGAGAAAAAGAAAATTTAAATAAAGTATTAGATAATATAACTCTTGAAATACAAAAGGGTGAATTTGTTTCTTTGATGGGCGAATCTGGAAGTGGAAAATCTACATTGTTATATTTAATTGGAGGTTTAGATAAACCAACAAGTGGAGAAGTTTTCATAAATGAAAAAGATATAAATAAATTAAAAGAAAAACAAATAGCAATATTAAGAAGAAAAGATATTGGTTTTGTATTTCAGTTTTATAATTTGGTTCATAATCTAACGGTTGAAGAAAATATAATGTTACCCGTAATTATGGACGGACAAAAAGAAAAAAACTATAAGGAAAGATTAGACAAAATACTAAAAATAATAGGATTAGAAGAGAAAAGACACTCATTGCCAAATCAACTGTCAGGAGGTCAACAACAAAGGGTATCAATCGCAAGAGCAATAATTTTAAGCCCAAGCATTATTTTAGCAGATGAACCAATAGGAAATTTGGATAGTAAATCTGGAGAAGAAGTTATGAAACTATTCAAAACAATAAATGAGGAAGAGGGTATTACGATTTTACAAGTTACCCATTCTGAAGAAGCATCAAAATACGGAAACAGAATTATAAGATTAAAAGACGGAAAAATAATAGGATAATAAGTATAATAAGTATAATAAAATAATAGGATATTCAACCGATATTTATAAGGTATTATCAATTTTAAATGAATGGTAATATACTCAGATTTTCTCTAAAACAATTTGAAATATAATGATTTTCCATTGACAAAGAAGAATAAAAGGAGTATAATTACCGTAACATTTGAAGAACGGAGCGTATGACGATGAATTTTCTTGAAGAACGTATAGTTAAAGACGGAATAATAAAAGAAGGAAATGTTCTCAAGGTGGATAGTTTTTTGAATCACCAGATGGACGTTATTCTTTTAGACGAAATTGGGAAAGAGTTTCACAGACGTTTTTACAACAAAAAGATAACTAAAATCTTAACTATAGAGGCTTCGGGAATAGCAATCGCATATGCTGTTGCACGTTGCTTCGGCGTTCCCATGGTTTTTGCAAAAAAGGCAAAAAGTATAAATATTGACGGAGACGTTTATAAGGCTGAGGTTGAATCCTTTACTCATAAGAATAAAAATCAGGTTATAGTTTCAAAGCGTTTTTTATCTTCTGATGATCACGTTCTTATAATAGATGATTTTCTTGCAAACGGATGTGCTTTGCAAGGGCTTATTTCCATAAGTGAATCCGCAGGGGCAACAGTTGAAGGAATTGGAATTGCAATTGAAAAGGGATTTCAGTTTGGCGGAAAAACAATTCGAAATCTTGGATACGATTTACAGTCTCTCGCCATAGTTGAATCTATGGACCACGAAACTCAGAAAATATGTTTTCGTGAAAATCAATAGTTTGATAATAAATCAAAAAGATAATACCTCAAAAAATACGTTATCTCAAAAATATAATATTTCAAAAAGATGATATCTCAAAAAAGGCGTTATCTCAAAAAAGAAGATACTAAAAAAGATATTATCTCAAAAATATATTATCTCAAAAATATAATAAAAAACACTAAATAAAAGAAAATATCCCCAAACGTTGAAGTATAATCGTTTGGGGATAATGTTTTCTCTTTTTCAGTTTTGAATACCTTTATTAAAACATAAAGATTTTCAAAGACACAAAAAACTTTATCTTTCTTCGCGGAAATAGGGAAGCCCTAAAGCCGCAGGAGGTTGATTTTCACGTTTTTTGCTTATACTTGTTACGATGAGAACTACAATAGTAACAACGTATGGGAGCATTTCAAACAATGGAGTTGCACTCATATCCATAGTTATACCCAAAAGGGTAGGGATTCTTGAACCTGTTATATAAAGCATACCGAACACACACGAACCGATTATGCTTAAATGCGGTCTCCACAAAGTGAAGATAACGAGGGCAACAGAAAGCCAACCGAGAGCCTCTATCTTTTTGTAAGCATCAACCGAGCCTGAATAGTCCATTATGTAGAAAAGGCCGCCAAGAGCCGCAATTCCGCTTCCAAGGAGTGTTGCAACGTATTTATAAAGGGTTACGTTTATACCAACCGCATCTGCTGTTGCAGGGTTTTCACCAACTGCACGAAGATGAAGCCCAATTTGAGTTTTTGAAAGAACGTATGATGCAGAAAGAGCTATAATAATCGCTAAAAATACCATTATTCCGCAATATTTAAGAGCTGTTGTGCTTTCTGCAAAGGGAAAACGGAAATATTTGAGAGCGTAAAGATAGCGAATTGGAACTATTGCCATCTTATTCATAATAAACTTTGTAACGCCAACGCCAAATGTTGTCATTGCAAGGCCTGTAACGTTTTGGTTTGCTTTGAGAGTAACCGTAAGGAAACAGTAAAGCGCTCCCATTAACGCACCTCCCGCAAATGCGGCAAGTATAGAAATAATAACTATAAGGAATGAAGGCAACCCAGATTGATACATCAATCTTAAGGCTGAACAACCGCAAGCTCCGCCAATACACATAATTCCTGGGATACCAAGGTTAAGATGTCCTGATTTTTCAGTTAGTATTTCACCTGTGCATCCATAAAGAAAGGTCATACCAAGGGGAATGGAAGTAATAATGAAATCCCAAAAAGCGTTCATTGTTCTTTTCCTCCTTTTTTTGCAAATTTACGGAATTTAAGACGGTAGCCGATGAAAAATTCACAGCCGATAATGAAGAATAAAACGATACCAACAACCATATTAGGAAAAGATGAATCTATATCAAATGTTGAGGATATCTGGGAAGAACCGAGCTGTAAAAATGATATAAAGGCAGAAGTTCCAATCATAATAAGGGGATGGAATTTTGCAAGCCAAGAAACCATAATTGCAGTAAATCCCATACCGCCTATAGTTTCAGTGTTAACTGAATGGTCAAGGGCGCTAACTATTAAAAATCCTGCAAGTCCGCATATTGCACCCGAAATAAGCATAGTTCTGATGATAACGTTTCTGACGTTTATTCCAATATAACGTGCTGTGTTTTCACTTTCACCCACAACGGAAATTTCATATCCTTGTTTTGTATAGTGTAAATAAACGTGTATTATCAAAGTTATAATAAGTACGATAAGTATAAGCAAGAAATATTCGTGAAGAACAACGGGAAGGTGTCCGAAATCAAGTCTTGGAAGAACGCTTCCGTTTGTTGGAGTCCATTTTGCGAGACAGAAAGAAACAAGTCCCGTTGCAACGTAGTTCATCATCAAGGTGAAAAGCGTTTCATTTGTGTTCCATTTTGCTTTGAAAATAGCGGGAAGTCCGCCCCAGACAGCACCAATAAGAATGGAAGAAAGAAGCATAATAACAAGTAACAATCCATCGGGAATTTTTCCACCGAAATAGAAAGCAACTGCAACAGAGGTGAGAGCACCGACCAAGGCTTGTCCTTCTGCACCAATGTTCCAGAATCTCATACGGAAAGCAGGAGTTACAGCAAGGGAAATGCAAAGTAAGACGGCTGTATCTTTAGCAAATTTCCATAGCTTGTGGGAAGAACCAACAGCACCGTCAACAAGGGTGATAAGAAATTTTGCGGGGGTTGCTTTTGCCATAAATATTGAAAGAATTGAACATAAAACCAACGCTGCAACAACCGCAATAACACGAATAAGCATTGCTTTATACCAAGGAATATCATCTCGTTTAACAACGTGGAAAAGCGGTTCACGAACATTTTTTTCGTTTGCTTTCACTTTTGTTTTTTCATTAGTTTTCAATGCCTTCGCCCTCCTTTGCTTTTTCCTTAAGATTGTTTTCAGATTGTGTCATAAGAAGTCCTATTTCTTGCTTAGTTGTATTTTTAGCATCAAGAACTCCCGTAACCTTTCCTGCACAAATTACTACTATGCGGTCGCAAAGCTCAACGAGAACGTCAAGGTCCTCTCCAACAAATATAACGGCAACACCGTTTTCTTTTTGTTTGGTTAGCAAATTATAAATGGTATAGGATGAGTTAATATCAAGTCCGCGAACGGGATATGCAGCCATAAGAACAGTTGGTGCGGCGGCTATTTCTCGCCCTACAAGAACCTTTTGAACGTTACCTCCCGAAAGTCTTCTGACGGGGGTGCGTGTGCTCGGAGTTGCAACTTCAAGCTCTGAAACAATTTTATTTGCAAGATCTCCAGGCTTTTTTCTGTCAACAAACATTGAATGACTTTTTCGGTAGCTTCTGAGCAACATATTGTCAACTATATCCATATTGCCAACAAGTCCCATACCAATTCTGTCTTCAGGAACGAAAGAAAGTCTGACACCAAGCTCTCTGATTTCAACGGGATCTTTATTTAAAAGCTCTTCCGTTTTGTCTGTTTTAGGATTATGATAAATAATCTGACCTGTAACGGGATGGCAAAGACCTGCAATAGATTCGAGTATTTCTTTTTGTCCGCTTCCTGCAATACCTGCAATACCCAATATTTCTCCTGAACGGGCTGTGAATGAAACGTTGTCAAGGATTTTAATCCCGTCTGCATCTGTCATACTTAAATTGTTAACTTCAAGTCTGTCCGCAACGTTTTTAGGTTCGGGACGTTCTATATTGAGGGAAACTTTTTTCCCTACCATCATTTCCGTAAGCTCTTCGGGACTTGTTTTTGAAGTTTCAACCGTTGCAATATGTTCGCCCTTTCTCAAAACAGCAACTCTGTCTGAGATTGACATAACTTCGTGTAGCTTATGAGTTATTATAAGTATTGATTTTCCGTCATCACGCATACGGCGTAATACGTCAAAAAGTTTATCTGTTTCTTGCGGTGTCAAAACAGCGGAAGGCTCGTCAAGAATGAGAATATCAGCCCCACGGTAGAGAACTTTCAAAATCTCTACAGTTTGTTTCTCAGAAACAGACATCTCGTATATCTTTTTCTTAGGATCAATATGGAATCCGTATTTATCTGCAATTTCGGTTACTTTTTGATTGACCTTTTTTATGTTGTAGTTTTCTTCTTCAACGCCGAGAACTATGTTTTCAGCGGCTGTAAAAATATCAACAAGTTTAAAATGCTGATGCACCATACCTATTCCGTGGCGAAATGCATCCTTAGGTGAACGGGTTATTACCTCTTTACCGTTAACGGAAATTGTTCCGCTGTCGGGGTAATATATACCCGCAATCATATTCATAAGAGTTGTCTTGCCGCATCCGTTCTCACCAAGAATCGCAAGAATCTCTCCGCGATAAACCGTAAGATCAACGTTTTTGTTCGCCGCAAGACTTCCAAAATATTTGGAAACTTTTTTTATTTCCAATGCAATCGGTTGATTCATAAAATCCTCCTGAAAAAGAAATTATTGATACAAGCCCTCAGAAAAACGTTTTTCATATATGGAAAAGCGTTTTTCTCAAGGCTCGTGAAACCGAGTCAAGCGGAGCAAAAGCTCCGCCTGACTATGAGGTTTTTATCATCCAAAGTTAGTGTTAAGGAGCTTAATACCATCGATTTGAATATCGAAGTATGGAGCTGCACGGAATTCGGATTCGTGGAAATATCCGTCTTTAATAACTTCGGTGTCTTTTTTAAATTCAGAATCTGTATCAACGTCTGCAAGGTAGGAATCAAGTTTCTTTCCTTCAACTGTGAAAGTATTTGTATCAAAAACTTTAATATCTCCGCTCTTGAGCTTTGAAGCAATGTCTTTGAGCTTATCAAGAGTGCCTTTTGCAGCTGCTGTTTCGTTTACACCTGTGAGAACAACAGAACCAACTGTTGAATCTCCACACCAGTCAACGTCAATAGGAGTATTTGTGCAAACGCCTTTAATCATATGCATATAGTAAGGTGCCCAATCGATTCTTGAAGAAACGATAAACGTGTTGGGGCAAGATTCGTGTGTGCTTCCGTTGTAGGAAACGTTAGGAACGTTTTTCTCTTCGCAAACTGTAGGAGCACCCATAGAGTCTGCGTGTTGTGAAATAAGAACGCAACCGTTATTAATAAGAGCTGTTGCGGCTTCTTTTTCTTTTATTTCATCATACCAGCTGCCTGTGAATTGTACTTCCATTGTAACACTTGGACAAACGGATTTTGCACCAAGGTAGAAGGAAGTGTATCCTGAGATAACTTCTGCAAATGTAAATGCACCAACGTATCCCATTTTTGCTTTATCAGCAGTGATTTTTTTGCTTTCAATCATTTCGTTGAGCTTGAGACCGGCTGCAACGCCTGCAAGGTATCTTCCTTGATAAATGGAAGCAAAAGCGTTGTGGAAGTTGCTAAGTCCTTCTGTGTGAGCCATAGTTCCTGTTGCGTGGCAGAACTGAACGTTTGGATATTCTTTTGCAGCCTTAAGCAAATGTGTTTCGTGTCCAAAGCTGTCTGCGAAAATTACTTTACAGCCTTCGTCAACAAGGTCAACAGCTGCTTCGTAACATGCGTTGCTTTCGGGAACGTTCTTCTTGTAGATAACCTGTTCGTCTTTGAGTCCGAGAACTTCCTTAACTTTTTTTGTTGCGTTGATAAAGTTAAGGTCATAGGTTGATGCTTCATCGTGAAGAAGAATAAATCCAACCTTGAAATCGTCTGGAATCGTGAAGTCTGCTTTAAGCTCAACTTCCGGAAGAGGAGAATCGGTCATTTTGGCTTCGCTCTGGGTTTCGCCGCAAGACGCCATAGAAACGCCAAGGGAAACGACCATAAGTAAAACCATACACATGGAAAGTACTTTTTTGAACATTTTATGTTCCTCCTATTATTTTTTTTGCAAACAGTAATTTAATTAAAGCATATTATTCTCAGTTTTTTAAGCTCTGACAAAACGTGCTTTATAAAAAATTCTGTTTGCTTATATACAAAAGCCTTAGCTTTTATACACTTTACATTTACTTACCCAATGCTCCAACGGACGTTAAAACAACATAATCGTTATACCACAAAAATCGACTTATGTCAACAAAATAATCGCTTTTTGACTTTAAAACTTTTGCAGAAAATTTCCGTAAAAAATGAAGTTTTTTTGTGAAGAATTGCAATGATAAAATCAAAAGATAGTTTTCGAAAGATTGATATAAATTATAAACGTTGTGTGCTTGTCAAAAATATACAAAGATTATCATATAATTATTGACTTTTTCTCTATTGTATGGTATACTCGGTGTAGAAATAAAGGTGATGTTATCACCTAAATAATAAAATACAGGAGATTGCTATGGGATACCTTAAATTTAAGTGTGAAGCTTTGGAAAGCTTCTGTCTTGACGCATTTGTTAAATTCGGTTTCACAGCCGAGGAAAGCCGCATTATTACAGACGTTCTTTTACTGTCTGACCTTTACGGAATTGAATCTCACGGTATGCAACGTCTTGTTCGTTACCACAAAACCATTGCAAAAGGAATGGTTAAAGTTGATGCAAAGCCTGAAGTTGTTTTTGAAACACCAATAACAGCTGTTATTGATGCTCATGACGGTATGGGACAGCTTGCAGGACATAAAGCAATGAAGTTGGCAATTGAAAAGGCAAAAACGGCTGGTGTTGGTATTGTTTCAGTGAGAAACTCCAACCACTACGGAATCGCTGGATATTATGCAAAATTAGCTTGTGATGAAGGTCTTATGGGATTCTCTTGCACAAACTCTGAAGCTATTATGGTTCCAACAAACGGCAGACTTGCAATGATTGGTTCTAACCCTATTGCTGTTATGATGCCTGCTGAACCATATCCTTTCCTTTTTGACGCTTCAACAACGGTTGTTACAAGAGGAAAACTTGAAATGTATAATAAGAGTGGAAAACCTCTTCCTGAAGGTTGGGCTCTCAATAAAGACGGAAAAGCATCAACAGACGCTCCTGACGTTCTTAAAAATATCGTTGCTAAAAACGGCGGCGGAATTATGCCTTTAGGCGGAAACAACGAAGTTAACGGAAGCCATAAGGGATATGGTTGGGGTATGGTATGCGAAATATTCTCCTCTATTCTTTCAATGGGTATGACCTCCAATAAATGTATGCAAGGAACAAAGGGCGGAATCTGCCACGGATTTATGGCAATCAATCCTGCTTTCTTTGGGGATGCAGAAGCTATTAAAGAACATCTTTCAACATACCTTGAAGAGCTTCGTCAAAGTCCTAAAGCAGAAGGTGCAGAACGCATTTATACCCACGGTGAAAAAGAAATATATGCTATTGCAGACAGAAAAGAAAACGGCATAAACGTTAACGAAAACACATATAGAGAAATGATTGATATGGCTCAGTATCTCAATATGGATATTGAAAAGTATTTCGGTAAGGTTGAGCTTTCCGAAAGCACAGGAATGTTTGGAAACAATTATTAATACATAAATTTTTAGGAGATAAACATCATGAGTGAAGAAAAAAAGATGACAATCGCAGAAGAAAGTCTTGCATTACACTATGAAAAGAAAGGTAAAATTGAAGTTGTAACAACGGTTAAAGTTGAAGACAAAAAGGATTTGTCTCTTGCTTATACCCCAGGCGTTGCAACACCTTGTCTTGAAATTCAGAAAAACGTTGACCTCTCTTATGATTTAACACGCCGTTGGAATATGTGTCTCGTTGCAACAGACGGAACAGCAGTTCTTGGTCTTGGCGATATTGGTCCTGAGGCTGGTATGCCCGTTATGGAAGGAAAATGTGTTCTTTTCAAAGCATTTGCAGACGTTGACGCGTTTCCTCTCTGTATCAAGAGCAAAGACGTTGATGAAATTGTTAAAACAATATATCTCATTTCAGGTAGCTTTGGCGGTGTTAACCTTGAAGATATTTCCGCGCCACGTTGCTTTGAAATTGAACGTAAACTTAAAGAAATCTGCGACATTCCTATTTTCCACGATGACCAGCACGGAACTGCTATAATCACTCTTGCAGGTCTCACAAACGCTCTCAGAGTTGTTGGAAAGAAAAAAGAAGACGTTTCCATCGTTATTAACGGTGCGGGTGCAGCTGCTATCTCTATCACTCGTTTGCTTCTCACAGCAGGTTTTGAAAATATAACTCTTTGTGATAGAAAAGGTGCAATTTACGAAGGCAGAAAAGAGGGTATGAACCCAATTAAAGAAGAAATCGCAACTCGCACAAATAAAGCTAAAAAAGCGGGTTCTCTTGCTGATATGCTCGTTGGCGCAGATGCATTCATTGGTGTTTCTGCTCCAAATATGGTAACTGCTGATATGGTTAAAACAATGGCAAAGGATCCTATCGTCTTTGCTTGTGCAAACCCAACTCCCGAAATTTATCCCGATGAAGCAAAAGCGGGCGGAGCAGCGGTTATTGCAACAGGAAGAAGCGACTTCCCCAACCAGATTAACAACGTTCTTGCTTTCCCCGGTATTTTCAGAGGTGCTTTTGACGTCAGAGCAAAAGATATCAACGATGAAATGAAATTGGCAGCAGCTGATGCATTATCAAAACTTATAACAGACGAAGAACTCAACGCTGAATATATTATTCCTGCTCCATTCGATCCAAGAGTTGGAAAAGCTGTTGCTGCTGCGGTTGCAGAAGCAGCTCGTAAAACAGGCGTTGCAAGAATTTAAGCATATGAAAATTAATTTTCCATACGGTAGAACAAAAATTCCTTTTGAAATTGAGGATAGTCGAATTTCGGCTATCCTTGAATCAAAGGCTGAAGAATATAAACCAGAGCTTTCTCAAACAGAGCTTGTTGAAAACGCTCTTTCTTCTCCTGTTGAAAGTGAAAAGCTTTCTGTTATTGCAAAGGATGCGAAAAAGGTTGTTATAATTTCAAGCGACCACACTCGTCCCGTTCCAAGCAGAATAACTATGCCCGTTATTCTTAAGGAATTAAGAGCTCTTAACAAAGAAGTTGATATAACTATTCTTGTTGCAACGGGAATGCATAGAGCAACAACCCACGAAGAGCTTGTTGATAAATACGGAGAAGAAATTGTCAACAATGAAAAAATCGTTGTTCACGATGCATATAAGGATGAAGATATGATTCATCTTGGGACTCTTCCCTCGGGAGGAGAGCTTTGGGTTAATAAGCTCGTTGGTGAAGCCGATCTTCTTATGGCTGAAGGCTTCATTGAACCACATTTCTTTGCAGGTTTTTCAGGGGGAAGAAAATCCGTTCTTCCAGGCGTTGCTTCAAAGAAAACTGTTCTTTGGAATCATAACGCAAGATTTATTGCTCATAACAATGCAAGGGCGGGAAGCATTAAAGGAAACCCAATTCACGAAGATATGCTTTTTGCCGCAAAAGCCGCAAAGCTGAGATTTATACTTAACGTTGTAATTAACAGTGAAAAAAAGGTTATTGCAGCTTTTTCCGGTGATCTTGAAAAAGCTCACGCAAAAGGCTGTGAATTTGTTTCAAATCTTGCACAGGTAAATAAGGTTGTAAGCCCTATAGTTATGGTAACAAACGGAGGTTATCCTCTTGACCAGAATATGTATCAGACAGTTAAGGGATTAACCGCAGCAGAAGCGTGTGTTGAAGAAAACGGTGTTATTATAATGACGTCTTCAATCAGCGATGGACACGGGGGAGAGTTTTTCTATCATCTTCTTGCTGATGAAAAATCAGCCGAAGATGCAAAGGCTCATCTTGACAGCGTTCCGCCTTCTGAAACACAGTTTGACCAATGGGAAGCACAGATACTTGCAAGAATACTTACAAAATGTACCGTTATCATCGTAAGCAAAGATTGCTCTCCTAAAATGATAACGGATATGCATATGCTTCACGCTTTAACAATAGAAGAAGCCTTAGAAAAAGCGGAAGAGATTAAAGGCAAAAGCAAAATCACAGTTATTCCAGACGGCGTTGCAGTTATTGTTAAATAGTTTTTTCCGAGCAAGAGCTTTTTCTTGCTCGGAAACTATTAGGTTACAACAAAATATAGAGCATTTAAAAAATATGATTATGAACGCAACCAAATAAATTTTTGGGTGTTATTATTTATGAAGGGGTAGACGTAGAAAATTATTTTGAAAAAATTTTTTTGGGAGGTGTTACCAATGAAAAACGAAAGAAACTTATTTTTTATACTTTTAATCGCTTCTTTTATGGCTTTATCCTGTTTTATAGTCGCAACAGCAACGGAGGAAAAACCGCAGTATACCTTAGGAGACGTTGACAGAGATGGGAAAATCACATCGACAGATTATCTCAGAATTAAAAAAACGTTTTTAAACGAATATACTCTCGAAGGTACTGCTTTTGCATTGGCAGACGTTGATTTCAATAACGTTATAAATTCAACGGATTACCTTAAAATTAAACGTTCCATTCTTTCAGATGAACCTATTGATAATGGAGAATGGGAAAAATTTGCAGATAAGAATGTAATTGAATATTGTTATTTACCATATGTTTTTTCGCCTTCATACTATAAAAATATGTTGGGACGTGATGACGTTTATATATCTTCAGACATAACAGAAGAAAATTCTGATGAAAATTATTATGATGATATTTTTTCATATGATCCATATTCGGGTTTATACGTTGTAGTTGATTCTCCTTTCGAGCATCCTCAACAGATAACGGAAACTTTTGCTGACGGTCAAACGGTTACTTTGAATTATAACAGCTTTTCAATGTTTCCAACGGGAGATTATCAACATTCATATTATTGCTATCAAAAAGAAACAGAATTAACCCCAAGTGCTTTATATTACGTTTATATCGATAAAAATGAAAATATAGTTGGTAAACGCTTTATTCATTTTGGGGAAAATGAAAGTGATAAAGAAATACTTTCTGAAAACGAAATTATTAGTTTGGCTAAAGCAAAAAAAGAAGAGCTTGGCTTTTCTGAGTTCACTTTATCATCTGTTAATAAAGAAGGCAAAAACTATACTCTTTATTTTGAAAAAAGAATAAATAATCTTAAAACCCCTGATTATCTATTTTTGAGTTACGATAAATATGGAGTTCTCACAGAATACAATTCATACGTGGGCAACAGTGAAGAATACGACCTTAGAGGCTTTAACTCAATATCAGATAAAAATATATATAGTAACATAATAAAAGCAAAAGGCAACTATTTATTAAGAAATTTTCAATGTGAATGTCTTTCTTCAAAAAATCCAAATGATTATATTTTCTCTTTTGAAATAACGGAATATTTTATTTCTTATGACGGAAAAATGTGCGCTAAAGCACACGTTATTTACGACTCTATTGACGAAACGAAATCTCACGATCACACTTTTACAATTTATTTCTATGTTTTATCAGAAGAATATATTGAAAACGAAACAAGCGCTGAAGATGAATCCTTTTATCTAAGCAATGATTTTTCAAATGAAAATTCTTCTCAGATTAAACAAGATTCAGAACGTTACAGTACGTTTCTTAATGATCAAAAATTAGATACGGATTGCATTGTTTATACTGACGGCGAAAAAAAGGAAGTTGGTTTACCTTTTCTTACGCTAATGAATGAATGTGGTGCAAAAACAGAGTGGATAAATGAAAACGAGGTTGAAATTATCCTTGAAACAAATGAAAAGACAATAATTAACGTTTCAGAAGAACAATTTGGAATCCCATTAGCTCCAGGATCGAGTTACGGAATAAGAAAAGTTATAGATAAAGAAATATATATGGATCCCACAACAGTAGGACTTTGTTTGAAAGAATGTTTTGGTTTTCGATTTGCGCCATCAACAAATGTTGACGTAATTAACAAAACTGTAACTGTTAAAACTAACACATAAAGTTGTGTCAAGTTAAACTTAATAGTGGAGAGTTATCTGAATCCTCTCATAAAGCGTTGTAAAACACTAAATATATTCAAAAATTAAACGTATATACCGCCGACTAATAAAAGAAGTCGGCGGATATTGTTTTAAGAATAACTTATATAAAAACGTCTGTTTGCATAAATTATTTAAAAGTATTTAACTACATAACTTATATAAAAGTATCTAACGGTATATATTATTTAAAAGTGTCTAACTGTATATCTAATTTATAAAGTATCTGTTTGTATAATTTATTTTAAAGGTATAAAACACCATAAATTTATATAAAAAACCTGAAAATGAGGGATTTTAGCTTTAATATGATAAAAGTCATTGACTGATATGATTTTTGATGATATAATAGATATGATATATTTGGGTTAATTTGAAGAGGAAAAAATGGTTAAGGAATTAATACACGATCCTATATTTCTTGCGGGTAGGTCAGCCGCAGCAACAAAAGACGATTTACAAGTAGCAAAAGATTTGCTTGAAACACTTTTATCATATAAAGAAACTTGTGTTGGTATGGCGGCTAATATGATTGGTGTTCGTAAACGTATAATTGCATTTCTTGATGAAAGCGTTGGAGAATCTTCCTATACGGTTATGCTCAATCCTGAGATTATAAAAAAAGATGGGGTATATAACACCGAAGAAGGCTGTCTTTCTCTTCTTGGCGGTCCTCGCCCGTGTAAACGTTATAAATCAATTAAGGTTAAATATCAGACGTTAGATTTTAAAACTCGAATTAAAACCTATACCCATTGGACAGCTCAAATTATTCAACACGAAATAGATCATTGCGATGGGGTTCTTATATAGCTTAAATTACTTTAAATGATTAAAAATTGAATCTGTTTTAACTCATTTGTATTTATAAAAACAGAACCAAAAATGGATAGCGTATAAAACAGAATACTCTTTTATACTTGAAAAAAATAAAAATAATGTTATAATATATCTAAGAAGCAATAAAAAAACATATCTGATTAGAAACATAACAGATTAGAAGCATATAGGATTAGAAACATAACAGATTAGAAGCGTATAAGATTAGAAACATATGGTATTAGAAACATATGGGATTAGAAAAACGTATGAGAAACAAATAGTAAAAATGGAGAATATATATGACTGATAAAATTAAAATAGGAGTTTTAGGGGCAGGAACTTGGGGAATAGCTCTTTCAAGAATGTTATGCAATGCTGGGCATTGTGTAACAGTTTGGTCTGCCATCGAGAAAGAAATAGACTTTATTTCAGAAACAAGACAACATCCAAATCTCCCTCAAATTGAGCTTCCGAAAGAGCTTGAATATACAAAAGACATAAAAAACGCTTGTATTGGAAAAGACATAATTTTATTTGCTGTTCCATCTACTTATGTTCGGGATACTGCAAGAAAAGCCTTTCCATACGTGTCAAAAGAACAGATAATCGTTGACGTTGCAAAAGGAATTGAAGAAAATACTTTGTTTACAATGACAGAGATTATAGCTGATGAGTTAAAAAATCCTGATATCAGAATTGTAGCGTTATCAGGTCCAACTCACGCTGAGGAGGTTGTTAAGGATTACCCAACAACCATAGTATCTGCAAGTAAAGATTTAAAAGCGGCAGAATTTGTTCAAAAAGTATTTAATACAAAATGTATGCGCGTTTATACAAATGATGATATTCTTGGAGTTGAGCTTTGCGGAGCGATGAAAAACATAATCGCCTTGGCTTGCGGTATCGCTGTGGGACTTGGTTGCGGTGATAATGCAAAAGCTGCTCTTATAACCCGCGGAATAGCAGAGATTTCTCGCTTGGGAACGGCAATGGGATATAGAGAACAAACCTTTGGAGGACTTGCGGGAATTGGTGATTTAATCGTTACTGCAACGAGTATGAATAGCCGTAATCTCCGTTGTGGAATTTTGTTAGGTAAAGGCGTTCCCGTGGAAGAAGCAAAAAAACAAGTTGGAATGGTTGTTGAGGGATTAAATGCTTTACCTGCCGCGTTAAAACTTTCTGAAAAATATAAGGTTGAAATGCCAATCGTTGAGGCTGTTTTTGCCGTTGTATCAGGGAACGTAAACGTTTCCGAGGTGATATATAGGCTTATGTCGAGAGAATTAAAATCTGAGCTTGGTGCTTCTGCTTTCAGCGAAAATTAAAATTGAATTTATGCGGGACTGAATAATATTGTTCAGCCCCGTTTATTAATGAGAAAAATAATAGACAAATAGGAAAACATAATTAAAAAACAGAAAAACATAATTAAAAAATACAAAAACATAATTGAAAAATAGAATTAGCTATATGTTTTTTTAATTATTAGTTGCGTGAGATTGTAAAATGTGCTATTATTTTTTTGTGTAGTGTAATGACATAATATAATCGAGATGTTATAATACCAGCGGAGGTAAGAGTTATGATGTATTCAGATAAGCTAATCAAAATAACTAATACGTTTTGCGAAAATGAGGATATGTATTCTCTCGTTTTGCTTTCGGCAAAGTCGTTGAATATTATGCTGAGTGGATATCGCTGTTTTTTAGATGGAAAATACATTGTCTGTCTTAATTGTAATGATAAATTATCCGTTCATAGCGGACAATATGAGGCAGAAAACCTTAGCTTTCGTCCGTATTTCTATAACGTGAATCTCAATCATCACATTATTGGAACTGATTTTTATACAGAAACGAGAGAGAAATACGGCTATCCTGATTTCCGCCTTTTCAGAGTGAGAGATAACGATTATTTTGGTATTGTTTCTCTTTCTGAGGAGGAATATAATACAGCTTCAATTTATTTTGAACAAGCAAAACGGAATATTGCAGACCATTTTGGTGATGGTATGTGGTCATGCAGGACAAGGGCGGACGTAATTTCAATATTGCGTATTGCCGAGGGGGCATATTTAGGGAAGAAAAGCGGTCTTGAAAACGAAATTGTAAGATATATTTACGATAATATTGATAAAGAAATAAACCTTGAGATTTTATGCGAGAAATTTGGAACTAACCGTACCTCTTTGTCGAATCTTATAAAAGAAAAAACAGGTATGCCTCCAATGAAATTTATTTTGGAAACACGTCTGACTCAAAGCTGTCCCGTTTTACTTTTCACAGAAATTTCGGTTAACGAAATTGCTGAAAAATACGGTTTCTCTGATTCTAATTATTATATACGCTCTTTCAAGAAACGTTTTGGAAAAACTCCAATGCAGTATCGCAGGGATGGAGTAACTGAGCGAAAACTTGATAAGGAACTATTCTTAAAACATTCAACAGAAAATGAAACGGAAATGACAGTAAACGAGTTTTGTGATTATTTTAAAAAAGGTCTTGGCAAAGCTATTATCAGACTTAAACAGCAAAAGGACAAAACACCATTCAAAAATGCATTTATGAAATGTATTTTCGAAGAAAATTATCGAGCCTTGAATTTTTACGAAAAAGAAATTATTGATATTTTTGATGATGAAGAGTTAAAGGCGGAAATCGAAGAAAAACTGTTTGATATGGTGAGAACGAAGTGTTCATTTACACCTATTCCTTTATTAATTCTTATGGGAAAAAGAAACGAGGTTGAAGAAATAATAGAAAACAACTATAAATCTTCTTACTTTGAACTTATCAAATATACGAAAAAAGAGTGGGATGGGGAAAAATATCCACAATGTGCTCGTGCGTTTATGAGTGCATCAATAATTTTGGGAAGATATCTCAAGGCGGGAGACAAGCGAATTAAAGAGATACTTTCTGATATTGCAGATTTATACGAATATGCAGAATTTCCCGTTATTCCCACGTATCAAAACCCATTGTTTCAAATTTGGGACGGAGTTGGAAGAGAACATTTCTTTATGATTCTTGACGAGGTAGTAAAAGAGCATAAACACGGAAAGAAAATTGATATAAGAAATGAAATTGTTGATATTTGTGATGGGGAAAGCTCTGAGGACGTTCCAACTACTTGTGAAAATTTCAATCTTGCTGATGAAATAATTAAATCTGATAATCGAAGGTATGATTTATTTAATTTGTGGTATAAAACAGAAGACAAAGAAACGATTGAACGAGTTGCAAGAGCAGCCATAGAAGAAACTGACAGAAGGCGAAAAGCGGAGCTTCTTTCGTATTTTGGAGTTTTTGCAGTAACAGGCTGCGATGATGTTTTTCCGAAGAAATTTCCTTTTGATGTAACACCTCTTGTTTTGTGGTTGGAGAAAGAAAACTACGAAATAAAAGAGGGAGATTGGTTTGACGCAACACAATATATATTGACTGTTTTAATGTTTAACCGTCAGGACGTTTGCCGAAAAGTGGGGCTTAAAATGTTTTATGACGAGAGATTCTCTCAAGGCAGTGGGCGTTATTTTGCTGCTTCAATTCGTTTTGGGGTAAACTATAACGAAGCAGAGGACAAAGACGATTTTATTGCCCTTTTCCATTCACCAAACAAAGAAGACAGAATCAACGCAGGTAAGATTTTGAAGAGGAATATTCAGCTTGGAGTTAAAGGCTTACCTTTGGAGATGATACCCTTGGTACTTGAAAGCTCTTATAGCCCCGAAAGATATGAATTTTGTGAAATACTCATAGATAAAGGTCTTTTCCCCGATGAATTGAAAGAAGAATTTCTTTATGATTGCAATAAAAATGTGAGAGAGTTGTTTTTGAAAACAAAAAAGCCTAAAAAACAGCCGTATAACGTGTTTTTGAAACCACCAAAAATGCCAGAAGAATGAAAAACATAAAAAACGTTTGAAGCGTTTTTGTAACTTATTTTTCTGTTTCTATTGCAAAACGTAAAGTTTTGTGTTATTGTGTAAAAAAGGCAAATTTAAAAAAACGTTCTTGCGTTCAAGTGCGAAAAAATATATTATGGAGAGATAAAAAACAAATTTGCTTTATGCGTTGTTTTTCTGAGAAAGAATGAACCAATCGAAATATATAAGCGGTATTTTATTTGATAATAATTTGGAAAATAGCTCATATTTGAGTAGGTTACCCGTAATTAAATATTTATCCAATAATACAAGTCTGAATTTTTCGTCTAACGTTACTTTTTTCGTTGGCGAGAACGGAACAGGAAAATCAACCTTGCTTGAAGCTATTGCCGTTGCTTTCGGCTTCAACGCCGAGGGGGGAACGAAAAATTTCAATTTTTCAACAAAGAAAACTCATTCTGAGCTTTTTAAGCATATAACGCTTATAAAAAAAGCATATGCAAAAGACGGTTTTTTTCTTCGTGCTGAAAGTCTATATAACGTGGCTACTAATATAGATGAGCTAGATAAAGCTCCATCTTTTAGACCACCATTAATAGAAAGCTATGGCGGAATTTCGTTGCATAACCAATCACACGGTGAGAGCTTTTTATCTATTGTTCAAAACCGATTGGGTGGGAAAGGGTTATATATTTTTGACGAACCTGAATCCGCTTTATCCCCAATGAGACTGTTGACCTTGATGCTTGAAATTGACAGATTAGTTAAAAACGATTCTCAGTTTATAATTGCAACCCATTCGCCCATTCTGATGGCTTTCCCTGATGCTGAAATCTTTGAATTTTCCGAAAACGGAATTAAAAGGGTGAATTATCGTGATACAGAGCATTATAAGATTACAAAACAGTTTTTAGATAATCCCGAAAAAATGCTCCACTATTTGTTTCGTGAAAACGAATGAAACCATATGGCTTAAACCAAATAAAATTAACTGAAAACAAGTATTATAAAAGGAATAATATGACTAAAAAAGATTTTAAAAGATATATGCTTCAAGGACTTGGACGATGCAATATTGTTCTCCAAAAATCAGAAAAAATTGAAAAATACAAAGACGTTGTTCTTTGGGGGTGTTTACATAATTTGGCTTTTGATGCTCAATGCGAGGGAACAAGAGCAGATTACGTTTATAAGCTTACTAAATATTTTGATGACGAGGAATATTTTTTAAATCCAATTGTTGAGGCTTATGAAAAATATAAATCAAAAGACTTATGGCAATTTCATCATCTGACTTGGCTTTTGCAATGCTTCGCGGCTGAAGGAAATGAAATAGCTCTTAATGCTTTGCATAAAAAATATAAATTTTTGCATTCCCGTCTTATAAATAAACGCTCTTTCAGAAGATATGATTTTGAACGTGATTTTTTTGAAGCAATTTGTTTTTCTCTTAAAGCCTTGGGCGGAATTGATGAAATTCTTAAAATTGCTTACGATATGGGTGAACTGTTCGAAAAAAATCACAATTATTCAGGTAGTAGCTTTGATTGGTTTTGTTCTCAAATGAGCGATAGCTTTGGAGAAAGAAAGCTAAACTCAATATTAAAACTTGAAGCTAAAAAATCAAAGTATATTAAAATTTTTTATGAGAATTATAAAGACGCATTATCAGAACTGAGAAGCCTTATAAGAACGCCCGTAGAACCGCTTAGTGCCTTTGATATGAAAAAAGAAATAGACGAAAAGGAAACGTTGCCACTGCGTGAAATAGTCCTCTTTAAACGTCTTTCAGACGATACGGAAAAGGAAAAGTTTGCGAAAATAATTATAGATGAGCCAAACGAAGACAAAAAAGCCGAATTGCTCTCAACTTTCACTAATTTTAAAATGCCTTTTTTGTTTATTCCTCATAATATCATTATAGAATATGCAAAATCAACAAACGAGAAGCTGAAAGACGAAGCAATTAATGTTTTAACAGAATGTGTCAGCGATGAAGCAAGAGCGTTTGGTTTCGAGCTTTTGAAAAATGAAGACAATAAAAATAATAAATCTCAGGCAATTAAAATTCTGCTTCGTAATTATACAAAAATTGATAAAGAGTTTTTGCTTTCTCTGTTGAAAAATATTAAAGTTGAATACGATGAAGAAACTGGTTGGCACAATATTGGTCTGAAAATACTTGAATTGGACGATTCGGGTGTAAAATTGCCAAAAGAGTTTTTCCTTTATATTTATAACACAACTCTTTGCTCAAGCTGTCGTGAAGGTGCCGTAAGAGCATTAGCGAAACGCAGAGCTTTGACAAGGGATATTATAGAGGAATGTCGTTTTGACAGCAACGATGATATATCTGCATACGTCAATCGTTATTTTAAAGAAGAAACCTCAAATGATAATAATAACTATACGATAAAAAAAGATTGAATCATCGGTGAAAAAACTTTTTTCAGAACTGAAAGGTTTCCACGCAGATAAAGCGGGAGGCTTTTATACGGATGAAATAATGTCAAGAAAAGATGACATCATAAGCGTTGATATGGCAATAAAAGAAGCTATCGATTTGATTGAGAAATATTCTGAATTGTTTATGAAGATTTATCAAACTGGTGGTGAAACTTAGCTTTATATTACGTACCGTCAAAAAGATGGTACTCCGCTTACGTTTTCCACAGAAACACTTTCGTTTATGTCGCATTACGGAATCTCCTTGGGGGTTGATTGAAGCACTATGAATAATATCGTTTATCTATACATAAAATCTTCTTCCGATGGTTGTATCTTGTATCATACTGAAACGGACAACGATTCCCTAACTCAAACTTCTGAAGAAATACTGACAAAATACGAAAAGAATCTACATAATAACAAAGCGAACACAAACGCCGTGTTTTGCGTTCATTTAATACGAAGCTCAAACGGCGGTGTGGTTCTTGAACGGGAGCTTATACAGAGAATATCATCCCTTGGATTGAAGTTGTGTTATAGTTGCGTTAATTTTTGATTTTATATAAGATGCAAATTAAAACAGATATATAGAACCATTTTAATCGTCATATCTGGATAGTTGAGTTGTTATATTGTAAAATATGATTTACTCCAAATAAAAGAAATAATAGGCGTTTTCTGAAAACGCAAAAAAGGAGGAGCGACAATGACAATTAATCTGAACTGTAAAGGCGGACATATTCCAATTGAAACAGCGGAGGATTTCAGCCGTTTTCTTGAAGAAACAAACGGTATGCACGATGCTTATTTGTTATCGGCGGATTTGCGTACTCACGTCCGTGCTAATCACCATTCAATTGTATCATCAACCGAAGGGGAAAGTCTGGTGCTTCTCTATCAGGTTACGTCAATGTCAGACCTTTCTATTGTTGAGCTGACTTTTCTTGGCGTTTCTGAATGGAATACACCCATTGGAGATTTATTTGGTCTTTCGGCTTCCTTCCACTCTCCGTTTATATCCGTAATTGATGGTCCAATCACCTTGCTTTCTGAGAATAATATCCCAAATAACGTTATGCGTGTTACGGCAAGAAAAATGTATTGGCGTATCGTCTCTCGCCCTAATCTTCAACGAGGTGGAACAACGGATGCAGTATGGTACGTTATACCTGATTTATGGTTGCCTATGGATAAGAATTTAGAAGACTATACGCAAATTATAGAAGAGCTGGCGGCGACAGTGCCGAATGTGAAGTTGTATCATACAGGTAGTCCTAAACCTCTTCCTTGTGATGATGCGGATTTTACTACCGATTACATTCACTCTTTTCGCTCTGAAAAAACGGTTTATGCCGAAGATGGCAAGGCGTTTTGCTTTTATGAGTTAAGTAATGGCGAGGCATTAAAAAAGGCTGTGTCAAGGCTTGATCACGGAAATCTTCAAAGTGGAAATATGATTTCAATTTGTGATGATAAAGGGGTTGTATTCACCGTAGAGTTAATCGAGAGGGGATGTTTTAATATGGTTATCTGCTCTCGCAGGGGAGAGATTCCGCAATGTAGCTTTTGCGGTGGAAAGTTCTACGCCGAGCCATATAGCGGCGGCGGAATGGATGAGCTATCATAAAAACTTGGATACATTTTTTAAACTTTTAAGAATAGTTATGTTCTGTCAAATAAAAGCGTTTTTCACCATATATTGAAAGGAATAGTTGATATATTGTTATATCGGCAGACATAATTTTATAAGAGTAACGGAGGGAAAAATGAATTTTGAATATACAAAAATACCTGAAGAAAAGGCATATGACCTTCGAAATAGATTTATTAATACATTCGTAGATACATCAAAAGAACTATATATCAAGTATATTAAAGATTTACAAGCAAAAGATACCGTAAATGCAGAGGGATTTGTAGTGTCTTTTTTGTGGAGTTGTTTAAAGAAAAACGTTGCTTATAAAGTTGACTTTTATGATGCTATGCGTTTTCTTCATAAACGAAAAAACGAAAACGTTTTTGTAATGTGGGATATACGCCCGTATAAAGTAATTTATCCTGAAGAGTGGTGGGAGAAGTCTGTTTATACACCGCCGTGTGAGCTTATTTTGAAATCAGATGAGGTAATTTCCATAACACCAAAAGAGCTTTGCGAGGTATTGATTCATGATCATCATATTGAAACTCATCGTTTGGGGGATATAGTGGAATACTTTCTAAGAGAAGACGTATACGTGTTTGATGAAACGTTTACGTGGTATATTGCATTGACACATAATGAAGTTGGCATAGATAATAACAATCGACTGTGTTTCTCTAATATACAGGATATAGTTTCAGTGAATGAGAAATAAAATCTATGATAGTAAAACGGTGATATCCCAAAATGAGCATTTTTTCAAATAAAGTAATCATATAATTGAAACTAAAAGGAAAATATGTATGAAAAATTATACAGAAGCTGATTATAAAGCTGCTCATAAATTTTGTATCAGAAATAGCGAAAAGCTAAAAAAAGACAAAGTTTGCGGATGCTTTTATTGCCTTTCTGTCTTTTCTCCAAAAGAAATAAAGAGATGGCTGAAAGAAAAAAGACCGATAAAAGATTCCAATGCAGATTCATCGTCAGCGTATCCAAAAAAATTTGAATATTGCGAAGAAATGACCGCTTTATGCCCTTTTTGCGAAATAGATTCGGTTATGGGAGAAAGCTGTGGTTACCCTATAACGAGAGAATTTCTTGAGAAAATGAATGAGTTTTGGTTCGGTGGACAGAGTAAATAGCGATACTTTGAAATAGTTTATAAGATAAAGTGAGCAATATTTTGAATTTAAGTGAGCAGCTTTTTGAAAAATTGAGATATTAAAACAAAATATCTATCTTGTTTTGAAAAGCTATATATCTAAAATTATATCATAATAAACGTAATATTTAACGTGTTTTGAAAATACGTTGAGTTAAAGATAAAGCAAAAGGAATATTTTTATGACTCGCAAAGAATTTGAATCAATTATTATAGAAGATATTATAAATCACTCTCCAAATAATAAAGAAAAACTTCAAAAACAGCTTTTATCTATGACAGTTAAAGAAAGAAAAATATCCACATACGGATTTTCTACGTATTTTATTATCAATAATCCTGAAAATGTTACTTTAGGAAGCGGAATCGATTTAAAATTGGAAACTGACGGTTGGAAAGTAAATAGTCTCGATAGGGGAAGCGGATACATTTTGTGGATAGAAAACGGCTTGATTCATTCACTTGAAGGCTTTTCCTATGAAGAACCTTTGCAAAAAGAAATTTTATTTTGCGAAAAAATCTGAAAGTGAACCCCATTTTGAGAGATTGATATGTTTAAAATTGTGCCAGAAGATAAAGCAAAGATATTGCGGAAGAAATTCATACAAAAATATGTAAATACAGAAACAGAGTGTTATACCCAGATACAAAATATTGATACAGAAGCTGCCCAGAAAAATCAAACGTATTTCTATTTAAGAGATACTCTACTTGATGAAAAAAGGTATGTAGTCTCTTACGAAGATGCACTATGTTTTCTTAGTAAAGAGAGAAGAAAAGTATTTATTATGTGGGATATTTCAAGCCGCTTTAAAGTTGGCTATGAAAATGAGGACGAAAAACTATTGATTAAACACCAATATATGTGCAACACGGTTTTGGAATCGTCTTCTATTTATGCATCCAAAATGATTGAAGATTCTAACGATGAATCAAAATATGTCATTTATTCTGACCGTGTCCTTCCGGAAGACGTTTACGTCTTTGATGAAAAACTAACGTTTTATATTGCATTTACCCATAGCTTCTTGAACTGGGACGGAAACGTTCCAAAAAATCGAATAGTTTATTCGTCTATTGATATGTCTGAAAATAGAGGTTAAAAAGCGATGAACAGAAAAATTCAGTTGTTTTATTTGATTGAACAGTATTGTAATGGAAAATATGATACAAAAACCTTTTCATCGTTAATGGCTAAGATTTATTATATAGAGAAGGATGATTCTTTGTCAAAAAAAGAGGAAGAAATTCTCAAATCATTGGCACACTGTGCAGATTATTTTTCACCATACTCGTCAGACCACGAAATTTATATTGGGTTTACAAGTGAAGAAGAAGTAAAACAGCTTGCGATGTCAACATACAAAGAATTATTAAGCTATTATGATGTAGATTCGTTTGAACAAATGATTAAATGATTGTTGTATAAAAGTGCGTATAATATCTTTCAATGCTTTTAAAGAGTTTGTATTATATAGAAAATATTATAATATTAAATGTATTTTTTCTCTGGTTATGATTATATAAAGTTTGGTGATAAGAATAACTTGGAGATTTAAAGAATTTACTCTTTTATACTTGACTTTTTTTGTTTAGTGGTATAAAATATATTTGAAAATTTACCAAAAACGGAGTTTTATTATGAAAACGTTTAAAAATCCTATTCTTCTTAATCACGCAGATCCCGATATTCTTTTTCATAACGGAATATATTACCTTTATTCAACTTCAATGACAATAGACCACGCTTATGAGGTTTATACTTCCACAGATTTAGTTAACTGGGAAAACAAGGGAATTTGTCTTGAAAACGCCCTTGGACTTACTCGTTGGTATTGGGCTCCGGACGTTAAGGAAAAAGACGGAGTATTTTATATGCTTTTTACCGCTGATGAACATATGGGCTTGGCAGTTGCAGATTCTCCTCTTGGACCTTTTGCTCCAACGGGCTTCGTTCTTGACCGTTCAATAGATGGACATATCTATTTTGAAGGCGATGATATGTATATTTATTACGTATCTTGGCGTGAAGGACACGAATATGCACTCTGGGGATGTAAGGTTAATTCTGATTATAAAACGCCTGATTTATCAACAGAAAAAATTATTTTCAAGGCATCTGAACCATATGAATGTAATATAAATGGCGTTGTTGAAGCTCCTTATATGCTTAAAAAGAATGGAAAGTATTATTTAACCTATTCTGCTTCTCATTACGAATCTCCTTTTTATTGTGTTGCATATGCTGTTGCAGATAGTCCTCTTGGAGAGTTTGTTAAATATAAAAACAATCCAATTCTTGTTGGCGACAACAAAACTGTAAATGGAATTGGACATCATTGTATAACTTATTCTCCCGATAAATCTCAAATGTTTATTGTGTATCATACTCACGATGAAGTAGGAAAGATTCATCCCAGAAAGCTCTCAATTTCAACCATAGAGTTTGCGGAAGAAAACGGAGAAACGATTCTCAGATGCAAACCGCATACCTTTGATGAACAGCCTTACCCTCTTGGAGAATAATATATTCTTGTAGGTTGATAATAAAAACTTGTTGAATAATAAAAAACACACCTTGGATTGATTCCTTGGTGTGCTTTTCTTTTAAGCTATAATTTAATTTGCAGTTTGTTTCCTTTGAGCTATAGTTTAATTAGCAGTTTGTTTCCTTTGAGCTATAGTTTAATTAGCATTGAGCTATTTTTAAGCTATAATTTAAAATTAGCAGTGTGTTTTTCCTTTAAGCTATAATTTATTTAGCAAGGTCGTTTTCTGTGAGAGTATACGTTGCACTGTTTCCAGAGCCTTTTGTTCCTGAAAACGCACTGCTTGTTCCCGTTACGCTTCCTTCCATAAAATCAAAAGCAACAACGTTTCCAACAGATGCATCATCGTTTACTTTAAAAGGAATTGTTATAACTAATTCCCCTTCGTTTTTCATACCGCTAAACTTTTGTCCTTCTTCAACTAAAGGATATTGAAGTAAGTCAACGTACATACAAGAATATAAGCTCTTGGATTTATCAAAAGTACAAATCTGTTCATATCGAGGAGCTTCTATTCCAGCCGTTGTTTTATACATTGGAACAACTGTCATTGTTTTTACCATCTCATCGTTTGTTGTATATATTTCGTGAACAGTATTGCTTGAGAAAGTGAGTTGAAATTGAACAGCAAGAAGCTCTGTATGAACGTGGGATAAAGTTATAACCGCGTTAATAACTCCTTTTTCTGTTTCTGAGGGAACAGCTTTCAAATCGAGAACGAAATCAACGTTTGAGTCGTGATTGTTTGAATCAGACGTTTCTTCTTTGGAAACTGAATCGGAAACGGAATTATCATTTGATGCGTTTTCTGAAACAACTCCTGAAACAACTTCTGAAGCAGAAGAATTAGTGTTTTCCATAGAGCCTGAGGATTCTTCCTTACACGATGCTAAACTGAGGCATAAAAGCAATGATAACATTGCAGATATAAATGTTTTTCTTGAAGAAATACGGCTGTTTTTTTGGGGTGAGTTTTTTTCTGTTTTTATCATAAAAATATTTCCTTTCATAATGAGGTATAAATATGTAATATTGATATTATAATTCTATTTAATAGCTAATTAACTAAAAAATATATACGTTAATTATTCTTATACTACAAACGCAAAAGCAGATCCTTTTATCTATTATACGTTTGTTTTGTGATTTTTCGGGAAAATCTTGAATATAAATTTGAATATAAAATTATAAATGTATAATTTAAAAAAACAGATTGACATTTTCCCGTTAAAGTGATATAATAATCACGTTAATTATAAAAAACATTATCGGGGTGTGGCTCAGTTTGGTAGAGCGTTTGGTTCGGGACCAAGAGGCCGCAGGTTCGAATCCTGTCACTCCGACCAAAAACAAAAAATAGGGCTTGTCCCTATTTTTTGTTTTTGATAGGGATTAAAGGAAGGATTCGAGGGGAGCGGTAGTGAATTAATATCGTTTTCGGGTGATAATTACTTTCTATACAATCTGTGATATAATGAAAAAAAGCGGTGAATTATAATGATTTCAAAACTTTCAGAAGAGCTATATACAAAAACAATTCAACTGAAAAAATATAGCAGCAGTAACCTAATTTTTAAAAAGAATCGTTTGGCATTAGAAAAAGAGCTTTATATAATACGAGAGATGAACGACATTATTCTTCATAAGCTAAACGGGAATAGTGATTATTCAATTCAGCATTATGAACTGTCATTATTTATGAGCAGAGCTCTTACGGAATGTATTCTTTGTTTAAAGAGAAAGAGAAGTAATTATAGAAACACAGTATCAAGATACATTATGGGGATTCATAATATTCCAAGAGCTTTTCTTTCATCAGAAAACGTTATGAAAATAAGTGTTGAAGAAGCAATATCGTATTATAAACCATATCTTAAATCAGATTAAAAATAGGTTGTTGTACCTATAACCAAAGCTATATTAATACTATTTTTGATAAATATTCAGCCTTATATTCACATATACAGCTTCAATATTATAACATATCCCAATTTTTCTGTCAATAGCATTTTGCAAGGACAGTTTACCCATAATATAGGAAAAAGCACATATACGAGCTGCATATGTGCTTTAAAAAATTACGTATTTTTCATAACGATTGAGCCAACACATTCGCTTACGTGTTCACAAGCATCAGAACAATCCTCAAAGCAATCGAAAATTTTATACCACGAAAGCGTTTTGAGAACATCTGTTGATTTCTTTGTTACATCGTGCATTGATGCGAGATAGAGCTTATCACATTCTTCTTCAACATCGTTGACTTGAATAATAAGTGAATGGAGCTTTTTAGATTTTTTAAAGTTTTCAAACTCTGCCATAATTGAACCAAGAAGATCACACGCTTTAACGAGATGTTTTGCATAGATAATTGCGGCAGGTTCTATTGTTTTTATATTGTATATATAGAGATTTTGCAAAATTTCTTCAATAAAATCGAGAACGGTATCAAGCTGTTGACTTAACATATCCAGGTCTTCACGTTCAACGGGAGTAACGAAGGCTTTTGCAAGAGCTTCATTCATTTCGTGTTTTTTAATATCTGCACTATGTTCAAAGGTGTGCATTTCTTTGAGCATTGATTCGATTTTATCGGGATTGTAGTTTTCAAGACATTCAACGAGATATGCAGCCGCTTTTTTAGCGAGGGACGCACACTCTGAAAAATTATCGTAATAGAATTTATCGCCTTTAGCCATTGTATATATTTCCTTTCTCTCAGTTGAAGATAAGTAAGAATACTTTTGTTACTAAAAATGCAAGGAGTCCGCATCCTGGAAACGTAAGAATCCACGTCATAACCATTTCTTTAACAACACCGAAGTTTATAGCGGAAACTCTCTTAACCGCACCAACACCCATAATAGAAGTTGTTTTAACGTGTGTGGTAGAAACGGGGAGACCGCAAATTGAACAGAAAACGAGGGATATAGCAGAAGCAATATCTGCTGAAAATCCTTGATATTTTTCCAGCTTAACCATATCCATTCCAACGGATTTGATTATTTTTTTGCCGCCAATTGCTGTTCCTGCTGCCATAACAACGGAGCAAACAATCATAAGCCACGTTGGAATTTCAAAAACTGTTGCATCAGCACCTGAGCTTTTCAAAGTGAAAACGCAAAGAAGAATTATACCCATAAATTTCTGTCCATCCTGAGCTCCGTGCATAAATGCCATTGCGGCAGCACCGACAATTTGAGCACTTTTGAAAAAAGGTTCAGTTTTCGGGCGGTTTGCATTGTAACAGATTACCGTTACCAGCTTACATATAATCCAAGCTAAACCGAATCCTAAAACAACGGAAATAACAATACCGTAAACAACCTTGAGCCATTCACTCCAAACAATTGCACCAAGTCCGTTTAAAGCCATAGCACCGCCTGTTAAACCTGCAATAAGAGCGTGGCTTTCACTTGTTGGAATACCAAATGCCCAAGCGAGAGTTGCCCAGCTGACGATTGAAAGCATTGCCGCACATAAAACGATTATGACGGTTCTTCCCGGATTGTCTCCAAAATTAACCATACGCGTTATGGTAACAGCAACCTCATTGCTTAGCTTTGTCATAATGAAAACGCCAAAAAAATTGAACACTGCCGCCATAAGTATTGCTGCCTTTGGAGGCATACATCTTGTTACAACACAAGTTGCAATTGCGTTAGGAGCATCGGTCCAACCGTTTACCAAGATAACGCCAAGAGTTAGCGAAACAGCAATAAACAGTAGAGGATTCGATGTCATTTGACTCCAAAACTCTAAAAATTCCATAAAAATCCTTTCTTTTTTGAATCTTGTTTGAAATTTATCTACGCTTTTATTATACACATTTTTTGCTATTTTTCAATAGGTTTAGGAAATTTATACTAAATAGTCCTTTTCTCACATTTGCAGTAAGAGAGAATTTTTTTATCCGTCTACGATTCTATTACTTTTTTTCCGCAAATATGAGCAGGGGATAGCTTCAGCAATAAAGTAGCTTTTCCGTATTTTTCAATCTCGTTTTTTATATATTTCTCATCATCTGTAAATTTTCGGGATAATTTATACGTAATCTTTTCAATCTCTTTTATATCATCAATAATTTCAGTTCGCCCGAAAGCAACAACGCTTCTGACATTATATGCCCATTCTCCGCTGTTGCAATAGCCTTTTTCATAAACACAAAAACAAACTTTATCTGATTTTTTCAGAGAGTCTAAACGGTGTCCGCTTTTTCCGCAATGAAAGTAGATACATCCGTCTTCTTCATTGTAATAAAAATTCATAGGCATAGAGTAAGGATAACCATTATCGCCGTTAACAGATAATACCCCGCGATTTTCTTTTGACAGTATCTCAAAACATTCGTTATCTGATATTTTTTTGTTTTTCCTTGAAAGCTCTCGAAACATATCTCATATTCTCCTGAATCTTTTTTATGATTATACAACAAAGATATGAATATTTCAATTTTAAAGTGTTTCGTAAGAGGACTTTCGCTTTAATATATCAGAAATATATTTCTTTATATCCAAAAATAGATTTCTTTATATGTTTTGATTTATTATCTCATTGAATTATTAAAGTTTGATTAGCAAAGGTTTTTAATAGGAAAATAATAAGATATAAAATAAAAACAAAAATAAAGATATAGAACAAGAATAAAGATATAGAAATAAAAGTATAAAAATAAAAAAACCAAGTCTTTCGACTTGGTTTTGGTGGGGACTACAGGGCTCGAACCTGTGACCTCCTGCTTGTAAGGCAGATGCTCTCCCAGCTGAGCTAAACCCCCATACTTCTTGCCGATTTCCCAACCGGCAAGAGAGATTATAGCACTTTATATCTGCGTTGTCAATACCTTTTTTAATTTTTTTTAGATTTTTTTATTTCTTCCAAAGCGGCAGAAAGCTTGCCAAGCCCGCGGCATATAAGCATACCCAAAAAATAAACCGCTATGAATATAAAGGTAAGCACAAACACCATAAGCCCCTGCCCGCTGTGCCCCATTGTAAGAAGCAGGAACAACGCCACCATAAGCACGTAGTTTAAAACAAGGTGCAGGGTGCGGCGCCAAAAAGCGGAAAGCCATTTGATATCGAAAACCAAAAAGCTAACGCCTATCAAAACGGAATACACAAACAGCGCAAAGCCGCCGTTTGCCACGTCCGAAGCGAACGCCTTAATGGTTTCCTCGCCCGTGGCGGCAGTGCCGAAAGCGCCCGCCGCGCTGTTAAGCACCAAAAGCCCCGCAAGCGCAAGCAACGCAAAGCTGATAAGCGTGATAAAAACGATGTCCTTAACCCGTTTCATCTGTTACTCCGCGATAAACCTTTTAAGCCCTTCGGGCAGTGCCTCCTCGGAGATAGAGGCGGTTATGAAGCAATCAACGCCCATTTTGCCGGAGATATCGTCCAGCTTATACATAAATTCCTCAAACGCCGCAACATCGTCCCCACAGATTTTCAAAGCACTGTCAACAAACAGCTCGGTAATATCGTAGTTGCAAGCAAGCGTGCCGCAAACGAAGCCGTAGAGGGAAAGCGCGTCCTTAATACTGTAATCCTTAGCATCTATAAGACGGGCGGCAGAGCGGATATAATAAGTTAGCTTTCCGCCGTATTCTATGCACACAACAACGCCCTTAGACTGCTTGGACGCCTCATGCACCTCATCAACCAACATTCTTGTTTTGCCGGAGCCTTTAAGCCCTATCTTAAGTTTTACCATTTTGTTTCTCCTATTCTTTAATTAAAGGGTTTCTATTTTATCCATAAGCTCTTTTCTAAGCTGTTCGTAGCCGGGCTTACCGATAAGCGCAAACATATTCTTTTTATAAGCCTCTACGCCCGGTTGGTCAAAGGGGTTAACGCCAAGCATATAACCCGAAACAGCGCAAGCAACGCAGAAGAAATAGAACAGCTCGCCCAAATCACGCTCGTCCCTACGGTCGTATTCAACAACAAGGTTAGGAGCGCCGCCTGCCGTGTGTGCAAGCAAAGTACCTAAAAACGCCCTGTCATTCACATCGGAAAGCTTTTGCTCTGCAAGGAAGCCCAACCCGTCTATATCCACAGCGGTAGCGGGAACAAGCATATCCTTGCGAACCTCGTTTTGCTTAACAACGGTTTCAAAAATCATTCTGGTGCCATCCTGTATATACTGGCCCATCGAATGAAGGTCGGTAGAAAAGGTAACGGAAGCGGGGAATATACCCTTACCGTCTTTACCTTCGCTTTCACCGAAAAGCTGCTTCCACCACTCCGTCATCATACGGAAAGAAGGCTCATAGCTTGCAAGTATCTCAACGGTTCTGCCCTGCTCGTAAAACAGATTACGAAGCGCCGCATAGCGGTACGCATCGCTGTCAAGCCCTTGAGAATCGATCCTTCGCTTCATCTCAGCCGCGCCCTCAAGCAAAGCGCGAATGTCCGCCCCGCAAACGGCGATAGGCAAAAGCCCAACGGGCGTAAGCACGGAGAACCTGCCGCCGATATCGTCAGGAATAACGAAGGTGGGATACCCCTCACTATCAGCAAACGCCTTAAGCGCGCCTTTTTCCTTATCGGTGGTGATAAAAATACGCTCCTTAAGCTCTTCCTCGCTGTATTTACGAAGCATTGCATCGCGAACGAAACGGAAAGCGATAGCACTTTCTGTTGTTGTGCCGGATTTTGAGATTACGTTCAAGGATATCTCCTTGCCTTCACAAATCCTAAGCACCTCGTCCAAATCGTCACCGGAGAAGCTGTTGCCCACAAAATAGATATCAGGCGTATCCTTCTCAAGCGTGTTGTAATACTGAGAACGCAAAAATTCGATAGCAGCCCTTGCGCCAAGATACGAGCCGCCAATGCCTATTACTATAAGCACATCGCTTTGTGCGCGGATTTTTGCCGCCGCCGCTTCGATAGCGGCAACCTCATCCCTGTTATAAGTATAGGGCAGGTCATACCAACCCTTAAAATCGTTACCGCCTGTATGCTCTTTAAGGCGCGCATCCGCATCCGCCAAGCGCGAACGCATTGCGGCAAGCTTATCGGCATCCACAAACTCTGCAACATATTTGTCTATAAATCTTACGGACATTTCGTATACCCTCACTTCTGAATTTAGCCATAGCCATAACTATAGCGATACAAAAGTATTATACCCGTGAAAGCCGTATTTGTCAAGCCGCTTATACAAAAGACAGTATTTTTTTCCAAATATGCTTCATCATTTCGCCAAAGCTCATCACCTTAACGCCGTTTACGGCAGTTATCGGCATGCGGCAAAGCTCCGTTTCGCCCTGTATTACGATAAGCTGTCCTATGGTTTGCCCCTCTGTTATCGGTGCGTTCAGCGTTTCGGGCAGCTCTGTTTTGCACGTTATCTCCGCTTTTCCCTTCTCCACAAGCAAGCTTGGCGCCGTGGCGGAAAGCTTAACGCTGTGATTTGTGCCGCCCTTAACCTTGATATCCTCAAGCTTCGGTAGCTCAGGCGTTACGGTGCGGTAGTTTGCAAAGCCGAAATCCAGCATCTTTTTGGCGGCGGCAAAGCGTTCGTCGGAGGTGGGTGCACCAAGCACAACCGCTATAAGCTGCATATCGTCACGCTTGGCGGTAGCGGATACGCAATACATCGCCTCCGTGGTAAAGCCCGTTTTCATACCGTTTGCGCCCTTGTAAAAGCGTACCAAACGGTTGGTGTTGGAAAGCCCAAAGGAGCCGCCGCGGATGGTATCCATCCATATAGTAGTGTAGTCAAAAATAAGCGGGTGCGTTAGCAGCTCCCTTGTCATAAGCGCAACGTCCTTTGCGCTGGAGTAGCCGCCATCGTCAAGCCCCGTAGTGTTTACAAAGCTTGTGTTTTCCATCCCAAGCTCAGAAGCGCGCGCGTTCATAGCCTCGATAAAGCTTTCTGCACTGCCGTATATATGCTCTGCAAGCGCAACAGCCGCATCGTTTGCCGAAACCACCACAAGGCATTTTAAAAGCTCGTGCACGCTCATCTGCTCGCCCGGCTCTAAAAATACCTGGCTTCCGCCCATAGAAGCCGCGTAAGCACTTACGGTAACAAGGTCGTTTACGGTTATCTTGCCGCCGTCTATTGCCTCCGCAACAAGCAGGGTGGACATTATTTTAGTAACCGAAGCTATGGGCAAATGCTCGTTCTCGTTATCGGCGTACAGCACCTTGCCTGTGCCCGCCTCCATAAGCAACGCCGCCTTACAGCCAAGGTTGCCGCTTAAAACGGCACCGCTTTCAACGCTTGCCCACTCCTCAAAAGCGGGGAACGCAAGCGGATATATGCCGCTTTGCTCCGTTGCGGCAGCGGGCGACACAAGCACAGCAGACAAAACCAATATAAAGCTTAAAAAAACACATAATTTCTTCACAGCAAAAACCTCCGTTTTTTTAAAGAGTATGCAAACGAAGGCGAAAATATAACGAAAGGCTGTAAAAAACGGAGTTTTTTACAGCCCCTTGGAGCTATTTTATGTTAAGCTTATACCAAGTTAAGAACGAGAGTATAACCCATATATGATGGTACAAATCCTTCTTGCCCTTGCGGTGTTGCTCCAAAAGCTTTAGCGCTTCTGCGGTGTTAATGTATTCCTCCGCAGGGTTTGCCTTTATAATG
>JAZNJM010000111.1:0-9938 GCA_045578045.1 Eubacteriales bacterium | reverse complement strand
CGCTTACTTTTGTAACGGCACCTATGGTTCATTGGCCTGAGGTTGTAGTTACCTATGACAGCAAAGACAAGGTTCTTTTCTCCGCTGACGGATTTGGAAAATTCGGCGCTCTTGATGCAGACGAAGATTGGGCTTGTGAAGCAAGAAGATATTATATTGGAATAGTTGGAAAATATGGCGCTCAGGTTCAAAAGCTCCTTCAAAAAGCGGCTGGATTGGATATAGAGATAATTTGTCCTCTTCACGGTCCTGTTCTTAAAGAAAACCTCGGTTATTATTTAGGACTTTATAACACGTGGTCAAGCTATCAGCCCGAAGAAGAAGGTATTGTTATTGCTTATACCTCCGTTTACGGAAACACGAAAAAGGCAGTTTTGAAATTAGCTGAAATGCTTAAGAATAACGGATGTCCAAAGGTTGTTGTTAATGACCTTGCAAGATGTGATATGGCAGAGGCTGTTGAAGATGCTTTCAGATACAGTAAATTGGTTCTTGCAACAACAACGTATAACGCAGAAATTTTCCCGTTTATGCGTGAATTTATAAATCATTTAACAGAACGCAACTATTCCAACAGAACCGTTGCTTTCGTTGAAAATGGAACGTGGGCTCCTCAGGCGGCGAAGGTTATGAAAAATATGCTTGAAAATTGCAAAAATCTAACCTACGTTGAAACCACTGTTAAGATTTTGTCTGCTTTGAATCAAGAAAGCGAAAAACAGCTTGAAACACTTTCAAAAGAGCTTTGTATGGATTATCTTGCTCAGGGAGATTCAACTGCAAACAAAAACGATATGACTGCTCTTTTCAATATTGGGTATGGACTTTACGTTGTAACCTGTAATGACGGTAAAAAGGATAACGGATTAATCGTTAATACTGTAACTCAGGTTACGAATACTCCAAACAGAATTGCTGTTACCATAAACAAAGAAAATTATTCCCACCACATAATTAAACAAACGGGAAAAATGAATATAAACTGCTTGACGGTTGATGCTCCTTTTGCTGTTTTTGAAAAATTTGGTTTTGTTAGCGGAAGAAACGTTGATAAATTCGCAGAATGTGAACCACTTCGCTCGGATAATGGACTTATCTTCTTACCAAGGCATATAAACGCATTTATGTCTCTTGAAGTTGAAAAGTACGTTGACCTTGATACCCACGGAATATTTATTTGCAATATAACGGAAGCCCGCGTTATATCTGACAAAGAAAGTATGACCTATTCATACTATCATTCAAACGTTAAGCCAAAGCCACAAACTGACGGCAAAAAAGGATACGTTTGCAAGGTTTGCGGATACGTTTATGAAGGCGAAGAGCTTCCCGAAGATTTTATTTGTCCTCTTTGCAAACACGGTGTATCTGATTTTGAACCTATTGAATAAAATATTTTTTTAATTTAAAAAATCTTTCATTAAAAAATCACTTATGGCACTACATTGTATCATAAGTGATTTTTTTTATCTTAATTCATATTTTCCGATAGAGAATAATATTCCTCTAAAAGCTCTAAAAGTGAATTTTCAAGAGCATCTTTTTCGTTTGTTGCTTCTTCTAATTTAATATAATCTGATGCGTATTCAGAAGATATTTTATTTTCAAGATTTTTTATTTTTTCTTCTGTTTCGGGAATGAGCTTTTCAAGGAGTTTGATTCGTTTTTCATTCCTTTGCTTTTGATTTCTTAGCCTTTTTGCATCTTCAAAAGCCGTATTTGATGGTTTTTCCTTTTGAACAGTAGATGCAATGTTAAAAAAAGATTGTCTTAAATTCAGATATCTTTCGTAATTCTCGGCAAAAAACTTAAAGGTTTCTGAATAATCCTTTTTGTTTATTTCAAGAATATGTGTAGCTAAAGATTTTATAAAATATCTGTCGTGAGAAACGCATAAAACAGTTCCTTCATATTCTTTTAAAGCGTTTTCAAGAATTTCTCTTGATGGAATATCAAGGTGATTTGTTGGTTCGTCAAGGATTATAAGACTTTTTTGTTCAAGAACCATTTTGCAAATAGAAAGTCTTGCTCTCTCTCCGCCACTCAGGTCTGAAACTATTTTAAAAACGTCATCCCCCATAAAATTGAAAGATGCAAGAAGATTTCTTGTTTTAGTTATGCCCATATCTCCGCATATATTATAAACTTCTTCTAAAACCGTGTTTTCTTCAAGGAGATTTTGCATTTCTTGATCGTAATATCCAATTTCTTGATTATATCCATATTCAAACGTTCCGCTGTTTTGGATTTCCCTTCCCGTTAGTATCTTCAAAAGAGTTGATTTTCCGCAACCGTTTGAGCCTAAAACAAATAATCGCTGACCTTTTTTTAATTCAAACGAAACCTTAAAAAGCTCGTTTCCGTTATATCCTTTTGAAAGCTCTCTCACGCTTAAAACGTCTTCTCCGCTTTCTTTGGCGTTGAATCCAAAAGAAATTGATTTTGGTGAATTTTGGGGTTTTGAAAGTTTTTCCATTCTATCCAGCGCTTTTAATCTGCTTTCTGCGGCAATTATATTTTTTTCTCTGTTCCATTTTCGCTGGTTTGCAACGAAAGCCTCAATTCTTGCAATTTCTTTCTGCTGGAGATTATAATGTTTTAAAGCGTCTTCTCTCAGTTTTCTTTTTTTCTCTGCAAAAACACTGTATCCTCCCGAATACATTGAACATTCACAATTTTCAATTTCTAACGTATGTGTTGTTGTTTTATCGAGAAAATATCTGTCGTGGCTGACTATAAGAAATGTTTTTTTCGACAGCTTAACCATATTTTCGAGAGAAGCAAGGCTTTCAATATCAAGGTGATTGGTAGGCTCGTCAAGAATTATAATATCGTTTTCTCCCATCATAACAGAAGCAAGGGCAACTCTTGTTTTCTGCCCTCCAGAGAGCTTTTCCATTGGCAAATGATGAAGCTCATCGGGGATTCCCAAACTTCTGAGAACGCCTTCGGCTTTTGTTTTATATTCTTCTTTCAATGAAGAAAAAACAAGGTCGTAAACCGTTAGAGCTTCGTATTCGTCTTTTATGTGTTGACGCAGAAAACCAATTTTTACGCCTTTTTTTATATTAACCGTTCCCGAATTGCTTTCAGCACTTCCGTATATAATATTCAGCAAAGACGTTTTTCCTGCTCCGTTAACTCCTATGATCCCAACTTTATCTCCTTCGTTCACCGAAAAAGAAATATTTTTCAAAATATCTGTAACGCCATACGAAAGGCATATATTGTTAAGAGTGAGAATGCTCATATGTTTTTCCTTGGTCAAATATAGTTGTTTAACCCATTGTATCACATTATTAAGATATTTTCAAGAGGAAAAAGAGAACTGAATTATGAAATATGCTTTTTGCACATTTTTCTTTTTTTGTTCTGAGTGAGTTTAATGAAGTAGTGCAATTTTATAACAAAAAATAATATCATTGTTTATAAAAGTGAAAAAACGTGGTTTTTATTGTGAACAAACGATTATTTTTCGACAGAAATTAACTTTTATTTTTCAGGTATTTCATTGACAAACAAAAAAATGAATAGTATAATAACTTAAGAATCAAAAAGAGACTGTGTTTTTTTCACAGTCTCGAAACGCCTGAAAAGGCGGATAGATTTATGAGCCTTTACAGTGGTTTATAAGGTCATATATAATATAAAAGGTTAGTTTTCTTCGGAGATAGCTTCTCTCTTTCTAAAGAGAAGGGAAATACACCAAAGTCCGCAAAGTCCAACGAGAGTATAGACTATTCTGCTCCACGTTGCGTCTTGACCACCAAAGAGCCAAGCAACGAGGTCAAATTGAAAGAGACCGATGCTACCCCAATTCAAAGCCCCTATTATTGTTAATATTAAGGATATTCTGTCTATCATATTTTCATCTCCTTTCCTTGATAGTTATTTTTTGCGGTTTTGAATTTTTTATTCAAAATTTTATTTTTTTACTAAAAGTCGGAAAGAGGATTATTATGCGCCCAAGACCAAAAAAACACAGACAAGAACGTTATGAAATGGTTAATAAATATTTGGTAACAACCATAAAGGACATTGATTGCACAGTTCCTGAGGTTATGAGAAGAACCGGTGAGGGAAGACTTATCAACCTTGAGAAAACTTATGGAAGCGAGTTTATGTTTTCGCCTTTGAGACTTGAAATAGGATGCGGAAAGGGCGCGTTTATTTCAGGACTTTCAAAGAAATTTCCAAATGACAGACTCCTTGCTTTTGAAATTGTGCCTGACGTTATGCTTATGGCTATGGAGAAATGTAAAGAGCAGAATTGCGAAAACGTTAAGTTTTATCATTGCGATGCAACTATTGTTGATTCTCTTCTTCCGGAAAGCTCTGTTGATGTTCTGTATTTGAATTTTTCTGATCCTTGGCCAAAAGCAAGAACGGCGAAGCGTAGACTTACCGCAACACCGTTCCTTGAAAAGTATAAAAAGGTTTTAAAGCCGGGTGGAAAAATTTACTTCAAAACAGATAATCGTCCGCTGTTTGATTTTTCTCTCGAACAGTTTGAAGAAGCGGGATATACCCTTGAAAAAGTCTGCTTTGACTTGCATAACAGTCCGTTAGCTGAGGAAAATATTGAAACCGAATACGAAAAGAATTTTTCTGAAAAGGGATTCACAATAAACTATCTTGAAGCAATTTCCCCTAAGAAAGCCTGATTTATAATTTCTGCTTCAAAAAATGGATAATGAACGCCTTTTATTTCTTCATAATGTTGGTGTCCTTTTCCTATAACGAGAATGTATTCTCCGTTTGTTGAATTTTTGACAGCATATTCTATGGCTTCTTTTCTGTCTTTTATAACCATAGATTTTCCCTTTGTTTTGTTTATTCCAACGAATATATCGTTTATTATATCTTCAAGAGCTTCGTCTCTTGGATTATCTGAGGTAACTATGGAAAGGTCGGAGTTTTTTGCAATAATTTCGCCCATTCCGTATCTTCTCAATTTTGAGCGATTGCCTCCGCATCCGAAAACCGTTGTTATCTTTTGAGGCTTGTAAAGTTTTAATGCTTCGAAAAGGTTTTCTGTGCTTAACTCGTTGTGGGCGTAGTCAATAATCGCAACAGCTCCCGTTGGAAGAGCTATTGATTCCATTCTGCCTTCAACTCTTGTTTCTTCAAGACCGTTTTTTATTTTGTCCTCGGAAATTCCAATATATCTTGACGTTATTATTGCGGCAAGAGCGTTATATATTGAGAATTTGCCGGGGATGTATGTTTTATATTCCTCTCCATCACATAAAAAAGATGTGTAAAGCCCATTTTCATCTTTTTCGTATTTTTCATTTGTTGCTTTGTGTTGAACGTTCCCAAATCCAAAGGTTGTTACTTCAACGTTACACTCTTTACTCAAATATTCAAGATGCTCACAATCTCCGTTTGCGATAATCGTTTTAGACTGAGAGAAGAGCATCTTTTTACATTCTCTGTATTCCTCGAAGCTTTCATGCTCGTTAGGACCTATATGGTCGGGAGAAAGGTTTGTATATATACCAACGTCAAAGGTTATTCCATATGTTCTGTGTAGTTTAAAGCCTTGGGAGGTTGCTTCCATAATAACTGTATCAACGCCGCTTTCGTACATTTCTCTAAGATATTTATGAATAACGGTTGATTCTGGGGTTGAGTTTGGAGATTCTATAAGTGTTTCTCCATACATAATTCCAACAGTTCCCATAAGACCAACCTTTCGCCCTTGTTTTTCCAAAATGCTTTTCAAGGTGTAGCTTATACTTGTTTTGCCTTTTGTTCCCGTTATACCGATAAGAGTGAGCTTTTCTGCGGGATTTCCGTTGATTTCTGCCGCAAGAAGAGCCATAGCTTTTCTTGTATCATTATGATAAAAAATCTCGGCATCGTTTGGAAGGTTTATTTCATCTTCTGCAACGAAGACTCTGCAACCTTTATCGTAGGCGGAAAAGGCGTATTTATGACCGTCTGCTGAAAATCCTTTAATGCATATAAAAAGAGAATCACTTGTTGCTTTTCTCGAATCATTGCAAAGGAAATTTATTTCTTTTTCAGAAGATGTTTCTACGTTTATTCTGCTTAGTAATTTGTTTAGTTTCATATTTATGCTCCAAATGTATTTATATATTAAACTGTTTTATTAGAATAATTGGTTTCAAATTTTTCAAGAGCACCTTCGGGAATAACGCCGTCAAATACTATTTCAGAAGGAGCTGTCATATAAAGACAGTTTTCCTTTTCATCCCAACGTATTTGGGTAATTCCTCCAAGTTGATGAACGTTTACTTCTCTTTCACAACGGTCTGTTAACACACCTGCAACGGTTGAAACGCAACAACCCGTTCCGCAAGCCAAAGTCTCTCCGCAATTTCTTTCCCAAGTTCTGAGAAAAAGATTCTTTCTGTCTATGACCTTAACAAATTCAATATTTGCTTTCTGAGGGAAAAAGGGGTTACATTCAATGGAAGAACCATATTTTTTTAAGTCTAATGTTTCAACGTCATCTACAAAAGCTGCGGAATGTGGGTTTCCCATAGAAACGGAAGTCATTTTGAAAATTCGGTCGTGTGCGGCTATTGGATGTTCTATAACATCATCTTCGAGTAGGGGGATTTTATTATAATCGAGAATCGGTGCTCCCCATTTTGCTGTTATATTCTCAACTTCACCGTTTTTAACGTGAAGAAAAATTTCTTTCGTTCCGCCCAGAGTTTCTATAAGAATTTCTTTTTTTGTTGTGAATCCTTTCGCATAAACGAGTTTTCCTACGCTTCTTATTGCGTTTCCGCAAATTTCAGCTTCGCTTCCGTCAGGATTGAAAACTCTCATTCTGAAATCAGCCTTTTCTGATGGGCAAATGAGAATCATACCATCGCTACCTATTCCAAAATGTTGACGTGATAAAAATTTCGCGTATCTTTCAGGGTTATCCATTTTTTGCGTTAATAATTCGATATATACGTAATCGTTCCCGAAGGACTGCATTTTAGTGAATTTCATTGTGTTTTTGCCTCTCTTTAAAATGGTTCGATTTTTTTTATTTTATCACGCCTGCAAATATATTTCAAGGATTTTTTAAAAAAAGAGAGTTATTTTCTTGACATTGTTTAATATATGGGGTAAAATATCGTAAAAAAGGAGAATAAGAAAATGGAAGATAAAAAAATATATGAAACGGAAATAAAAAAACTTGCCTCTCAGGAAAGATTCAGCTTTGAAGATTTTGTTGGGGTTGTTAAGCTCCTTCGTGCTCTTTGCCCTTGGGATCACGAGCAGACACATACCTCTATCAGAAAAAATTTAATTGAAGAGGCGTATGAGGTTGTTGAAGGGATTGACAAAAATGATGCATCTATTATGAAAGAAGAGCTTGGAGATCTTATGCTTCAAGTTGTATTTCATTCCGTTATGGGTGAGGAATCGGGAGAATATAATATAAACGATGTTATGACCGACATATGCAAAAAGCTGATTCGCAGACATCCGCATATTTTTGACGCAGTTTCTGCTGAAACAACAGACAAGGTTCTTGAAAACTGGGAAAACATAAAGAAAATCGAAAAAGAAAACAAAACCCTTTCAGATGAACTTGAAAGCATATCTTCATCTCTACCTGCTCTTGTGAGAAGCGAAAAGGTATGTAAAAAAGTCAGAAAACGCACGGGAGTTTCTTTTGATGATGAACCTATATCTGAAGAAGAAGCTGGCAGAATGTTATTTAACTTAACTTCAAGATGCGATGCCTCGGACGTTGATGCAGAAGAAGCGTTATTTAAGTATACTGAAAGGATAATAAAGGAATATGAAAATAACTAAAGAAATGATAGATAAAATAAAGATTATCGTTATGGACGTTGATGGAACGCTGACTGACGGAAAAATATATATGGGCGTTGACGGAGAGGTTATGAAGGCTTTCGATATTAAAGACGGACACGCTATTTATTGTTTTAAAAATTATGGTATTATTCCTGCGGTTATAACGGGTAGAAGCTCTAAAATTGTTGAAAACCGTTGTCGTGAGCTGAAAGTTGAGCATTTATATCAAGGTGTTTCAAACAAAGCGGCGAAATTAGAAGAACTTCTTGAACTTCTTGGCAAAAATGATGGTGTTGTATATTCTTTTGAGAACGTTGCATATGCGGGTGATGATCTTATTGACTTGGAATGTATGAAAAAATGCGGTATTGCCATTTGCCCTTCAGACGCCGTTTCGGAAGTTAAAGAGGTTTCGCATCTCGTGTCTTCCAAAGAGGGCGGTAGAGGGGTTGTTAGAGAGTTTTACGATCTTGTCAAAAAAATGAAAGCATAATCAGGAGTTTAGTTTTATATATGAAAATTAGTATATCAGAGCATTTTACATACCGTAAACTGCTTTTGTTTACTTTGCCTTCTATATGTATGATGATTTTTTCGTCTATATACGGAGTTGTTGACGGATTTTTTGTCTCGAATTTTGCGGGGGAAACCGAGTTCGCGGCTGTTAATTTCATAATGCCGTTTTTAATGATGCTTGGCGGTATAGGTTTTATGTTTGGAACGGGTGGAAGCGCGCTGATTGCCAAGACAATGGGAGAGGGAAATAAAGAAAAAGCAAATAAAAATTTTTCTCTTATTGTTTATTCATCGATTATAACGGGTATAGTTGTTATGTTGGCGGGACAATATTTTCTTCGTCCTGTGGCAGAGCTTCTTGGGGCAAAGGGGGAACTTCTTGAAAAATGCGTAACCTACGGTAGAATTATTCTGGCGGCTCTTCCTGCGTTTGTTTTGCAGATGGAGTTTCAGAGTCTGTTTGTTACTGCGGAAAAACCCAAGCTCGGACTTGCTGTAACTATTGCTTCGGGTGTTACAAATATGGTTCTCGATGCACTACTTGTTGGAGTATTCAGCGGCGGTCTCATCGGTGCGGCATTGGCAACAGCTATAAGTCAAGTTGTTGGCGGTGTTATTCCTATAATTTATTTTTCGTCAAACAATTCGAGTTTGCTTAGATTACAGAAAACCAGCTTTGACGGTAATGCACTGCTAAAGACTTGCACAAACGGCTCTTCTGAGCTTATGAGTAATATTTCAATGTCTGTTGTAGGTATGCTCTATAACGTTCAGCTTCTCAAATATGCGGGTGAAAACGGCGTTTCTGCATATGGCGTTCTTATGTATGCCGGGTTTATATTTTTATCTGCGTTTATTGGGTATTCCGTTGGTATCGCACCTATTGTTGGGTTTAATTTTGGTTCGGGAAACAAAACTGAGCTTAAAGGGTTGTTCAAGAAAAGTATGTTTATAATCAGCGTTGGGGCGGTTTGTATGGTTATGTCTTGCTATTTGTTTTCTCGGCCGCTTTCTGAATTGTTTATCGATGAAAATTTAACGTTGCTTGAGATGACGTGCGATGCGTTTAAAATTTATGCCCTTGTCTTCCTTTTTGCTGGGTTTGCTATTTTCTCTTCTGGGTTCTTTACTGCATTGAATGATGGCTTTACTTCTGCTCTGATTTCTTTTTTGAGAACTGCTTTGTTTCAAACGACTGCTGTTATTATTATGCCTATGATCTGGGGGACTGATGGTATATGGTGGTCTGCTGTTGCCGCTGAGGTTATGGCTGTCGCTGCTTCTGCTTTATTTATCGTTTCTAAACGAAAGAAATATGGGTATATTTAACTTCTTTTCTTCTTGTTCTTTGGGTGGACTTCTTTTCTTCTTTGAAAAGAAGAAAAGAAGCAAAAGAAGAAACTAATGTGGTATATGTTGATATGCACTCAAGACGCCACGTTGGACTGAAAAAAAGAAGCAAAAGAAGAAACTAATGTGTGATATACTAATATAAATTTAAGACACCACATTGAACTGAAAAAAGAAGCAAAAGAAGAAACTAATGTGTGATATACTAATATATATTTAAGACACCACATTGGACTGAAAAAAGAAGCAAAAGAAGAAACTAATGTGTGATATAC
>JAZNJM010000110.1:0-18717 GCA_045578045.1 Eubacteriales bacterium | reverse complement strand
TATTCTATTTTATATTATTCTTTTGGTTCAATAACACCATATTCGTTTTTTTTGCGTTTATAAACAAGGTTAAAAGTACCCGTTTCGGCATTACGGAACATAAAGAATTCATGGGACAAAAGGTTCATCTGCATAATTGCTTCTTCAACCGTCATCGGAGCAAACTCAAACTTTTTAACCTTGGAAATTCTGATATCTTCCTCAATTTCGGAATCAACGTCTTCGACTTCCGGAATAATATCGTTATTGCTATACAATCTCTTATAAAGTCTCGTTCTGTTTTTTCTGATCTGGCGTTCAATTACGTCAACAGCATGATCAATAGCAAATATCGGATCTTTATCAGTTTCTTCTGCTCTGAAAATCGAACTGCCTTTATAGATAGTAATTTCAACGATAACTCTTCCACGTTCTTCTTTCAGACGAACAGTTGCCTCTGTTTCAGAATCAAAGAATTTGTTAAGTTTGTTAAGTTTTTTAGTAATTCTGTCTTTAACGTCTTGAGTGAGTTCAAATTTTTTAGAAATAATAATAGGCTTCATTTATAGGACCTCCTTCCTTTTTCTGTAATGATTATACCATATTACATTATATTTGTCAATAGGTTTTTGTCAATTTAGCACAAAAAAAATTATTTTGTCATTTTATGTCATTTTATTCGTTTTTTTTATTTATTCAAATACTATTTTTGCGTTTACATTTTGTTTAAAAAACATTACTTCAAACTTAAAAAGTAGAGCTATAAAAAAGCTGTGTTTGATTTTACAGAACACAGCTTTTTTTATTAAATTATTTCTTTTGCGTGTCTTGTTACGTGGCATCCAACGTTAACCGCAACGGGAAGTCCTGCAATATGAGTTGCATATCCTTCAACAGAAACCCAAAGAGCAGTTGTATCTCCGCCAAGTCCTTGCGGACCGATTCCCGTTTTATTGACAGCTTTAAGTATTTTTTGTTCAAGCTCACCAAAACGTTTACTATTTTTACCAACCTCATTAAGCAACGCTTTTTTAGATAAAACTGCCGCATAATCGAAAGTACCGCCTATACCAACGCCAATAACAAGAGGAGGACAAGGCTTTCCACCCGCAATGCAAACTGTTTCTTTAACAAAATCAACAATAGCATCTTCTCCCTCAGAGGGGTTAAGCATTTTAATTCTGGACATATTTTCGCTTCCAAAACCTTTTGGCATAACAGATAAACTTATTTTATCTCCCCCAACGATTTTAGTATATATAACTGCGGGAGTATTATCGCCGCTATTTTTTCTTTCAAGAGGATCTGAAACAACAGACTTTCTGAAATACCCAACGTCATACGCTTGTCTAACGCCCTCGTTTACAGCATCTTCAAAAAGCTCACCCGATATATGAACGTCTTGACCAATTTCTGCAAAAATTACTGCCATACCCGTATCCTGACAAATTGGTATGTTTTTGTTTTCGGCAGATTTATAATTTAAAACCAAGTTATTTAATATATTTTTTCCAACTGATGATGACTCTTTTTTTTCACTATCTATTATACAGCTTTTTATATCATCAGTTAAATATACGTTAGCCTTCAAAAAAAGCCTTTTGACAGCTTCTGTTATTTTAGACGAAGAAATTTCTCTCACAATAACGTCTCCATTTTTAATTATAAGAATTAAGAAATTATTTTCCTAAATTATTATAAAAAACAGTTTCATCAGGAGAATAATATCCGTTCTCCTTTGCAACTCTTTCCATATACTCCCTATCAATTGGTGAATCAAGTCTGTATTTCAATTTTGAAACTCTTTCTTCAAGGGAATCAACAGCTTCAGAAATCTCTTCCGAATCTTTTTCAAGCTCATTTACATCATATATAATTCTTATAACGTTAAACATAAAATATATAATCACAAAAGTAAAAACAATTCTGATTATAACGTTGAAATTCTTTTTCATAATTCTTTCATAACACCAAGTAAATATAAACATCAAAATGTATTATTTAAAATACATTACTTTATTTTTGTTTTTTTAACAGCCCAAAGCCGTGAGAAGATAATCTTAAAAGATAATATCTGCGATAACAAGAAGACAATTTGATTTTTTTTGACAATATATACGAAGATATTAAGGATATAATTTTATCAATAACAAGTCTTAAAGCTCTCGAAAAAGTTAAACGCATTGCCATAAGCCCAAAGAAAAAAAAGAAAAAAGGCAAAAGGCGAAACTTTCCCGAAGAGAAATTATATTGCAATACCGAAATAAAAATCCCTGCTGAACTTGTAGCAAGGATGTCTGTGAGCCAAACGAAACGATTATTCAATAGCGAAACACGCAAAGCCCACAAAACGTCATATAACCCAGCGCAAACAATACCAAAAATAAACGAGCATAGATACATCTGGGGCAAATTTTGAATATATGAATTTTCCATAATAAGTTCTTAATTCACCTTCACCATTATATTTCACAATTAAATATCTTTACTCAAAAATTCTTGATAGAAAACCTTTTTTGCTGTTCTTTTTGTTTTTTACAGCTCTGTCGGAATAAACAACAGCATCTATATGCCCCTTAACAGCAACAGTTTTCTTTTGGGAATCAAGGGATATTATGGAAAGTTCGCTTCCGCCTATAATCAATTCTGAAAATGCAGAACCACTAACAGACAAAACAACGTTTGATTCATCGAAAACCAAAACCTCTTCAACGTTATCTGCCTCAAAATAATTTCTGTTTTTTATGGATATTGTTTGTTTAAATAAGTTTTCCGTCATATACTCATCCTCCTTGAATAAGTATATGACGATATAACAAATTTCAGAACCTATTTTAAAACAGTATACATTTCAGCCGCTTCATCTTTAGTAACGTGTTCCTTTACAACGTTGACAACAAATTTTGTTGTTTTATTGCCATACATTATTTCAATAACATCGCCCACCTTAACATCATATGAAGCCTTTGCTGTTTTTCCGTTTACGGAAACATATGATGAATCACACGCCTCATTTGCAACGGTTCTACGTTTTATTATTCTGGAAAGTTTTAAAAACTTATCAAGTCTCATGAAGCCTTATTTATTAACAACTTCCTTAAGAGTTTTACCTGCGGAGAAAGAAGGAGCTTTACAAGCAGGAATTTCGATTTTCTCTTGTGTTTTTGGATTAAAGCCAGGTCTTGCAGCTCTTTCTGTTACTTTAAACGTACCAAAAGAAGCAATCTGAACCTTATCGCCTTCTTCAAGGGCAGAAGTTATAGAAGCAAAAACTGCATTAACAGCTGCTTCTGCATCTTTCTTTTTAAGACCTGTTTTTTCTACTACACAATCTACGATATTTGCCTTTGTCATAATAAAAATACCTCCGTTTATATTATTTTGCTACTTTCAGGTAGCTTCTGAAAACAATATAACATATATTTACATAAAATGCAATAGTTTTTTTAAAAAAATTGGGTTAATTTGTGCTTTTTTCGCGTATAATACAGACTTTCAAGGCTTTTTTCAACATTTCTATATTGCTATAAAAACTATTCTTGAAAAACTACTTTTTATTTATCAAAAAGCACTGTGCTGAAATATCTTTCTCCTGTATCTGGAAGAATTGTAACAACTCGTTTTCCCTCTCCAATCTCACGGGCAAGTTTAACAGCGGCAGCAACGTTTGTTCCGCTTGAAATACCGCACATCAGTCCCTCATCACGTGCAAGACGTTTTGAAGTTTCTATTGCTTCTTTATCAGTTATAACACATATTTTTTCATATATTTCCTGATCAAGATTTGCGGGAATAATACCGTCTCCAATGCCCATTTGTAAATGAGTTCCAATACTTCCTCCACTAAGAATTGCGGCGTTTTCAGGCTCAACAGCCCAAATTTTAATATCAGGATATTGTTTTTTCAACGTTATTCCAATCCCGGAAAGAGTTCCGCCCGTTCCTATACCTGAGCAAAATCCGTGAATTGGACCGCCAACCTGTTCTAATATTTCGAGAGCAGTATGATATCTATGTACTAAAGGGTTGTTTGGATTGGAAAATTGTTCGGGAATAAATACCTTTGGATTTTCCGCAGCAAGTCTGTTTGCTGTTGCAACACATTCTGCAATACATTTTCCAATATTTCCTTCATCACGAACAAGTATAACGTCTGCACCGTAATTCTTAACAAGTTTTCTTCTTTCCTCGCTAACAGAATCTGGCATTATTATTACAACCTTATATCCTCTTACTGCACCAACAAGAGCAAGACCAATTCCCTGATTTCCACTTGTTGGTTCTACGATAATAGTATCCTTATTAATGAGCCCTGCTTTTTCTGCTTCAACAATCATATTGTAAGCAGTTCTTGTTTTAACTGAGCCGCCAACATTTACTCCCTCATATTTAACAAGAATTTCAGCAGCACCCTTTTCGCATATTCTATTAAGCCTGACCATTGGAGTATGACCGATGGCTTCTAATATATTATTGCAAATCAACGTATATTTCCTCCCGATATAAATCTCGTAAAAGTATTCAAGTTAATATTTTATCACAAAGACAGTTTCTCTACAACGCCTTTCAGATATGATTTATATGCCAATCTATCTGCAATAGTTTTGCTCATTTCATAAAGAGTTCCAGGTGAAATTTCAGATTTTTCAGCCTCTGTCATTTTTCCCTTTGACAATCTATCAAGCTGCATTGCATATTTCATTTCAACGGTTTCAATTGAATTTCCCTTTGAAACAACAACATCTGCAACACACCCATCAATGAGGGCGTAAACTGCGGCACACCCCATAGTTGAAGCAAGTACTCTATCACTTAATGAAGGCGAACCGCCTCTTTGTGTATATCCAAAGCAAGAGAATCTTGACTCTATTCCCGTTTTACTTTCAATATATTCCGCAAGCTCAGGACCATAATTTTTTCCAAGTCCTTCTGCAACAACAATAAGAAAATTCTTTTTTCCACCTGCTCTTGATTCCATTATTTTGGAAACAAGAACATCTCTGTCGAAAGGATATTCAGGAACAACGGCACAAGTTGCACCAATAGCAACAGCTGTATGAAGGGCAATATCACCCGCTTTTCTTCCCATAACTTCAATTATTATACATCTTGAATGGCTCTCGCCCGTATCACGTATTTTATCTGCAAGTTCAACAACTGTATTCATTGCTGTATCAAAACCAATTGTTTTATCCGTACTACATACGTCATTATCTATTGTGCAAGGTATACCAACGCAAGGGATTCCCTCTTTTGAAAGGTCATATGCACCTCTGAAAGTTCCGTCTCCTCCGAGAACAACGAGCCCGTCAAGTCCAAGCTCTCTGCATTTTTCTGCACCGAGCTTAATCCCCTCTTCCGTTTTGAATTTTTCACATCTTGCAGTATAAAGAATCGTTCCCCCGCGGTTAATTATATAAGAACCGTCTCTCTTATTTAAAAGTCTTGTATTGCCTTCAAGCAATCCCGAATATCCGTTAAGTATACCGACAACTTCAATATTCTTTCTGTGTGCAGTTCTTATTACTGCTCTGAGAGCAGCATTCATTCCGGGAGCATCGCCCCCCGAGGTTAAAACTCCGATTCTTTTTATGTTTGTTCTATCGCTCATTATCAATTCACCTCTGGTTTTAAATCAAAAACAAAAATACAACGCAGGTAAGTACAGCAGCAATCAGAATAAAGCTCTGAGCTAAAGACAGCTTTTTTATTTTAACGTTAATAACAAAAGCTATTCCCGTCATTAAATATACAACTGCAAAAACAATTGAAACAAAAAGATTCGCTCCAAAAATCTTAAATAAAAGCATAATAGGAGGAACTGTCATACAACAAACGGGAATAGGAACTCCTGTGAAGCATTTCATATTAAGGTCTTTTGTTTCTTCAACTGCTTGAGTATTAAAATATGCAAGTCGTATTGCACCGCAAACGGCATAAATGCAAAATGCTATTAAATGATAAAACTTATTAAATCCTGCACAATATGCGATTATAACGGGAGCAATTCCAAAGCTGACCATATCACATAAAGAATCAATTTGTATTCCAAACAATTTTTCTTTTCTTGTTCTGCTTCCGTATCCTCTTGCAATTCTTCCGTCAAACATATCGCATAGTCCTGAAACCAAAAAAAGAACGACAGCATAAATTATTTTTTTACTATCCACCTCTCCAGACGTTTTTGAATTTATAGCAACAACGCACGACAGTAACGCTGATACTAATCCTAAAAGCGTTACAGAGTTAGCAAGATTATAATATCCTATAAACAAAATATTTTCCCCCAATGCTAAGCATTTTTTTAATTTCTTTGATATTTTTAATATAAATATCAGTTTTATTCATATTAAACTTTCAAACATACGGATATAGCTTTCATATCTTGAAAAAGGAATCTCATTTAATTCCACCTTTTTCTTTACTGCACAGCCGTCCTCTTTCGTATGAGAGCAATCTCTCCAGCGACATTTTCCCTCAAGCTCTCTTATTTCAGGAAATAAAAACTTCAATTCATTCTTATCAACAGAAATAAGCGTTCTGAAATCAGTATCCTTGTTTTTTTCTTCATACGATAATTTTTTATCAAGCTCAAGCCGCGTAAACCCAGGAGAATCACCTATATATGTATGTTCTCCCACCTTATGAAGCTCTGTATGTCTCGTTGTATTCTTCCCTCTCATGAGCTTTTCGCTCAAATCTCCTGTTTCAAGGTTAAGAGACGGATACATTGAATTTAACAAACTTGACTTTCCAACTCCCGATGCACCGGTGAAAATAACCGTTTTGCCTTCAACAGCTTTTTTTAGTTCTGCTATTTCTTTATTTATAGCACACACTTTTATGCATTTCATTCCAATAGAAGAATAGGTTTTTTCAAGAATATCAGAAGTTCCCTTATCTGTTTTATTTATTATTATCCAAGTTTCAACGTTTCCCGCAGTTGCGGCAACAGTGAGCTTATCAACGTTATATAAATACGGTTCGGGATCGTGAACGGCAACAACTATGGCAAGAACGTCAACGTTAGCTGCAAGAGGTCTTACAAAAGAGTTTTTTCTGTTTTCTATTCCGACAATAAACCCCGTTTTATCTTCGTTAACCTCAAATTCAGCAATATCCCCTGCAAGAGGCATTATTCCCGATTTTCGAACTTTGGTTGCTGTACGGCACTCGTAAAAAGTGCCGTCTTCAGCTTCAACCGTATATAATCCTTTAAGACCTTTTAAAATTCTACCAACCATTATTCAATTTCCTCAGAGCTTTCCTCTGATATATCTTCCGAGATATCAGTATCAACGGGAACGTATTTATTCACGAAAATATATACGACCTCACCCTTATGAACATCTGAATACATTGGAACGCTTTGGGAAATGATAACGCCCGATGGTTGAGTTGGATCAACTTGATCCTCAACTCTATATTCTATTCCCACTCTTTCAAACCATTTTTTCGCTTCTTCAGGAGCTTTTCCGAAGAAATCCTTCATTGTTAAAGATTCAACTTCTTCGCTTATTACAAGCTCAATTTTTCTTCCTTTAAGAATTTCTTCGCCGGCTTTTATGCTTTGGTATATAACCGTTCCCGCGGGATAGAATGATTTTTCGTATTTTATAACAATATCCTTTATATTGAGTTGATTAAGTGTATTGTCTGCTTCTTCCGCAGTTTTTCCAATAAGATTCGGAACTTTAACAGTATCAGCGTGAACGTTAACGTAAATCGTTATAAAGGTATTAGCACTTACGTCCTGACCTTCGGGAATACTTTGTTTCACAATAACGTCATCTTTTGCAGAAGTATAAACATACTCAACCTTAACGTTTGATAAACCATAATTTTTCAAAATTTTCTTTGCTTCGTCTGCTTTTTTGCCCACAACGTTTATCATTGGAGCTATTTCGACCTGTTTACTAACTGTCAAATCAACAACAGTTGAATATGGCATAACGGGAGCGTATGGATCTATGCTCTGAGTTATAACAGTTGCTCCTGCGGTAAGACTTTCCTTTTGTTCTATCTTTCCGAGAATTAAATGATAATCTTCTATAAGACGTTTTGCTTCTTCATAGCTCATTCCAACGAGGTCTGGCATTCTTATTTCAGATGGGTTTTCTGATTCGCAATAATAAACCTTTATATCATAACCGCCCTCAAGGTCTGTTACAAGCTGTCCCGCCTCAGGTTCTGTTTTTATTACTTGTTCAAAATGAGCATATTCGTGGCTCATTTCAATAAATCCTATTGTATATTCATCTCCAACAACGCTTCTTATTGTTGTTTCCGCTTCGCGTTTGGACTTATAAACAACGTCTGGCATAAAAATTCTTTCGCTGCCAAGAGAAAGAACGAGAGAAGTTATTTTATTATCCTTAACCTGCATATTTGCAGAAGGCTCTTGTTCAATAACAACACCATATCCATAATCAGCGTTAAATTCTGCTGTTATTCCCTCAGGATCGATTATTATTTTATTTCCTTTATTATCTGTTAACGTTCCGCTGTTTACTTGTTCTAAAATATCTGTCCATTCCCTGCCAACAAGATTAGGAATCGTTACCTGAACTTCTGAATCCTTATAAAAAATTGTTTCAAGAGTTGATGCTATATTTATTCGCTTAACAACCTCCCAAAGAGAATATCCTATGGCAGCTTCTATAACTATTATAAAAGCAAGGGCAACACCCGTTATTATAGGGAAAAATGAACGGCTTACTGGAGAAGCAAGTTTTGCATCTTTTTTAGCTTCTTTTTTCTTTTTTCTTTTTTCAGCTTTGTTTTTCTTTCTTCTCTCTTTCAGCTTTGTATCATCAACAATAATAATATCGGCAATTTCAATTCCATCAAAGGTTTTCGTTGGGTTTTTTGTTATTTCTTCTATAGCATCTGCCATTTCTCTTGCACTAAGGTACCGTTCATCAGCAGCCTTTCTCATTGCCTTTGTTATTATCTGAGTCAAACCGTCTGGAATATCATCAGCAAAGGATGCTGGAGAAATTGGAGTATCATACAAATGCATTTCCATTATTTTCTTTGGATCTTCGTCAACAAAGGGTAACCTTCCAGAAAGTGCCTCGTATAAAATGACTCCAACGGAATATATATCAGACTGTTCACAAACGGGTTTTCCCCCAGCTTGTTCAGGGCTCATATAATAAGCTGTTCCGAGCGCCTCTTTTTTTGATTCAATGTTGGAAGGATGGTCTGCGGGAAGAGAAGCAATACCGAAATCCATCAGAACAATCTCGCTGTCCTTAAGCATTATCATATTCTGAGGCTTAACATCGCTATGAATTATTCCTTTTTCGTGAGAATGTTCTAATGCTCCAAGAATCTTATACATAAAATAACAAGCTTCTTTCCAATGGAGCTTTTCTTTTTTCTCAATGTATTTATCAAAAGTTATTCCGTTGAGATATTCCATTATAATATATTTCATATCATCGTGGAAAACAACGTCAAAAACAGTTACGATATTCTTATGAGACATCATCGCAATAGCTTGAGATTCATTTCTGAATCTCTCAACAGCAATAGGATCAGAATTAAGCTCTAAATCAAGCATTTTTATTGCAACGATTCGGTTCATAACCATATCACGTGCTTTAAGAACGCAAGCCATACCGCCCTTTCCGACAACTTCAAGTATTTCATATCTATCGTCAAGAACAGCACCAACGTATTCTTCTTTCAAGCGTTCTATTTCTTTTTCATATTCAATATTTTCATTATTATCAAAATTGCTTTGTGTATTTTCTAAAACGCCGTCTTTTTCAGACATCATAATTCCTCCTTGATTAACGCAACCGTTATGTTATCATATCCGCCGTTTTCTCTTGCTCTGGAAATCAGTTTTTCAACGGCTTCTTCAGGGGTTATTTTATCCAAAACTATGCTTTTTATTTCATCTGTATCAACCATGTTCGTAAGTCCATCACTGCAAAGAAGCAACGAGTCAAAAAGAGATACAAAATATATATCCGCTTTCATATCAAAATCAACGCCTATTGCTCTTGTTATTACGTTTTTTTGAGGATGTTTTTCGGCATCTTCTTCATTTATGACTCCCGAATCAACTAATTCCTGAACCATAGAATGATCTTTCGTTACTTTTACAAAATTATTTAAATCAAGTATATAGCATCGACTGTCTCCAATATTTGCAACGTACGTTCCATTTTTCGTTACAAATGCAGAAACAAGGGTTGTTCCCATTCCTTCAAGCTCTTCGGATTGTCTTGCTTTCTCTTTTACCTTTTCGTGTGCAAAAGAAACAGCGTTTGAAAGCATATTAACTATTTCCTGTGGCTCTGTTAACTCACCACAGTTTTCTTCAATTGTTTTTGAAATAAATTCGTTAAAGCTACGGACGGCAATATCACTTGCAATACTTCCTCCGTTTTCTCCACCCATTCCATCACAAACAGTCAAACATACTGCACTATCATATTCAACAATGCTGAAATTGTCTTGATTTTCTTCTCTGACGTTTCCCAGATGAGTGTCTCCGAAAAATTTCATTTTTCTAATACTGTTGTCTTCCAGATTTTTCATACGCTTTCCCCGTTTGTCTTTTTAAATAAAAGAATATCCTTTCAATGCCCATTGAATATCTAAAAAATAAAGTATATATTTTTGTATTTGTTGATACTTTTTTTATTATTTTAAAAGAAAAGAATGTTTTTTCTTCTTTACAAAAAGAAAATGTTTTATTTTTTTCCTCTTCTGAGCTGTCCGCAAGAAGCGTTTATATCGCTTCCCAGCTTTCTTCGTACGGTTGCGGTAACACCGCTTTTTTCTAAAATATCGCAAAATCTCTTGATAGTTTCAGCTTCACTTTTAACAAATCCCGTTTCTGTAACGCTGTTAACGGGAATAAGATTAACGTGGGCTAAAGTTCCTTTTAACCGCTTGGCTAAAAGAGAGGCACATTCAACGCTGTCGTTAACTCCCTTTATCATAGCATATTCATAAGAAATTCGTCTTGAAGTAGACTTAGAATATTTTTTACAGCTTTCAAGAAGAGAATCTATATTCCATTTGTTTGCAATAGGCATTATTTTCTTTCGTATCTCATCTGATGGTGCGTGGAGAGAAACGGAAAGAGTTATACCAAGTTTTTCCTCTCTTAGCTTATCTATCATATCAACAAGTCCGCAAGTTGAAAGAGAAATATGACGCATACCAATTCCAACGCCTTTTTCACAATTCACAAGATGAAGAAACTTTAAAACGTTATCATAATTATCAAGAGGTTCGCCTATTCCCATAAGAACAATATTTGAAACCGTTTCATTTAAATCACGCATACAAACGAGAATCTGTTCTAAAATTTCCGATGGCTTCAACATACGAATAAGACCGCCTATTGTTGATGCACAAAATTTACAACCCATTCTGCAACCAACCTGAGTTGAAACGCAAACTGTATTTCCGTGTTTATAACGCATAAAAACAGTTTCAACCGTTTCCCCGTCTTCAAATTCAAGAAGATATTTAACCGTTCCGTCAATCTGAGAAACGAGCTTTCTTACAATTTTTGCACAGCTTAACGTACATTCTTTTTTTAAAGCATCTCTTATATTTTTGGGAATATTAGTCATTTCGTCAAAGGATTCAATTCCTTTTGAAATCCATTCGTATATTTGTTTTCCCCGAAAAGATGGATATCCCTTTGACTTTACATATTCACATATTTCTTCTTCAAACATAGATTTTAAATCTATTTTATCTATTAGATTTTCCGTTATTTCAAGTTTTTCTGTCATAATTTAAAAACGCAACTTTTTATATATTTTTAACTATTTTTGCTATATAAAATCCATCGCACCCGCGTTTTGGTAGAACCGTTTCTTCATATTCAAGGAAAAAGCATTGGTTTTTTTCAATAAAATCTTTAACTACTCTTTCCCCTTCATTTTTGTTTATAGAGCAAACTGAATAAACTAAAACACCGCCCGTTTTAAGATAGAAAGACGAGGCTTTCAAAATACTCTTTTGTGTTTCAACAAGTCCGTTTATTTCAGAAATGCTTTTATATCTGATTTCAGGTCTTTTTCCAATACTTCCTATTCCAGAACACGGAACATCACATATTACCTTATCAGCTTTATTTATATATTTTACGTTTACTGTTTTGCTGTTGTGCTTTTCTGTTTCAACAATATCAATTCCAAGTACAGACGCATTTTTTTTAATTAAAGGAAGTTTATTTTCGTGGATATCAAAAGAATGAACCTCGCCCATATTTTCCATATCCATTGAAGCTCCAACAGTTTTTCCACCCGGACAAGCGCAAACGTCAACTACAAAATCACCTTTTTTTGCATTTAAAACTTCAACAGCACGTTGAGAAGATAACCCCTGAACATAAAATAATCCTTCATCAATAAGCTCAAGAGCCTTAGCCATATTTTCATTTACAACAACAGTTCTCTCGCTCAAAGCCTCGCAATCTATATTGTTTTCTTTTAATTTTTCAACTAAAAAATCAGCCGTTGTTTTAAGGGGATTAACTCTGAGAGCAGTTCCGCCTTTTTCAAAATAACTTTTTGCAATTATTTCTGCATCTTTTCCATATTGTTCTGTAAGCAATGAATACAACTCTTCATTTAAAGAAAACCTTATATATTTGGGAGCTTGTTCTATATATTCTGAAATTTCTTTTTTTCTTCTGCAAGCAGAACGCAAAACACCATTAACAAACCCTTTTTTCTTTTTTCCAAAAGAGTCTGCAATTTCAGCGGATTCATTACAAATTGCAAAATCGGGGATTCTATCAAGATAAATCATCTGATACAAACCCATTCTTAGAAGATTTAAAACTCTTTTATCAAGGGTATGAATTGGAAATGACGATAGCTTTGATATAACGTAATCAAGAGTTAATTTTCTCTCTAAAACACCCTTGACAATATTTCCGCAAAGATTTTTATCTTCATTTGAAAGAGAATATTTTGCATATAGTCCGCCTATGGTTATATTATTGTAAGCCCCACTATCTATAACTCTTCCTATAGCCTCAAAGGCACATTTTCTTGCACTCATTTATTTAATACCGTTTTCTACTTTCTTTTTCTGGAAATTGCAAAATTTTCAATGGATATTGTTGTTTTTATCAAAAAGATGATGAAGATATTTTCTTTTTCTCTCGTTTTTTGCATTTATCAAAATCATTGAGACAAATAAAACAACTGCAACAATTCCACAAGCAACTATTAAAACCATATTACTATTCTCTTTGATAAAAGTTGAAAAAAGAATAACGCCAAAAAGCAAAACTATAACCGACAAAAACGAATACATTCTCCAAACGAATTTTCTGAAACATTTGTCTATGCTTCCTCTGTTATCCGTTTTTTCAGTTTTTTTCAAAACAGAAGGTGAAGTTTCAACGGTTGGGAAAGAAAAACTTTCTGTTTCTCCTAAAAACTCTGAATTTTTTATTTTAATTTCATATTCCATATTTCCCGAAACGTGAATATTTAAAAGAGCATTTAGTCCGTATGCACAAATATCTTTTTCCCAATCTGTGTCGTTATTCATTAAAATAGTGTTGAATATGCCCTTAATTGGAAGCGTTATCAATTTTAAAGCGGTTATCAACGCACCTTCCCCTTCGGGTTCAAAACATTGTTCTATATAAACGTTTGTTTCTCCGTCTTCAACGTCAAATGAAACAGTTTTTCTCGTTATATCAACTGTTTTCTCAAATTTTCGTTCAAAGGCGTTTTCTGATTCAACATACTTTTTACTTTCTATTCCAACGTTATATGAAGAATTATCAGATATATCGAATTTCAAGGTAAGTTTTCCCACAATATATTCCTCGATTATGCTTTTAATGTGCATTTGTCATTTTTTATATAATTATAAAATCTATCTACTCTCTTAAATCAAATTTTATAAAAAGGATGATAAAACACTATATTTTATTACCGACAAGATATTCTGCACCAGTCATAACTCTTTTTCCTTCGGGCTTGAGAGAAGTTATAATAACGCTTCCCTCCCCGCAGATTATCTCTATTCCCTTTTCGTTTTTCAATGCTTTTCCAACCTCACCCATAGCGTTACCAAGCTCTGCTTTCATTGCTTTTATACGCTTTCCGTTAAGTATAAAAAAACTTCCGGGGAATGGAGCTGTTCCTCTTATAAAATTTCTGACATCTTTACAAGGCTTTGAAAAATCTATTTCAAGCTCATCTTTTAAAATTTTAGCTGCATAAGTTGCCTTTGAATCATCTTGCTTTTCGCGATATGCATTTCCCTTTTCAAAATCAGATAAAAATTCCAAGAGAGCCTCGCTTCCCAAAACAGCAAGAGCATCGTGAAACTCACCCGCGTCCATATCATCGGGAATATCCATTTTCTTAACGTGAAGCATATCCCCCGTATCAAGTCCTTTTTCCATATACATAACAGTAACGCCGCCCTCGGTTTTACCGTCCATTATAGCTCTGTTTATGGGAGCTGCTCCTCTGTATTCAGGTAAAAGAGAAGCGTGAACGTTGATACATCCATATTTAGGTAAGTTTAAAATACTTTCCGGCAGTATTTGTCCATATGCTGCAACGATTATTAAATCGGGAGCAATTTCCTTTAAAACTTCAACCGCTTCTTCGCTTTTAACTGCCGAAGGTGTTATAACGGAAATTCCCCTATTCATTGCAGCCGCTTTAACGGGAGACGGAGACATAACGTTTCCTCTTCCTCTCGGTTTATCCATTTGAGAAACAACTAATGGTACGTTATATCCCGCATCAACAAGACATTCAAAAATTGATGCCGCAAAATCGGGAGTTCCCATATATACTATTTTTTCAATTTTTCCAAATTGTTCAATTTTGATTTTTTTATCTGAGTGCTTCAACTTCTTCCTCGCTCAACATTCTTGTAACTTTATCTGTGAAAATAACGCCGTCAAGATGGTCTGTTTCGTGGCAAAGGCATCTTGCAAGAAGGTCTGTTCCTTCAATTCTGAATTTATTTCCGTTTCTGTCGAGAGCTTCACAAACAACCTTTGCGGGACGTTTTGTATATCCCCATTCAAGAGGAACGGAAAGACAGCCTTCAACCTCTTCTTGTTCTCCACATTCTTCAACAAGAACGGGATTTATAAGTTCAACGAGCTTTTCACCATCATCAATAACGACAACTCTTCTTAAAACTCCAACCTGAGGAGCAGCAAGTCCAACTCCTCCAGAATCCTTCAAGGTCTCTTTCATATCGTCAAGAAGGGTTAATATTCTTTCGTTTATTATTTCAACAGGTCTTGATTTCTTTCTCAAGGTTTCGCTGTCGTCTTTCATTTTAAGTATATTCAATATTGCCATTTTGTAAGCCTTTCTGATTCTATTCAAGTTATATTAGGATTCTATTTATATATAAGAATTCTTTTTAAATAGTTAAGGGATTTATATCTATTTCAATTTTAACGTTTTCTATATTAAGCTCAAGAAATTGAGTTAACATTCTTGAAAAAAGCTCTCTGACTTCAGCACATTCACGATATTTGATAACGAGCTTTTGTCTGAAAGTTCCGTTAATTTTATATATTCCCTCACGAAACGGACCAAATTTAACAGCCGTTATGGAATTATTATATTCGTTTAACAAATTATGATATATCTCATCAATTTTTAAAGCGGCACTTGACAAAACAGTTTCATCTTTTGACGAAACGCTGAATATTGCAATTTCGCAAAAGGGTGGAAAAACAACTGCTTTTCTTAAAGCTATTTCGCTTTCAAAAAATTTCTCATAATTCTGGGTGATAGCAAGTTTTAAAACCTGATGGTCGGGGTTATACGTTTGAACAACAGCATTCCCAGGCATAGTTCCTCTTCCTGCTCTCCCTATAAGCTGTGTTATAAGGGAAAAGGTTCGTTCTCCCGCCCTGAAATCGTTCATATATAAAACAGAATCTGCAAGAACAACCCCAACAAGAGTTACATTTGGGAAATCAAAGCCCTTTGCAATCATTTGCGTTCCATATAAAATATCTGCTTCCTTGTTTCTGAAACTTTTTAAAAGTTTTTTATGTGAGCTTTTTTTGGAAGTTGTATCTGCATCCATCCTTATTGTTTTATACTCACGAAGTCTTTCTTCCAATTCTTCTTGAAGAAGCTGAGTTCCATATCCTGAATAATTGAGATGAACACTATTGCAAGAAGGACATTTAGAGGGTTTATTTATTGTATATCCACAATAATGACAAGTAAGTTTTCCTTTCCCCGTCCCCGTATAAGCGTGATAAGTTAAAGATACGGAACAATTGGGGCAAGAATAAACAAATCCACAAGAATGACATCCAACGTGGGAGCTATGCCCTCTTCTGTTGACGAAAAGGATTGACTGCTCATCACGTTCTTTAGTTTCACGGATACGAGCCATAAGCTCTCCGCCCAACATTCCTCTTTCCCCTTCCTCTCTGTCTGTTCGCAAATCTGCAACAATAACCTTTGGAAGAGGCATATTTCCATATCTTTTTTCTAATTTAACAAGAGTATAAATTCCTTTTATTGCCTTATAATAGCTTTCAACTGATGGAGTTGCAGAAGCAAGAAGCATTAACGCCTTATTAACTCCGCAACGATATCTGGCAATATCCCTTGCGTGATACTTAGGAGTTTTCTCAGATTTATATGAGGTTTCCTGTTCTTCATCGAGAACGATAACACCTATATTTTCAAGGGGAGCAAAAACCGCAGAACGTGTTCCGATAACAACTTTTGCTTCTCCGCTTATAATTCTCCTATATGCATCAATTCTTTCACCCTCTGAAAGCATTGAATGTAAAAGTGCACATTTCTCACCAAAATAAGAAACGAAAATACTTATAGCCTGAGAAGTCAAGCCAATTTCGGGTAGCATAACTATTGCGGTTTTTCCTTTGCTTAACGCATAGCTTACCGCCCCTATTATAACGGAAGTTTTTCCGCTTCCCGTAATACCGAAAAGCAACGCCGCCTTTGCTTCATCAGAATCCATAAGACCACATAAGGTTGAATATGCTTCTTTCTGTTCTATATTGAGCATTTCAGAAGAAAATATTCTTTTATTTCCACCGTTACTCAAATCAACGTCTTCGAGGTCAACTCCGCGAATTACAGTTCTGTTTTCAAAAACAACTATTCCGCTTTTTTCAAGTCCTTTGACAACAGCTTGACTGACTTCCGCAAGTTCACAAAGTTTTTTTAAGGATATACTTTTCTTCTCGCCGTCTTCTGAGGATAATATGGAAATAACACGTTTTCTTCCTTCTGAAATACGTTCTGACTTTTGCGGTATTCTTCCAAGGGAACAATATATTTCAGTTTTAGAATTTTCCTTTTCGCAAACCGCTTCAAGTTTTCTGAGCACGCCTGCTTTAACAAGTTTTTTTATTTTTTCTTCACTATAAATTTTAACAAGCTCAAAATGTGTTATTTTATCTTCCGCAGAAACGTATCTGTATATTTCTTCAGATTCATCATCAGAAAATTTTTCTGGTTCTTCCCCAACGGAATACCATATGCTTCGTTTAGTATTAACCCCAGGAGGAAGCATAATGCGAACCGCTGAACCAACTGTGCAAAAACAACGTTGTTTCATAAACCGAGAAAGTCCAACGGATTCTTTTGGAAGATACTTTCCGTAATCAAGAACGGAGATTATCTCCTTTGGAGAAGGAGTAGAACAAACGTTTCCAACAGAAACAACAAAGCCTGTTTTTTTAACGTTACCGTTTCCAAAGGGTATAACAACAAGAACCCCTTTTTTTACCCTTTCTTTAAGGCTTTCGGGAATACGATAGGTATATTCTCTGTCTACGTTCCAAACCGTATCAAGAAGATGTACGCCTGCAAATTCGCACACGTTTTCATTCGGCATCAGCCACACCTTCGTTTTCACACGAAATTGTAAAATCTCCAGAATGGATTTTTTTAATAGCTATTGTAACAGCCTTTTCAGGAAGATTTTCGCCAATAACAGGAGGCTTTTTTTCTTTTGGCATACGGTCAAACTCTCTCTTTTTTAGTTCTGCTTCACGAAATTCTATATCCTTTTCAATAACGATACGCGCACCCTTTGCGGCGGCAATAACAAGCTCATAGCGGTTGATTTTACCTCCTGTAAGCTCTTGGATAGTTGGATAAAGCATCATAATTTTTCACACAAAGCCTTTTGGCTTTTTCTCCTGTCTTAAATTTCTTTTTATATAAAGTTTTTATTTTTCGTTTTTACTGTTTTAAAAGTTGGCATACGGTACTATGAAGCTCTTCAACAGCTTCGTTCATCCTGCCCTCTCTGTTCATTACTTCAAAATCGAACTTATCCCTTGAATTGACCTCACTGCTTGCAACAGAAAGTCTGCCTCTGATCGCTTCTTCGGTGTCTGTTCCTCTTCTTCTGAGTCTTCTTTCAATGGCATCAAGACTTTCTGCATTCAAAAAGCACATTACAGCCTCAGGAAACATTTTTTTAATGTTAATCGCCCCTGCAACATCAATTACAAGAATAACAACTTTTCCTTCGGAAAGCGCTTTCTCTACAGAATGTCTTGGAGTGCCGTAACAGTTCTTGTTATAAATTGTCCACTCAAGAAGCTCTCCGTCTGCTTTCATTTTTTCAAATTCTTCCAAAGTGACAAAATAATAGTCAACTCCGTTTGTTTCTCCCTCTCTCTGGGTTCTCGTAGTGGAAGTAACGGCTTTAACGTACATTTCATCGTGGGAGCGAAGACTAAGAGCT
>JAZNJM010000109.1:0-8306 GCA_045578045.1 Eubacteriales bacterium | reverse complement strand
CGTTTCCATATACGGTGAGCAATATGCGACTTTTGTCTCTTTTGAAGTCAATAAAGTTAAAGAGAAAACACGTGTCAGAAAAAGCGGTTGAAAACGCGTGTGAGAAGTCCGAAAAACTTTTATCGGGCGGATTCTTTGATAAAAGCCTTGACAATCTTGTTTTAATTGGCACGGTGAAAAGCGTTGAACAATTTGAAATATGCAAAAAAGAATGTTTTTATCATATTCCCCTTCGACATCTTCTGGATGCAGGCTTTGATTTCAAAAAAGATCTTTACAGAATAAAGTATATTTCTCTTTATCAATCCTTATCACAGTTTGGGAACGAAGCTGGAATTGAATATATTGCAGAAGTTGAAAGCGTTTCTGTTGTGAGACGAAGTGATATCAAAAAAATTCCAAAACACAGTAATGAAAAATATTTGTATTTTAAGCTCTCAAATTGGCAGAGGAAAACGGAAAAAATCAAAATTTCCGAAATAGGCGTTTATCCCTTCATGGTAGTTCCTTTTGGAACGTTTAAAGCATCAAAAGAGATAACAGAGCTTATGATACATAATTCTTTTGACAGAGAGATATTCAGAAAACTAAAACAGCTTTCAACGGACGTAAACTGTACTTTCTTTGAATTTGGCGATTACAGATTTTTTGATGAAAATGATAATCTCATTGTTTTCAGAGCTGAGCAATGTCTTCTTCAATTACCAATGGAGGTAATACGCGAGTTGCCGTATTCGGGTTTCGAAGCCGTTAAAGAAGCAATGAAGCTGTAAAAATCAGAAGCCAAATCTTCAATTAATTGAATCAATATGGAATTTGCTGATTTATCGCATTTTTCCATAATTTTTGGGACTGCCATTTTCGGCAGTCCCATTTTGTTTATTTTATTTGTCATTTTGACAATTTGTGATTCAAATCTTACCGCACTTTCACAAACGTTTCTTCTGTATCTGTTCCGAAATTCATTCAATATCAAACAACATCAAAGCGTATAGCGGCTCTCAATAACAAAGTCGTATTCTTTTCTGTCAAACACAAATCATCTTTCTATCAGATTCATTAAAATTATTTTTTCCCATTATATCTCCTATATATTACTTGTTTTACTATTAGGCAAAAAAACCGAAGATAATTCTGTTTTTGCACTGAGTTTTTTTATAAAACCATATACAAAAACCGAAAAACGTGATATAATGAACTAAAGGCGGTGAAAATATGCTACTTTCAAATTATGACTTTCACGATATCTATGCAACATTAATATTGTTGCGTTCAACCCCCGAAAAAGAATACAACGTTCAAGTTATAAAATCCGTACTACAGATTTTATCCGAACCACAAGTTGATAATACAATTGATGACAACGTTATCAGAAAGAAATTGCGAACAATAGAAACGCTTGATAAGGAACGTTTCAGTTGGGTATACGTTGACAATATATATACATACGGCTTGAAAGTCATTAAAGATGATTTTTGTTATTTCTTTCTTGAAAAGGGATTCTCAAAATTACTCGAATGTGCAACAAGAAAAGATTACAAGCAGCTGGAATACCTTTCGGACGCATTGCATAACATACCTATATTTTTCGCGAAAGAATGTAAAAATTTTAAAAAGGCTGTAAAAATTGAGTTTTTCCAATATAACAGTATCTATAAAACAGATTTACTAAAAGAATTATCTTGCAAATAAAGGGAATGAATAGTCGTTTTGATTCAACTCATATAATCCGCAACACACCTATGGTTTCTCATCCACACTCTCCTATCTTTATATAAAGTTTAAAGGCTGTTTCAAATGCATTTCGCATTTGAAACAGCCCCTGTTTTATTGTTTAAAAAGACTTACAAAACAACCAAAATCCTTACAATTCTCTACAATTCCCAATTTGGATAAGGAAACGAAAACGGCTGCGGAACGTGCCTGACAATTTATGCTTTTTTCCGGATTAAACTCAATGTCTGTAAACGCATCGTATTGCAAGAGCTTCTCGGCAAGGTCTTTATTTTCCATAAGGGCATTAACGTAAAGCCAATCATAGAACGCAGTACGTGGCAAAATGGGATATTCTTTCCCCTCAAACAAGAAGTTTTTCAACGCTCCGCTTTCTCTTAAACGATTGTCTTTTTTTGCTTCTCTTGAGCTTTTCTCGTATAAATCCACGTATGGACCACCATTTTGAAACACCTTCCCACCTTGGAACACGCACTCCAAAGATATACTTTTTTCAATAGACGGAACAAACTTTTTTAAATTAAAAGCGCTCAATTCTTTTCCCAGTTCACAGAGGGATTTTGAAGATATTTCAAGGACGTTTCTTTCGGGAAAAAGTCTTAAAAAGCCTTCGTGAAGTGCCTTTATATTTTTTTGTTTTTGAGATACTGCAAATCCACCATTCCACTGAAATTCTACATTAACAACGTTTGAAAACGGTGCGTTTTGTTTAGGTAAAAAAACAGGTCTTTGAGCCATAATCTACTCCTCATACACAACAGCAAGAATTTCTCCGTTTTCGCACGCTTCAAGGCATTGATTTCGGAGGATCATATACAAGCTAAGATTTTTGTCTTTTTCGTCAACGGGCTTTTCTGTAAAAGCAAAAACACCGCAGGTAAGCATCAATAAAACGTTGCCATCATCCATAAAAAATACTTCAAAGTCAGGATGTCTGTTCAAGGCTTTATCCAAAATTTTTTTTGCGGCACTTTTTAGTTTTTCGGGATTTTTTTGGTCGTCAATATCAATCATAACCATTATTCGTTCTCCCACACAAGCATAGCTAACACCATCGGTGTATAGTCTGAATCTTTTAATCGAATCAATTTCGCCTTTGGTCAATTCACGGTCAACTAATTTTTCAATAACCATTAAAACACCTCCACATCACAAAACAAAAACACCTAAAAAGGTTCAAAAAAACTTTTCTCCTTTAATCCCCCTTTTCATTTCTATTCAATTTTCAAGTTTCGCCCCTCCTTGAAAAACGAGAAAGGAATCGTATTATATCACTTTTTTCTCATTTGTCAATAGATAAAAAAAAATTTTTTTAAATTATTTTGTTTTCTTTTAAAACCGTTATAAATCAATGCCTTTTTCACGAAATAATTATCGTTAGTTCCTTTCAAGCAACATTATTTTTTTCAGATCAAAAGCGTGGTTCATAGGACCTGAGCCTTTGCCAAGGTCGAGCATATCGGCAAGTGCACCCGAAATATAATCCTTAGCTTTTTGAACAGAAAATTCAAGGTCATATCCTTTGGCAAGATTGGATGTTATGGCAGACGAGAGTGTACATCCCGTACCGTGTGTATTGGGGTTGTTAATCCGCTTTCCGCAAAACCACTTATGTCTTCCGTTTGAATACAGAAGATCATTTGCATCATTGATGCTATGACCGCCTTTAAGCAAAACCGCACAGCCGTATGTATCGCCAATTAATTTTGACACTTTTTCCATATCCTCTTTATTTTGAATAGTTTTTCCGGATAAGTTCTCAGCTTCGGGAATATTTGGAGTAATAATTGTTGCAAGAGGAAAAAGCTCTTTTGTTAATATTGATACAGCATCGTTTTTCATTAATAAAGAACCGCTTGTTGAGACCATAACTGGATCGACCACAATTTTTTCTGCTTTGTAATATATAAGCCTCTCGGCAATTACCCTTATAAGCTCTGATGAAGATACCATTCCAATTTTTATTGCATCGGGACGAATATCCTCAAATACCGCATCAATTTGCTCCTTTAAAAATTGTGGAGTAGATTCAAAAATTGATCTTACGCCAGTTGTGTTCTGTGCTGTGAGTGCTGTTATCGCACTCATAGCATAAACACCGTTCATCGTCATTGTTTTAATATCTGCTTGAATACCCGCACCGCCGCTTGAATCACTTCCTGCAATTGATAATGCTGTTTTCATTTTTTGTCAGCTCCTTTGAAATTTTTAAAAGCATTTCTGTTTTAATGCGTGGATTTTCTGATTTCATAATAGCAGATACAACGCAAATTCCTGAAATATCTATTTCTTTCAGAACGTCAAGGTTGTTTTCGTTAAGTCCACCGATGGCATTCACGGGAATGGGGACGGATTTGCATATATCCCTCAACGTTTCAGTAGAGGTAATAACGGTTTTCACCTTTGTAGTCGTTGGATATATTGCACCCACACCGAGGTAATCGGCTCCACTCTCATATGCTTCTATAGCCCAAGGAACAGTCTTTGCGGTTGCTCCGATGATAAAATTGTTTCCCAAAATTCTACGTGCGGTTGCAATAGGCATATCCTCTTTTCCAAGATGTACGCCCTCTGCTTCTACAGCAAGAGCTACGTCAATACGGTCATCAATAATCAGTGGTACGTTATATTTTTTCGTCAGCTTTTGAACTTTTTCCGCAAGATGAATATACTCTATTGTAGATTTGTTCTTTTCACGGAGTTGAAGAATAGTTACACCTCCTGAGAGTGCTTCTTCAACGCGGAAAAGAAACTCACCTTCCTCAAACCCAGTAGAATCAGTTATAAAATAAAGTGTAGTATCAAAGTTTTTCATATTCGCTCCTTATACGTAGAGATAATCGTTTAACACGGGTTGAAGACCTTCTTCCTCAATATCCCTATACATTTTGTCAAGGCTTCGGTTATCGTCAATTTCAAATTGCTCGTCCCCAAAAGCCTCATTGCTTTCCTTGCCGTTGTATTTGATTTCGTGATCACCAATGCCTGTAGAAACACCAGCCGAAACCTTTGTAGCGGCAATTTTCACAATACCGTTGCGGAACTCAGCACTTTCGCGTGAGGATACGGTGATACCAACAAACGGAAGAAAAATTCGGTACGCACAAATGATTTGACAAAGTTGCTTTTCGTGAACGTCAAGGGGATTGATTTTATCATTATTGATGATGGGGCGAAGTCGTGGACAAGACAGCGACATCTCAGCGTGTGGATACTTTCTCTGCAAATAATAAACGTGTAATGCACTTGCAAGGGCATCTTTGCGGAAGTCGGCAAGACCAAGAAGTGCTGAAAACGCTACCCCTCTCATACCTCCGCGTAAAGCTCTTTCCTGCGAATCGAAACGGTAGGGCCATACACGCTTATGCCCAAACAGATGAAGCTGTTCGTATTTATTTGTATCATAGGTTTCTTGAAAAACGGTAACGTAGTCCGCGCCACATTCGTGGAGATACTTATACTCATCAGTATTAACGGGATAAATCTCAAGTCCAACCATACGGAAATACTTTCTTGCAAGTTTACACGCTTCTCCAATATATTCTACACTGCTATGCAATCGGCTTTCACCCGTAAGAATGAGAATTTCTTCCATACCGCTTTTTGAAATTATTTTCATTTCCTTTTCAATTTGCTCCATAGAGAGCTTCATTCGGTTGATGTGATTGTAGCAATTAAACCCACAGTATACGCAATAATTTTCACAATAGTTTGCAATATAAAGGGGCGTGAACAGATACACCGTATTACCGAAATGTTTACTCGTTTCAAGTCTTGCACGTTCTGCCATCTGTTCGAGAAACGGTTCTGCTGCTGGAGACAGAAGCGCCTTGAAATCCTCTATTGAGCAAGTGGTATGCTCCAACGCCACTCTTACGTCTCTTGACGTATACTTGCTATAATCGTAGGAGTTCATTTGAGACGTTACCTGTGAGCATACGTTGGAATCAATTATCTCCATACCGCGTAAATATTCCATATGGTTCATACGGCTCTCAGGATCGTTTTCGATTTTATGCTTCCTTGCGAGAGCTTCGGAAGAAATATGCTCTGAATCTACAAAAAATTGATTTTCCATATCATTCACCTTAATCTCTGAGAAAACCTGTCAACGGATCGGATGCAGAAGCGCCACGAGTGAGAACTCTGCCAAGCCCTGAAAGGTACGCCTTGCGACCTGCTTCTATTGCTTGTTTAAAAGCTGATGCCATCAAAGGAAGGTTGCCCGCAGTTGCAAGTGCGGTGTTTGCCATAATTGCCGCCGCCCCCATTTCCATCGCTTCACAAGCCTGTGAAGGTCTGCCGATACCCGCATCTACAATGATAGGAATATCAATCTCATCAATTAGTATTTGTATAAATTCCTTTGTCGCAAGTCCTTTATTTGAGCCAATCGGAGATGCAAGAGGCATAACGCTTGATGCACCCGCATTTACAAGGTCTCTGGCGGTATTCAGATCGGGATACATATACGGCATAACAACAAAACCCTCTTTTGCAAGGCTCTCGGTTGCCTTGACGGTTTCAACGTTGTCGGGAAGTAGATATTTGGAATCACGCATAATTTCGATCTTTACGAAGTTACCGCATCCAAGCTCACGGGCAAGACGGGCAATGCGAACAGCTTCTTCTGCATTTCTTGCACCTGATGTATTGGGTAGAAGCGTAATTCCTTTTGGAATATAATCGAGAATGTTTTCACGCTCTTTTGTATTAGCACGGCGGACTGCCAAGGTAATTATCTCTGCACCCGCATCCTTTACCGCCGCGTCTATTAACTTCATAGAATATTTGCCCGATCCTAAAATAAAACGGGAGTTAAATTCGTGTCCGCCAATGATAAGTTTATCGTTATTCATTTTATTTTCCTCTTTTTTCTTCAAAATTATTTGATAAAATTTGCAATACCTTGTGTGCCTGATGTGCGGCGCAAAGCATAACGCGAGACGATATAAGACCAATTCCAGCCGTAACGTCCCTTTCTCCGTCTCCACACAGATAAAATTTATTTGTTATTTTTCGTGTTTTAATGCAATTAGCATCATAAAGCCCCGCCATTCCCGATGCCGCAACGAGATATTTACCACGCATTTTGGTAAGTACAATTTCCGCAAGAATTGACTTTGTTTCTGCACAATCAAAGGCTTCGCAGATAATATCCGCATCTAATAAAAGAGATTTTGCGTTTTCTTCTGTGATTCGGTTCGTATATATTTCGAGGGAAATATACGGTGATATTTCTTTGAGGTTTTTCGCAAGTGCTTCGGTCTTATACATCCCTATCTGATCAGCCTTATACTGCTGACGGTGAAGATTTGTTATATCCACACGGTCAAAATCAATCAGTATCAGTTTTCCAACCCCCGCACGTACCAGAGCTATGGCAATATTTGAGCCAAGACCGCCAAGACCGCACACAGCAACCGTAGCGGATGAAAACGCCTTATGCAGCTCTTTTCCATATCGTTCCTCTAAAGCATTGTTCCATTCTTCTTTTGTTGGAATCACTCAGCCACCTCCCACAAAGCTAACAATCTCAACTTCGTCTCCGTCCGCAAGAACAATATTGGAATAAGCGGATTTAGGAACGATGTCGCCATTCAGTTCCGTTGCTATTCGCTTCACGTCAAAAGCTGTTGTTTCAAGATATTCGGCAATGGTCTTGCCCACAATATCTAAGTTTTCTCCGTTTACCTTTACCATTTTATACCTCCACCTTTCTTAAGCCTTGTTACTGTGGTAACCTTTTCAAGTTTAACTTTACCATTTTATACCTCCGCGTTTCTTAGGCATTGTTATTGTGATAACCTTTTTAAGTTTAACTTTACCATTTTATATCTCCGCGTTTCTTAAGCCTTGTTACTGTGATAACCTTTTCAAGTTTACCTTTACCATTTTATATCTCCGCGTTTCTTAGTCATTGTTACTGTGGTAACCTTTTAAAGTTTAACTTTACCATTTTTTATCTCCGCGTTTCTTAAGCATTGTTACTGTGGTAACCTTTTCAAATTTACCTTTACCATTTTATACAAAAATTGCAACAAAAAAGGAGCTACCAATTTGGTAACTCCAAAAATTCTTTTGTTCCTCCCGACAGTCTTGTATCAGGCATCCCTACGTTGGCATTATCCAAATCAGGTTCTCGGTCGAAGGTTACACCTTCCTCTCAGCCTGTATACAAGCTCCCGTTTGTTCAGTTGTGTATGTATTATACACCTGTTTGAAGAAAAAAACAAGTATATTTTATGAATTTTCTCCGCTTTGTTTTAAAATTCTCAAAGAAAAGTTGTAATATGCTTTTTGTTAATATCCTCAAAGAAAGTTGAAATATGCTTTTTGTTAATATCCTCAAAAAAAGTTGAAATATGTTTTTTGTTACTATCCTCAAAAAAAGTTGAAATATGTTTTTTGTTACTATCCTCAAAGAAAAGTTGCAATATGTTTTTTGTTACTATCCTCAAAGAAAAGTTGAAATATGTTTTTTGTTACTATCCTCAAAGAAAAGTTGCAATATGTTTTTTGTTACTATCCTCAAAGAAAAGTTGAAATATGTTTTTTGTTACTATCCTCAA
>JAZNJM010000108.1:0-6622 GCA_045578045.1 Eubacteriales bacterium | reverse complement strand
CGTTGAATGTAATAGATTTGTTAAGATTCAAACTCTTTTCGAAGAAAGCAAAAAAAGAAATATTCCTTTTATAGCAACGGGTCATTATGCTAATGTATCTTATGAAAATGGAAGATATTCCATATCAAAGGGTGCAGACTTGAAAAAAGACCAGAGCTATTTTCTTTGGAAATTAACGCAAGAACAAATTTCGCGTATTCGTTTTCCCCTTGGGAGCATAATAAAAGAAGACGTTCTTCGAGAAAAAAGTGAAGGATATAAAGAAAGTCAGGATATTTGTTTCATTGACGGAGATTACAGAGATTTTTTAAAAAGTCTCAAGGTTGAAACTCCAAAAGGAGCGTTTTTGAACTTTAAAGGCGAAAAGGTAGGAGAACATATTGGTGTTCATAACTACACGCGGGGGCAGAGAAAAGGCTTGGGAATTGCCCTTGGGTATCCTGCATACGTAACTTGTATAAACGTTAAAGAAAACGAAATAACCCTTGGTACGAGAAAAGAGCTTGAGGTTAATTCTTTTAAAGTGAAAGACCTTAATTTTCAGAGTGTTGAACGTTTTTCTGATACGAGAATATACGAAGTTAAGACAAGATATAGGGCGAAACCTGCAAAAGCGTCTGTTAAAATTGTGGGAGATAACGCTATAGTTGAGCTGTTTGAACCTGATACTCTTGTTTCCGCCGGACAGTCTGCCGTTTTTTATGACGGAAATAAAATAGCCTTTGGAGGCGAGATAGTCTCTGAGGATTTAAAATAAAAAAACAAACAAGTTATGATATAATCCATATATAATTCTGTATAAACCCAATAAAATATGGTTTTATACACTCCCGTAAATGAAAATAAGGTTCTATACAAATCATATAGAATAAGGTTCTGTATAAACCCTATAAACGAAAAACAATCAATATAAAAAAGAGGAACTAAAATGAGTAATGAAAACGGAAATTTTGGCTTTGATATGAATACTGTTATAGAAGAAAAATATTCCATCCCTCTGAAATCTGTTGAATCAGAATTTGAGCTTGAGCCTGTATGGGTTCCTGAGAATATAGACGAATATGTTGTTGAACGTGCGGATATAAGTCGTCCTGGGCTTCCTCTTGCGGGATATTATAAGAATTTTGAAGAAACGAGACTTCAGCTTATTGGTTTTATGGAGCATAGCTATCTTGAAAACCTTAGCTCAGAAGACAGAACAAAAACTCTTGATATATTCTTTTCTCATAAAATGCCCGCAGTTATCGTAACAAGTGGACTTGTTATTTTTTCCGAAATGAAAGAGATGGCGGAAAAACATAAAATTCCACTTTATGCAACTGAGAAATTTACTTCTCCTTTAATGGCGGCTCTTATTGGTTCTTTGTCTGTTTCTTTGGCAGAGAGGATAACAACACACGGTGTTTTCGTTGAAGTATACGGTGAGGGCGTTCTTATTCTTGGAGATAGCGGAATTGGAAAAAGTGAAACAGCCATAGAGCTCATTAAGCGTGGACACAGACTTATAGCAGACGATTCTGTTGAAATCAAAAAGACTTCTGCAAGAGCTTTGGTTGGCTCTGCTCCTGAGCTTATCAGACATTATATAGAGCTTAGAGGAATTGGAGTTGTTGACGTAAGAAGACTTTTTGGTATGGGTTCTATTAAGCTTTCCGAAAAGATTGATATGGTTATTAATCTTGAGGCTTGGGAACAAGGAAAACTATACGAGAGAATGGGACTTGATGAGGAATATACGGAAATTCTTGGAATAAAGGTCCCCTCTATAACTATTCCCGTTAAACCGGGACGAAATCTTGCTGTTATAATTGAAATTGCTTCTATGAATAACAGACAAAAGAAAATGGGATATAATACCCCTCTTGAATTGGCAAATAAAATTGCCGCATTGTACGATAAATAATATATCTTAAACTATAAATAATATATATTAAACCATAAATAAAAATATCTTAAAATAACTGTGTATATTTGGAGGAATATAAAATGTATTATCTTGGCGTTGATTTAGGTGGAACAAACGTTGCTATTGGAATTTGCAACGATGAAGGAAAAATTATAGTTAAAGGTTCTGTTCCAACACCATATTCTTTACCCAATCACGAATCTCTTCCAGACGATGAAAGAAACGCTTTGGCAGATATCGTAACTAAAACTATGGCAGACCTTTCTTTGAAACTTATTGCAGAGGCTGGTTTAACAGTTGACGATATAGAATATGCAGGTGTTGCAACGCCCGGTGTTGCTGATAACGCAAACAGAAGTATTGCTTTTGCAAGTACACTTCCTTTTAAAGATTACCCAATGAACGATAAATTCGCTGAATTTTCAGGAATAAAAACTGTTTATATTGAAAACGATGCAAACGCTGCCGCAATGGGTGAATTGGTTTGCGGATGCGCTAAGGGTGCAAAGGATGCCATTATGATAACTCTTGGAACGGGTATCGGTGGCGGAATTATAATAAACGGAAAAATATATTCAGGCTGTAACGGTGCAGGAGCAGAGCTTGGTCATATGGTTATGGTTGTTGACGGTGAGGAATGTTCTTGTGGAAGGAACGGCTGCTATGAGGCATACGCTTCTGCAACAGCTCTCGTTAAACAAACAAAAGCTGCAATGGAAGAAGATAAAGAAAGCAAAATGTGGGAGCTTTGCGGCGGAGATATAAGCAAGGTTAACGGAAGAGTTGCTTTTGACGCTATGCGTCTTGGAGATAAAACCGCAGAACGTGTTGTTAATCAATATATTAAATACGTTGCCATTGGCGTTGTTGACCTTATTAATATTTTCCAACCGGAAGTTTTGTGTATCGGCGGCGGTATTTCCAACGAAAAGGAAAAGCTCATTGAGCTTATACAGTCTTACGTAGACAAAGAAGATTATTCAAGATATTGCAAAGTAAGAACAAGACTCGCCATTGCAACTCTTAAAAACGATGCAGGAATAATTGGCGCATCAATGCTTGGAAAATAATCTTCAAAAAGAATTTCAGACTAAGTTTCAAAAAAGCCTGATAATAATTATCAACAATTAACTAAAGGATTATTACGTTATATTATGAATGAATTTCAGACTCCCGTATTGGGAGAGGTAATAAATTTAAAAACTATCGTTTTGAGAGGGGTGCTTTTTCTTCCTGGGGTAAAGTCTGCCTTTGAAATTGCGAGACCGCAATCTATAAAAACGGTCAGAGCCGCAGTTTCTGAAAAAGAAAAGATTTTTCTCGTTGCACAAAAGGATTTTACCATTGAAATACCTGAAGAAGAAAACGTTTGTGAAATAGGCGTTATTGCTTCTGTTGAAAGCTGTAAAAGGCTTTTAAACGGTAATTATCAGCTTGTTGTTAACGTGGAAGAAAGAGGGAAACGCCTTTCATATTCTCTTAAAGACGGTATAACAACTTGCTCTGTTACGAAAGCCGAAGATATTTCTTTAATTGCCGAGGCAGAATCGGTTGCTTTGAAAAAGTTATGGAATTTCGTGGATTCGTATATAGAGATAATAAAAATTAAAAAGGCTGATTTTTTAACAGAAATAAGAGAAAAATCTTCTCTTGGAGAAGTTACAGACTTTTTTGCTTCTCATCTTATTCAGTCTGTTGATCAAAAACAAGAGCTTCTTGAAGAATTGAATCCAATTTTGAGAAGCGAAATAATTATGCGTTTCTTTATAACCGAAACGGTTTCCCGTGAGCTTGAAAAAGAGTATTTTTCAAAAGCTGTAAATTCCTTAAAGGAAGCGGAGAGGGAACATTTTTTAAGAGAACAGCTTCGTCAGATAAAGGCAGAGCTTAAAGACTTTTCCGTTGAAGACCAATCAGACGATGAAAACTATTTTTTAAAGATAGATAACGCCCTTGTTCCTTCTGATATTAAGGAAAAGCTCTTTGCAGAGGCTTCAAAATTGAGAAAAATTCCATTCGGTTCAATGGAGGCTAATGTAATTTCTTCTCATATTGATTTATGTCTTGAGCTTCCTTGGCTGAAAGAAACAAAAGACCGAATTGATATTTCAGAAGCAAGGCGTATCTTAGACAGAGACCATAAGGGAATGGAAAAGGTTAAAGAAAGAATAATAGAATATCTTTCTGTTAAGATTTTGAAAAAAGAGCTTGGCGGTCAGATACTTTGTCTTGTTGGTGCACCAGGGGTTGGAAAAACCTCCGTTGCAAAATCCATTGCAGAAGCAATGGGAAAAAAATATGTAAGAGTATCTCTTGGGGGAATTCGTGATGAAGCGGAAATAAGAGGACATAGAAAAACCTACGTTGGTGCTATGCCTGGAAGAATTATAACCGCAATAAAAAATTCTGGCGTTAATAACCCTTTACTTCTCCTTGACGAGATTGATAAGTTAACGGCTGATTCACACGGTGATCCCGCTTCTGCGCTTCTTGAAGCCTTAGACAGCGAACAGAATTATTCTTTCAGAGATCATTTTGTTGAATATCCTTTTGACCTTTCAAAATGCTTCTTTATTGCAACAGCTAATACTCTTTCAACAGTTCCGAAGCCTCTTCTTGATAGAATGGAAATTATCAACCTCGAATCGTATACGGAAATTGAAAAGTTGGGAATTGCCTTGGAGCATCTTGTTCCAAAGCAGAGAAAACGCCACGGATTGAAATCTTCAAATATTGTTTTCAAGGAAGAAGCAATAATGAAAATAATCGACTCATATACTCGTGAATCGGGTGTCAGAAATCTTGAGCGAGAAATTGCTTCCGTTTGCAGAAAATGTGCAAAACAGATTGTTGAGGGAAAGGCAAAAAAAATAACCGTAACAGACAAAAAGGTTGTTGAATTATTGGGCGCTGAGTATTTCAATAAAGAAACTATTTTTGAAGAAGATAAAGTTGGTTGTGTAAACGGTTTGGCGTGGACTTCCGTTGGAGGAGAGATAATGAGCCTTGAGGCTTTGTCAATGGAGGGAAACGGAAAGATTGAATTAACGGGTTCTCTTGGAATGGTTATGAAGGAATCTGCTATGGCTGCTGTTAGCTATATCAGAAAATATGCTGAAAAATACGGCGTTGAACCTTCTTTCCATTCAAAACTTGATATACATATACACGCCCCTGAGGGTGCCGTTCCAAAGGACGGACCATCTGCGGGAATTGCAATGACAACAGCTATCCTCTCTGAGCTTTCCGGCAAAAAGGTAAAGAGAGACGTTGCTATGACAGGGGAAATCACTTTAACGGGAAGAGTTTTGCCTATTGGCGGTCTTAAAGAAAAAACAATGGCTGCTTATAAAGCGGGAGTTAAAACCGTAATTCTTCCTGAGGGAAATAGAAAAGATATAGCTGAATTAGATGATTTTATTAAGGATAAGCTGAATTTCGTATACGTGTCTGAATACAGTCAGGTTGCGAAAGTTGCTTTTGCGGAATAGTTTTATGGAAATGAATATGGGAGGTTTAAACCTCCATAACACTGAATTAATAATAACTGCGGGGCTTCCGTCTCAGCTTATAAAAAACGGAATACCTCAGGTTGCGTTTTCGGGCAGGTCAAACGTTGGAAAAAGCTCACTTATTAATTGTCTTTTGGGAAGAAAAAAACTTGCAAGAACAAGTGCAACTCCAGGAAAAACAATAACTGTGAACTACTATCGCGTTGATAAAAAAATAACTCTCGTTGACCTTCCGGGATATGGATATGCAAGTCGTTCTCACTCTTCAAAAAAACAGTGGTCTGCGTTGACTCAGGGGTATTTTGAGAATAATTCTGCTCTTACTCTCGTTGCACAGCTTATTGATGCAAAGGTTGGCGTTACAAAAGACGACAGAGAGATGATAGAATATCTCAACTATTTTAACGTTCCATACGTTATCGTTGCAACGAAATGTGATAAGCTGAATAAAACCGAGCTTAATGCGGCGGCACAAAAACTCGTTTCAAATGAGTGTTTCAGAGGGGAGACTCCTTGTATACTTTTTTCATCTGAAAAAAATCTTGGAAGAGAAACTCTCTGGGAGCTGATTTTGAATAATTGCTTTAAAGATAATAATTAGCAAAGAAAGGAGCAAAAACGCTGAATTATTTTCAGCCTTTAGATGCTTATATGCTTTATGATAATTTAACCGTAGGCGAAAACGGACATTTGTTTTTTGCAGGTCTTGATACTGTTGAGCTTGGAAAAAAATACGGAACTCCGTTGTATCTTATTGACGAAGAAAAAATAAGAGAAAATTGCAGACTATATAAAAAATATATGGATAAATATTTCAATGGAAATGGAAGAGTTTTGTTTGCAAGTAAATCCCTTTCATATAAGAATATTTATGAAATTGTTGGAAGCGAAGGATTGTATATAGACGTTGTTTCGGGCGGAGAGCTTTATACAGCGTATAAAGCGGGTTTTGATACTTCAAAAATGTATTTCCACGGAAACAACAAAACAGATGCCGACATTGCAGATGCAATTGATAAAGGTGTTGGATATTTCGTTGCTGACAATAAAGAAGAGCTTGAAAGCATAAGCAGAATAGCAGGGGAGAAGCAAGTAAAACAGCAGATTCTTCTCAGAATCACTCCGGGTATTGACCCACATACACATAAGGCAGTTGTCACCGGTTCTGTTGATTCAAAGTTCGGTTCTGCAATAGAAACAGGTC
>JAZNJM010000107.1:0-56204 GCA_045578045.1 Eubacteriales bacterium | reverse complement strand
GCCTTTTTTTATTTATCAAACATTTTTCTATCCATATCAAAAGAAGGATTAAAAGCATAGAAGTTTTTGTAGTCTAAGTTATCCTGAACGATTCTGAGAGCATCACCGTTCTTGCTAAATCCAAAAGATGCGGGGAAGCCCTTGATACATAAGGGTTGCCTCGCATTTTGCATTTTCACCAATTTTTTCGATTTTTGCCCTTTTTCGATGCAAAAACTTTTGATGTAGATAGTATAGCACAAAAGGACGAAAAAAGTAATAGTTCCTTCCGACCAACCAAACATATAGGAAAGATGTTGAATAAAGTTACAAATAAATTCTTTAATTCTTTTCTGTTTTATGGTATAATCAGTTCGATAAATAAGAATTTGACGGGGAATGATAAATGTATGACAAAGCGAAACAAATTGAAAGTATTGGCTATATATTTGATTGCTTTTTTTGGTTTGTGGTCATTAAGCGAGATGGTTCTTTTCGAAAAGCTAAACTTATTAATCGAAAACGAAATAGTATTTCAATTTGTTAAAGATGTGCTTGTTAAAAATTTAGTGTGGACTTTACCTGCTATTCTTCTGATACATCATTTCAAATCGGATGTTTATGTTTCCTTAAAGGAAATGTTTTCATTGAAGATTAATTGGCTCATATATCTGCCAATGTTTATATTGTTTACGGTATACCTATTAGGTGGTACAATATTGCTAAAAGGTAAGTTGGAAATAGTAAGCGATTTCGGTTTTGATGAACTAATAGTTTTGCTGTTTGTAGGTATTACAGAGGAACTCGTTTTTCGAGGTTGGCTTCTTAATTTTACGATTCATGAGGACCAAAAATGGCGTTGTATACTTATTAACGCCATAATGTTTCTTGCAATTCATTTTCCAATTTGGATTCAGCAAGGAGTTTTTATAAGTAATCTTACAAGTTTTGGTTTTTTAAGCGTTTTAATATTGAGTATTCTTTTCAGTTGTATATTTGTAAAAAGCAAAAACATACTTGTACCAGTTGCCTTGCATATGTACTGGGATTTGCTTGTATTTATGTTTTACTGACAGATAAATTCCAATTTATCGAACAGTTAGGAATATAAGAATTTGACAGGAGGATAATACTATGTCATTCTTTCCGCCGATCCCACTCATTAGAAGAAATGTAATTATAAAAAAGTTGAAGGCGTGCGGTGCGTCTTCTGAGGAATCAGCCAAAACATTGGTCGAAGCAGGAGTAATTAATCCTAACGGATTTAAGCGTATTACGGAAAAGTTGGTTGAAACAAATATAATTCATAAAACCTCAGACGGTAAATATTATGTTTGATTTGACAAATTCCAATTTATCGAACAGAAAAACACCGAAGGATTATCACAATCCATCGGTGTTTTAACGTTCTTATGAAAATTAGACTTTTAAGTTCGATTTTTTAATGAAATCAAATATCAATATCAAGCGAAAGAAAGCATTCTTTCAAGATCTGCAATTATATCATCGCAGTTTTCAATTCCAACAGAAAAACGAAGTAGCTTATCTGTCAACCCTATTTCATTTCTGATATTTTCAGGAATAGACCAATGAGTTTGGGTTAAAGGATAAGTTATAAGTGAATTAACGCCCCCAAGACTTTCTGCAAAGGTTATTATTTCTCCTGACGTTAAAACATCGTTGACATTTTTGCTATCCTTCAAGGTGAATGAAATCATTCCTCCAAAACCCGTTGTTTGTTTTTTTGATACCTCGTATGATTTATGTTCAGGTAATCCGACATAGAAAACTTTATCAACTTTTGGATGATTTTTCAGAAATTCAGCACACTTGAAAGCATTTTGTTCGTGTCTTTCCATTCTGAGAGCAAGTGTTTTAATTCCTTTTGAAACAAGCCAACTGTCAAAAGGTGCTAAAGCAGCCCCCTGAGTTTTGGTTATATAATCAAAATGTTCTTCAAGTTCTTCTGAATCAACAACAACAAAACCGCATATAGTATCGTGATGACCAGACAAAAATTTCGTTCCGCTATGAATAACGATATCTGCACCAAGCTCAATTGGTCTTTGGAAATATGGCGTTAAAAAGGTATTATCAACAGCTAATAATGCGTTATATTCTTTTGCTATTTGGGAAAGAACAGAAATATCTGCAACAGTCATCATAGGATTTGTTGGAGTTTCTGCAAAAATCATCTTCGTATCCGGAGTCATTGCGGCTCTGACAGCATCATTATCGTCAATGGGAACAAAAGTATGTTTAACTCCGTATTTAATGAAAAATTCAGCGATTTGACGATACGTTCCACCATATATATCGTTTGACAAAACAACGTGATCTCCGCTTTTTAACAGAGAAAAAACAGCTAAAACCGCAGCAAGACCGCTTGAAAAAGGAAATCCCGCCGAACCGCCTTCAAGCATAGCAACAGTGTTTCCCACAACATCTCTTGTTGGGTTGCTACATCTACTATATGAATATTTAATTCCTGAATTTATTCCTGTATTTCTGAAAGTTGAAGTTTGGTATATGGGGCGATTAATAGCTCCTGTTAGTGGATCAACACCATCATATCCGCAAACAACTTTTGTATCAAAACTTAAACTGTCTTTTTTTGATTTATCTATCATAGCAAAAGACCTGTTTGCAGAGTAAATCTGCATTTCCTTTCAAAATAATTTGAATATAAATGTATTATATTATATTAGTTTATCAAATAACTATATCAAATAACTTCTATGGGATCAAAATTTAAATAATCTGATGAAACTAAATTCAAAATTGTATTTCCATACTTTTGAATTAAATATTTATTTTCAGCAGAATGAATATGACCATAGAAACATTTTTTTATATTTTCACGAACAAGAATTTTTAATATTGGAACAGAAAAATCTCCTCTATATGCTGGGGGATAATGAAGAAAAACAATAATTTCAGGTTTTTCAATCATATTATTATCAAAACCAATTTGTTCTATAATTTTCTTTCCTTCAGAGATAGAAAGCTCAAGTCTTCCCGCTTCTCTTAGAATAATTTTTTCATCATCTTGCGATGGAGTGTTTTCTACAATCCATCCTCTTGTTCCACATATTATCTTATTTTCTACTTTATAGGCATTATTATATAAAATTGAAATAGAGTCAAAAGAATTTTCAATTAAAAAACTATCTAATTTTTTTTTGGTTTGCCACCAATAGTCGTGATTACCTTTACCAATAATTTTTTTTCCTGGCAAAGCGTGAAGAAAAGCAAAATCAGATTTTGCCTCTTCCAATGTCATTCCCCAAGAAAAATCTCCAGGCAAGATAACCGTATCTTCTGGCTTGATTTTATTTTCCCAATTCTCTTTTATTTTTTCATAATGATTTTCCCATTTTCCACCAAAAATATCCATAGGCTTTTGAACAGAAAAAGAAAGATGAAGGTCAGAAATAGCATATATCATCAGTCCAAATCCTTTCAAAATATTTTTTACTAATGTTACCAATTATAAAAAATATTTTTTTGACAAATAATATTTTTGTACTAAAGTACAATAAAAAAACGCGGAGGAAAACATTATGAGCGAAAATAATAGAATATGTATCAACGATACCCCAAAACACATTAAAGGAATATCGTGTAGTGTTAAAGATTGTATTCATCACGATATATCTAATTGCTGCACAGCTCAGAGCATAAGTGTAGGTCCAAGCAATGCATCTTGCTGCTCTGAGACGGTTTGCGCAACATTTAAAAAGAAATGTGATAGCAATTGTATATCAGATTGTGGAAAATAAAACCGAAAAAACAATTTAACATTGCAAAACTACTTGCAATTAATATTATTTGCAAATTCCAAAACACGCTCTTTAATATTTTCTTTTTCAACAACTGTTGAAAATCTTTTTTCGAAAGATTTTAAAGAAGAAAGAGTTTCAGGAATTTTCATACCGCTGATACTTTGAAGTTTTTCAAGAGCTTCAAAGTCATCTGCGGGTATATTCTCGCCTAAAGATTCAAGAACAGCGTTAGAAAACTTATAAGGAGATGCTGTTGAAACAACAATTGTTTTTTTATTAGAATTAGTCTCTTTTTCATACGAGTCTGCGGAGAAAAGTGCAACAGCTGTATGAGGATCAACAAGATATCCAAATTCTTCAAAATATCTTTTAATAGTTAATTTTGTTTGATTTTCATTTGCATAACAGCCTTTAAAATCTTTTCCTAATAAAGACTTAATATTATCATCAACTGAAAAAATTCCCTTTTCAAAAAGGTCTTTCATCCATCTTTCACAATTTTCATTTCCTGCAACCATAGAAAGAAGTCTCTCAAGATTGCTTGAAATTAAAATATCCATAGAAGGAGAAATTGTAGTATAAAACTCTCTTCTTCTATCATAAACACCGGTTTCAAAGAAATCATACAAAATTTTATTGGAATTAGAAGCACATATAAGTTTTCCAAAAGGTATTCCCATAAGTTTTGCAATATAAGCCGCAAGAATATTTCCAAAATTTCCTGTTGGAACGCAAACGTTTACTTCTTCACCGTAATTTATCTCGCCCTCTTTTATAAGGTCGCAATATGCAGATACATAATAAACTATTTGTGGTGCAAGTCTTCCCCAATTTATAGAATTGGCACTTGAGAAAAATAAGTTTTTCTTTTCAATTTCATTTTTTACATCAGAATCAGAAAAAATTTGTTTAACTGCGGTTTGACAATGGTCAAAATTTCCTTTAACTCCCGTTACACAAACATTTTTTCCCTTTTGCGTTACCATTTGAAGTTTTTGTATATTGCTAACGCCATCAGAAGGATAAAATACTGATATTCTAACTTTATCAACGTCTGAATAACCTTCTAATGCAGCTTTTCCGGTATCTCCTGATGTTGCAACAAGAATTAAGGCTTCTTTGTCGCTGCCAGACTTTTCAATAGCAAGGCTTAAAAGTCTTGGCATTATTTGCAACGCCATATCCTTGAATGCACAAGTTGGACCGTGCCATAATTCAAGAATATATTTTCCGCTTTCTCCTAATTTAGATAAGGGAGCAGCTCCGCCTTGAAATTTTTCTTCACTATATGATTTATTTGCTGCATCAAGCAATTCTTCATATGAATAGTCGCTTAAATACATAGATAAGATTGTTGCGGCTCTCTCTGGATAATCCATTTTAGAAAGTTCGAGAACCATAGACTCAGAGAGCTTTGGAATTCTTTCGGGAATATATAATCCACCATCAGGTGCAATTCCGTTCATAATAACATATGAAGCTGTTCTTGGTTCATTATTCCTTCTTGTACTACTATAAATCATAAGATAAACATCGCCTCTCAATTACTTTTTTTACTTATTAAAACATATTTAATCAAAATATTAAATTAAGAGAAATATGATTTTAAATGTTCTTTTATAAAGTATTTATCACGTTCCGAATCATCAACGGAAACTTCAATAACGTCATAACGAATTTTTGTATATTTAAGATATATAGGAATCTTAAAGATAAAAAAAGGAACTTTATTATTAATACAATGTGCTCTTATAAATTCCTTTGAGGTATTTTTTATATTTCTTTGCTTATTATAATCAACCGCTTCACGACCTGTTCCAAAAAGGTTTCCCCTTCTTGTTTTAACCTCAACGAATACCAAGGTGCGATAATGAAGAAAAATAAGATCAAGCTCCCCAGACTCAGACCAATAATTTCGGCTGATAAACAAATATCTTTTTTTTCTGAGATATTTTTCAGCTAATTCTTCCCCTTTTTTTCCAACTTTCAAAGATGTTGAATTGTTCATATTATATGCAAATTCAGTATTATTAGTTTTTGCTGATTTTTTATAAAACATTTTTCAAAAAACTTAGCCTATGCAGTTCGCAAGGTCCAAAGGCTTTTATCGCTTCGTAATGAGCTTTTGTTCCATAGCCTTTATGTTTTGCAAAACCATATTGAGGATAAACGCTATCAAGCTCTATGCAATATCTGTCTCTACTGACTTTCGCAAGAATAGAAGCTGCCGCTATAGAAGGAGATAAAGAATCACCTTTTACAACAGTTTGAGTTGGAATATCAAAACCGCGAGAGATGTTTCCGTCAATTAATGCAAAATCAGCACAGACATCAAGTCCGTCTACCGCACGTTTCATTGCAAGCTGAGAAGCGTTTAAAATATTTAATGATTCAATTTCGTCAACTTCAGCAAATGAGATAGAATATGAAACTGCTTCTTTAATAATTACATCAAACAGTATATCTCTTTTTTTCTCTGATAACTTTTTTGAATCGTTTAAACCATCTATATAGATTCCCAAAGGTAATATTACCGCAGCTGCATACACACGCCCAGCAAGAGGTCCTCGCCCAGCTTCGTCAACGCCGCAAACAAATTTATAACCTTTATCTATAAGACTTTTTTCTAATTCATAGTTCATAATTAATAATCAACGTCAAATGATATAAAAAACTAATTCAAATTAAAATTTGCTAAATTATTACACATAAGCTCAAAAAGATATTTATTAAATATTTCATAATTTAAAGCATCTAAAAAATATTTATTAAGTTTGAAATAAAAGAAATATTTATTTTTAAGGTTTCTTTCTTGCTTTTAATTTATAAATAATCAAAATTACCGAATTGATAAATATATACGGAATATATATTATACTTTTAAGCTGTGTTGTTATGGCTTTAATGCCATAAACAGTATAACCCAAACTATTTCCACCCCAATCTGTAGGTGTATATCCATTGATAAAATCAGAAATAAAATCTATTAACATAAAGACGCTTAATGATGTTATACCTGATATCAAAAACAAAATTAGAGTTTCTACAAATTTTTTGTTATCCTTTTTTCTTAAAAAGAAAAGATAAATAAGCTGATAAATTAATGAAAATATAAACAATAACATAAATAAATCAGCCTAAAATTTTGCTGTAATATATGGTATAGCAATCATAAACATTACATAGGGAATAAAAGATAATCTAAAAAACAAATTATATTTTTTCATATTATCGTTTAACTACTGAATTATAAATCAATACTAAAGAGTTTTATAAACTAATCTAAGGTAATGTTTCCTATCTTACCGCCTCTGAACTCATCAAGTAAACAAACACAAAGACGGTCTGCGTCAATCTCACCGCCTGAAATTAAAAAACCTCTTTTTTTACCAATTTTTTCAAAAATATCAGAATCTGTGTCATCGTCTGACAACTGAATTTTATATCTTGCACATAACAAAGAGGGATATTTAGTTTTTAAATAACTTATCAGTTTAAAGGAAAGATGATATATATCAAGTATTTCGTCCCTGACAGCACCTGTTAAAGCAAGACGAACACCAACCTCAGGATCATCAAATTTATGCCATAAAAGTCCAGGGGTATCAAGTAAATCAATTCCATAAGGAGAAGCAACCCAATTAAGCTCTCTTGTAACTCCAGGTCTATCCTCGGCTTTAGCCTTTGACGTTTTGGTAAATGAGTTAATAAACGTTGATTTTCCAACGTTTGTTATTCCAACAACAACACCACGAAGTCGCCTTCCGGCCATTCCCTTTTCTTCAAAGCGTTTAATTTTATCGCTAAGAGCTTCTCTTATTGCTTTATTAACTAAACTTAAATTCTTTCCTGTCTTGCAATCTATGGATATAACTTTCCTTCCCTCTTTTTCAAGCTCTTTAATCAAACAATTTGTTCTGTTTAAATCACAAAGTGAGCTTTTTGTTAAAAGAGTTATAATAGGTTTATTTCCACAAATTTCTTTTATATCGGGGTTTCTGCTTGATAAAGGAACTCTTGAATCAAGCAACTCAATAACAAAATCAACTAAATGAAGCTTTTCTTTAAGTTTTCGTTTGGCTGCCGCCATATGACCAGGATACCAAACGATATTCATATTTTCGTTCATTTAACGGTTCCAATGCTTTCAAAAGGAAACACTCTGAAAACAACCTTTCCCATTATTTCATCCATATCCATTTGTCCAAAAACTCTGCTATCAGAAGAATGGTTTCTATTATCGCCTAAAACGAAAACTTTTCCCTCTTCAACAACAAATGATATACAATTATCACTGTCTACATCGGTTAAATGACCTTTTTCCATAGGTTTTTTTCCAATTTCAAGGTTTCCTTCCAAATATGACTGATCTAAAAGAGAATCATTAACCCATATTTCCCACGTGTCAAAATCAATTTTGACAGTATCCCCTTCTACTCCAATAACACGTTTTACTAAAAGCTCGTTTCTTTCTTCAAGATTAATAACAATAACGTCATTCACTTCAGGAGTATAAAAAAGATTATAAATTATTAACTTGTCTTTATGAATTAACGTGTAATTCATAGAACTTCCGTCAACGGTAACAAATTTAACAACGAATAAAAAGACAATGACCATCAATGCAACGGCGTATGAAAACACTTCAAGTAAATCAAAAATAGTTGTCAAAAAAGTTTTTTTATTTGAATCATCGCTTGAGTCTTCTATTGCTTCGCCTGTTTCAAAATTAATTTCAGGTCCATCTTCTAAAGTGTCGGAGTTTGATAAAGGTGAATCATCAAATGATGATTTTTGAAAACTATCAGATGGTATATCTCTAAAATTGTCATTTAAAAAAACGTCATTATCTGATTTAGTTTCAGATTTATCATTTTCTAAAAATGAATTTACATCATTATCTTTAGATTCAGAAAAAAATTGTATTCCGATTTTTATTTTTAAATAGTTTTCTATATTCAACTTTTTTATATTGTTGTTATCTTGATATATCATTATAAACGCCTCTAACATATTTACACTAAAAACGCGTATATAAAAATGCCTTAAACATTCTTTAATAACGGATAAGGGCTGCCTAAATGGCAACCCTCCGTAGTCGAATAGTGCATTTAAAGACCTTTTCGACTTTTTTAGATTCGTTTTAACATTAAAACGAATAAAGCCCGAATTAGATCTTCTCTTTAACTTTTGCGCTCTTACCAACCATTCCACGAAGGTAATAAAGTTTAGCGCGGCGAACCTTACCGGCTCTTACTACAACAACCTTCTCGATATTGGGAGAATGAAGTGGGAAAATCTTCTCAGTACCAACGCCGTAGGAAACACGACGAACTGTGAACGTTTCAGAAATTCCACCATTTTTCTTAGCAATAACAACGCCTTCGAAAATCTGAACTCTTTCTTTTGCACCTTCTACAATGCGGTTATATACCTTAACGGTATCACCAACATTGAACTTTGGAGGTTCGGGTTTAAGCTGCTCGTTTGTAAAAGCTTTAAGCAAATCCATTTTTGCTTTCTCCTTTCAATCTCTGGAATGTTCGTGTTGAGCTACAGAGGACCATTCCGTATTTTCAAGATATTGTATCATATAATAAATAAAAAATCAATAGGTTTTTATGAAAATTTTTTATTAATGTTTAATTAAAGAAAATATAGAGGAAAAATACTTCTGTATAAGAACCGATATATATGCTATATGAGAACCGATATGTATTTTTTAAAGAGTAGCATTATATTTTGTTTTTTGTATATAATATTATTTCGCTTTGATTGTTGTTCGCTTTGATTGTTGTTCAATTTCAAAAATTAACAATGAATATATTGAAAATGAGTGTAAAATAGTTTATACTTTTTTTAATATTTTAAATGCGTTTTTGCATCATACGGACTATTAAGGGAGGATAATTAATGATACAGAATCTTACTCAGGAACTTATTAACAAACTTAAATCGAAAAATATGACAATCTCTTTTGCTGAATCCTGCACAGGAGGATTGATGGCATCAACTTTAGTTTCTGTTTCGGGGGCATCATCTGTTTTTGAATATGGATTTACTGTTTATTCAGCAAAAGCAAAAAGTGAAATTTTAGAAGTTTCTTTAGATACAATTAAAAACAAAGGTATTGTTAGCAAAGAAGTGGCATATGAAATGGCGAAAGGTGCCCTTTGCAAAAGCGGAGCAAGTATTGCAATATCAGTTACAGGTTGCGCTGGTCCCGGGAAAGACGATGAAGGAAATGAAGAAGGTACAATTTGTTTTGGATTTTCAATAAAAAATGCTTTTACAATTACAGAAAAAGTTAAAATCGAAGGAAACTCAAGAAACGAAATAAGACTTAATTGCGTTAAATATGCTTTTAATAGAGCTAACAAGCTATTAGAAAATTTATAATTGATATGCTTTCTGACTTAATAAAATTTTGAGCCTTGTTCAACATTATTAATTTCAAAATATTTGTTTATAGTATTTAATACTTTTTTCTTGTCGCCACTCCATAAAGGTGATATGAGTTTTTTCTTCCAACCATCACCCGTCAATCTATGAATCACCATATCTGGCGGAATAACTTCAACACATTCTTTGAGAATATCAACGTATTCATCAAGCTCAAGGGTTTTAAATATACCTTTTCTATATATTTCTGCAAGATCGGTATCTTCAAGAATATGAAGAAGATGAAATTTAATCCCGTCAACTCCGCTTTTTCCTATGTATCTTGCGGTTTCAACAATCATATCTTTTGTTTCAAAGGGCAGCCCTATAATCATATGAGTTATAACCGTAATTCCTATGTTTTTAAGTTTTTTGACCGCCGATTCATATTCTGAAAGCTCAAAGCCTCTTCGTATAAATTTTGCAGTTTCATCAAATTTTGTTTGAAGACCAAGTTCAACCCAAACAGGCTTGATTTTATTTAATTTTTCAAGAAGCCTGAGAACGTTATCGGGCAAACAATCAGGACGTGTTCCAATGGACAAAGCAACGATTTTTTCGTTATTTATCGCTTTTCTGAAAATTGCGGATAACTTTTTGCAAGAAGCATATGTATTCGTTCCGCTTTGAAAATATGCTATATATTTTCCATCCTTATTTTTGTTTTCAACAAGTTTGATTGCGTCTTTAATTTGCAAATTTATGGAAGTTTTTTTCTTAACCGCAAAATCTCCAGAACAATTACAAAAAATGCATCCCCCATATCCTTTTGTTCCGTCCCTGTTAGGACAAGACATATCTGCCGATAATGCAATTTTGTAAACTTTACAACCGTATATTCTTTTTAATTCCTTACTAATACTAAGATATCCCATCGCCATTCCTAAGTAAACTATTTTTAAAAAGTATACCACATACTTTTACAAAAAGCAATAATTATTACGATAAACGACTAACCAACAGACATTTTTATTATATACAGATTCACATCATTTTTTAAGTTGAAAATTATAAATTTATAGAGGTATATTTTTAAAATCTAAATGCTTGACTTTAAAAACATTATAGTGTATAATTTTCGTGTTATTTATAAATGATTTTATGAAAGTGAAGTACAATAAATATGATATTCAGTAGCTTTGTGTTCTTGTTCTTTTTCTTGATCTTGACCATAGGATTATACTTTATATTACCTAAAAAAGCAAGAAATTTTCTTTTAGTTGTTTCAAGCCTTATTTTTTACGCTTGGGGAGAACCAATTTACGTTACGATAATGGTATTCTCAATTTTATTTAATTGGGTTATTGGAATAATTATAGATAAATTTAAACGTAAAAATGGAAATGCAGACGAACATTCAGCAATTGAAAAAATTTTACTTGCGTTTTGCTGTTTTGTTAATCTTGGAGCATTATCTTTTTTTAAATATACAAATTTCTTTATTGATAACGTAAATTCTATTTTTGATTTATCTATAGAAGTTATGGAAATAGTTCTTCCCGTTGGAATATCTTTCTATACCTTTCAAACCCTTTCATACGTTATTGACGTATACAGAGGTAGTGTTAAGGTTCAAAAGAATCTTATAGACTTTGCTGCTTTTGTTACAATGTTTCCTCAGCTTATTGCAGGTCCGATTGTCAGGTATTCCGATATAGAAATTGAACTTACAGATAGAAAAGAATCTTTTGAATTAGTTGCAAACGGAATTATAAGATTTATTGTTGGACTTGGAAAAAAAGTTCTTCTTGCAAATAAAGCGGGGGCATTATGGGATACTATATATGCAGAGCTTGGCGGAGAGATGACCGTTGGAATGGCGTGGATAGGTGCTCTCGCATATACGTTTCAAATCTATTTTGATTTTTCAGGATATTCCGATATGGCAATTGGTCTTGGAAAAATGTTTGGTTTTAAATTTCCAGAAAACTTTAATTATCCGTATATATCAGATTCTATTACAGATTTTTGGAGAAGATGGCATATTACTCTTAGTTCGTGGTTTAAAGAATACGTTTATATTCCATTGGGTGGTAACAGAAAAGGAAAAGCAAGACAAATTGTAAATCTTTTTATAGTTTGGGCTTTAACAGGTCTTTGGCACGGAGCAAGTTGGAATTTTGTTTTATGGGGCGTTTATTTCTTCGTTCTCCTTATGATTGAAAAACTTTTCCTTTTAAAGATTTTCAAGAAAATTCCAAAATTTATCTCGCATATATATTCGTTAATTTTTATCATAATTGGTTGGATTATTTTTGCGTGTACTTCCCTTTCGGATATATTAGCTTATATTAAAAATATGTTTTACGGCTCATTGTCTTCTCCTATGACAATTTACGTTTTAAGCACAAATATTATTATTTTAATTATTATGTGTATTGCATCAACTCCGTTTCCGAAAAATATTGCAAAGAAAGTTGCATCAAAGCTCAGTCTTTCTGATGAAATGAGATTTATAGTTAAAGCCACAGCGGCTATGATTGTTTTTGTTTTGTCTATAGCTTATCTCACTGGTGATTCTTATAATCCATTCCTTTATTACAGATTTTAATTTTTAAGGTGTTGATATGAAAAAGGTATATTCAATTTTTTCAATAGGATTTTTTTTGTTGCTAACAACATTAACATTATTAACTGTTTTTATACCGGATAAAAAATATTCTGAATCTGAAAACAGAGACCTTGCACAAAAGCCTCCGCTGAATATAAACAGTATATCAGACGGAAAATTTCAAAGTGGATTGGGGGAATATCTTTCAGACCAATTTCCTCTCAGAGAATCTATGATTAAAATAAATACTTTTATAAGCAAATTATCAGGCGTTAAAAACTTAAATGGAGCTTATGAAGGAGAAGACGGGTACTATTTTGAAGTTGTAACTGATGATGATATTAACGATGAAGACTTCGTTAAAAATCTTAACGCTATAAAATTCTTTTCCGAAAAATATCCTGATATGAACGTAAACGCTATTCTTGTTCCAACATCAAGCGTTATATACAGCGAAAAGCTACCATATGGTGCAAATATTTATAATTCAGATTCTCTATTTAAACAAGCTAAAGAAATATTAGGAAACGAATTATTTATCGATATCAGAGATAGTTTAAATAATAATAAAGATGAATATATATTTTACAAAACAGATCACCATTGGACTTCTAAAGGTGCATATTTAGCATACGTTGATTTTTGCAAAGCAACAAATCAAGAAGCTCGAACAGAAGATGATTTTGATTTTAACCTTGTAACAAAAGATTTTTACGGCTCATTACATTCTAAAAATCTCGACTCCGCTGCTAAACCTGACAGTATTTCAATTTCAAAAAATACTGGTGTATGTAACGTAACTGCTAATGGAAATGATATCTCTATATACGCACTTGATAAATTAGAGAAAAAGGATAAATATTTAATATTTTTTGGAGATAACTACGGCGAAACAATAATAAATACTGAATGTAAAAACGGGAAAACCTTACTTGTTATAAAAGACTCTTTTGCAAATTCTTTTGTTCCCCTATTGACAAAGAATTATGAAAAAATAATTATGATTGACCAAAGATACAATAACACAAGACAGTTTTCAAATTTGGTTAATAAATACAACGTTACTGATACTTTATTTATGTATGAGATAACAAACGTTTCAATACAAACACATCTCGCAACGGCTTGTAAAAACTAAAAATATTGCCTTCCAAATATTTGGAAGGCAATAATTATAAAATAATATTTTAGTTTTAATGTTATTATTTTGTTCCGAAAATTCTGTCTCCGGCATCCCCAAGCCCTGGAACAATATATCCCTTTTCGTTTAGCTTTTCATCAACGTTTGCACAAAAAATTTCAACGTCTGGGTGAGCTTCGCTTAATGCTTTTATTCCCTCAGGGGCGGCGATTATACAAAGAAACTTTATATTTTTTCCACCATAGCCTTTAATCTGGCTTATGGCATCAATAGCTGAGCCGCCTGTTGCAAGCATAGGATCAACAACAACGATAAGTCTTTTATCAATATCCGCGGGAAGTTTGCAATAGTATTCGTGGGGTTCGAGGGTTTCTTCGTCTCGATACATACCAATATGTCCAACTTTTGCAGAAGGAACAAGATCAAGCATACCTCCAACCATTCCAAGCCCTGCTCTCAAAATTGGAACTATTGCAAGTTTTTTACCTTTAATCATTTTCTGAGTAGTCTCTGTTATGGGAGTTTTAACTTTAACGTCTTCTAAAGGAAGATCTCTTAGAGCCTCATAACACATAAGCATTGTTATTTCTTCAATAAGCTCTCTGAAAACCTTATTAGTTGTTGTTGTCTGTCTGAGAATAGTCGTTTTATGCTGTATAAGGGGATGGTTAAGCACTGTTACGTTTTTAAAAGAATTTGTCATATTAATTTCCTCTACTTCCTGTTATTTATTTTAAATTTACATTTATATGGTCAAATAAAAGCAATTTAGTCAGTAATTATCGTAATAATTCTTTATATAACCTTAAAACGTTTTTATAACAGATTTTTTCTATAAAATCTTCCTTAAATCCGTTTACTTCGAGAAGACACGCAAGATTCTGCTGTTTTGAAGCATCTTCAATTTGAATTGGTGAGTAATCAATACCGTCAAAATCTGTTCCAAGTCCTATACAATCTTCTCCCCCTGTATTTACAATATGCTTTATATGGGGAATAAAGGCTTGAATATTTATTCCTTTTTTAGAATCATAATTATCAGCTAAAAATGAATTACAATAATTTAATCCGATAATTCCATTTTTATCAGCAATGCTTTTAATCATATCATCTGATAAATTTCTGGGATGATTACAAATCTCTCTCGAATTGGAATGACTTGCAACAAAAGGTTTCTTAGATGCTTTTAAAACATCATAAAATCCTTTATCTGATAAATGAGATACGTCTGGAATAATACCGAGATTTTCCATTTCTTCTAATATCTCAAATCCCTTTTCTGTTAATCCCTTTTCTGTATTAACAAAAGAGCCTTTATCTTCTCTTGAATTTGGTGAACCAAGGCTGTTAGAATAGTTCCAAGTAAACGTCATCATTCTTACGCCTCGTGAGTAGAGGCTTCTCAATTTTTCAATATCTCCTTCACAAACCTCTCCTTCTTCAATGGTAAGTAAAGCTGAAATTTTTCCCTCGTTTATATTTCTCTCTATATCACCGTATGAATAAACAGGCTTAATATATTCGCTGTTTTTTTTAAGCTCATCATAATACTTATCTATCATTTTATTAACGAAATCAAACGTTGCTTCATTTTTTCCAAAATCAGTATACATTGCAAAATTCTGAAGAATGTATTCACCTTTTTTTAATTTCTCACAATCGATATGCAAATTGTTCTTTTTTAAACAACATCCATCTTTTCTGAAAATATTCAATATTGTATCACAATGTAAATCGGCTATAAACATAAACACCTCAAAGCTATGAAATATAAATTATAAAATCGAAAGGAAATAAATATGAGAAATACGACTTTATGTTATCTTGAAAAAGATAATAAATACCTTATGCTATACAGAAACAAAAAAGAAAACGATGTAAACGCAGGAAAATGGGTTGGAATAGGCGGAGGATTTGAACCTAAGGAATCGCCTGAAGAATGTGCGAAAAGAGAAATTTATGAAGAAACGGGACTTATTGCAGAAAAGCTATCAATGAGAGGGATAATCACCTTTGATAATGATATGAATGAAACCGAATATATGTTCCTTTTCACAACAAAAAATTTTAAAGGAGTTCTTAAAGAAGATTGCAATGAAGGTGAACTTGCTTGGATAAATAAAAACGAAATACTTTCTTTAAACCTTTGGGAAGGAGATAAATTTTTTCTTGAATTAATAAGTAAAGATTCACCTTTTTTCTCTATGAAACTATCATATTCATCTGATAAACTTATGTATGTTCTCTTAAACGGAGAAGTAATATATAATTGTATTTGACTATTATTGATTATAAAACTAATTTAAAGGCTTTCGGCTAACAGCCAAAAGCCTTTTCTTTATTAGATATTTGCTGAAGCATCTGCGTTAGCTGTTTCGTTTGCAGTTTCCTCTTCGTCAATTGTGCAGTATACGTCTTCTTCGTTATCAATAAAGAATTCGTCATCAAAATCAGCGAATTCGTCTAAATCGTCTAAACAATCATCGAGGCAAGAAGTTGATTTTTTAGATTCTTTAATTGCAAGAGCTAAAAGAGCTGCGCCAGAAAGCCCGCCAATTCCAGCTGTTATAGCAAGAGCTTTAGCTAAACTTTTTTTCTGTCCCCAAAGAATCAAAGCAGCGATTGCAAAACAAACGCACTGAACAACGAGACAAATACCAATGTAAAATTTTGTTTTTTTCATAACAATACCTCCGTTAATAATAGTATATCCTTTTTATTGTTTTTCGTTCAATTTTTAATAAAATAAATAAACTTACTTATTGCAAGAATATTTGAGAAATTCATTGATGAAGTCATCTATTTCGCCATCTATAACAGCTGAAATATTACCCGTTTCGTAGCTCGTTCTGTTATCTTTAACAAGAGTATAAGGCATAAAAACGTAGCTTCTTATCTGACTTCCCCATTCAATATTCATTTTATTTCCTGCTATATCCTCAATTCTGTCGAGTTTTTCTCTCTCTTTAATTTCAAGGAGTTTACTTTTAAGCATTTTCATAGCAGTTTCTTTATTCTGGAGCTGACTTCGTTCAGTTTGACATCCAACAACGATTCCTGTTGGAATGTGAGTTATTCTTACAGCTGAATCAGTTTTATTGATATGCTGACCGCCAGCACCGCTTGAACGGTGTGTGTCTATTTTTATATCAGCCTCGTCAATAATTATCTCCATATCATCGTTAAATTCAGGCATAACCTCAACAGAAGCAAAAGAAGTATGTCTTCTTCCCGAAGAGTCAAAGGGAGAAACACGAACAAGTCGATGAACACCGTGTTCACTTTTTAAATATCCGTATGCATTTTCTCCTTCAATTAAAATTGAAACACTCTTTATTCCAGCTTCATCACCGTCAAGATAGTCGAGAACCTTTAATTTAAACTTCCTTCTTTCAGCAAAACGGCAATACATTCGATAAAGCATCTGAGCCCAGTCCTGAGCCTCTGTTCCACCCGCACCAGGATGTATAGACAAAATTGCATTATTACCATCAAATTCGCCCGAAAGCAAAACTTCAATTTTTTGTCTCTCGTATTCAGCTTTAAGCTGAGAAAATTCAGAAAGAATCTCATCTCCTAAAGACTCATCATCTTCGGAAATTGCGAGGTCTATTAAATCGAAAAGATTATCAAAACCTTTTTTGAGCTTCATATAAGAATCATAAGTGTTCTTTTTAGACGTTAATTCCTTTAAAATTGGTCTTGCAGCCGCTGGATCGTCCCAAAAACCTATAGAATTAACTTTATCATTTAATTCATCTATTCTTGCTTTTAAGGGTTCTAAATTTAAAGAAACGCCAAGATCGTCTATATTTGTTTTAAGTTCTTTGATATCAGGCATTGCCTGATCAAGTTTAATAATCAATGGAATTCTCCTATTATTTTTTTATAATTGTATCATAATAAAGGTTCGTTGTCAAGCATTTTTTAGTCTAAATTTGCCCAAAAATGAACATATAAAAAACATTATAATGTTAATAGCCGCAACGGTTGAACCAACGGGACTTTCTATATACATAGATAAGATAATTCCTATTATAGCACTCAAAACAGATATAAATGCAGAAGTTGCAACAGTTGAAAAATAACTTTTACAAACTCGCATTGCAGAAACGGGAGGAAAAACAATCAATGCAGAAATAAGCAACGCTCCAACGAGATTCATTGCGAGAACTATAACAACAGCAGTTATTATTGCCATAAAGAAATTCACTCTTTCAGAGGAGATACCGCAAGAGCTTGAAAAGTCTTCATCAAAAGTAACAGAAAAAATTTTATGATAATTCATAACAAATAAGACAATAACAGCAACAGAAAAGACAGAACAAATAATAACGTCTGACTTATTAAGATTCAAAAATTCTGTTGAACCAAAAAGACTGCTACATACGTCTCCGCTTATATTTGACGAAACGGGAAATAAATTCATCAATAAATATCCAACTGCAAGAGAACCAACAGAAAGCATTGCAATGGATGCATCACCTTTAATTTTCGATTTTTTTCCACTTTTTAAAATTAAAATTGCGGAAGCAATAGTTACAGGCATAACGATTAACATATCGTTTCCAACAATATCAAGAATTGCGGAAATTGCCATAGCTCCAAATGCTATATGAGAGAGACCATCCCCTATCATTGAATGACGCTTCAATACAAGAGAAGCTCCAAAAAGTGAAGAAGAAAAAGCAATTAATATTCCAACAATGAAGGAATATACAACGAATTCATATGAGAAATAAGTATATAAAGTTTGAAAAAAATCACTCATAAATATATCACCATAAAAAATGTCTTTTTATTTGTTAGAAACTGCTTTCTTTAAAACTTCAATATTCTGATTCATAACGTCTAAATATGTCAGTCCGTTTTCAATTTCATTTTTACTGATTGCTTGTAGAGAGTTTACGGTCAAGACCTCAACTTTTTGTTTTGATGTTGATATAACAGATGATGAAATGTTAGAATTAGATTTCTCAAGAACAATGATATATATCAATTGTCTGTTTTCAACATCACGACAAAGTTTTATAATATTTTCATAAGTTGCTGTTACTTCAGAAGAACAGCCTGAAAAAGCTGCTGAGTATTCTATTCCGTAATCTGAAAACAAATATGAAAAAGGAAAACGGTCGGCAACAACAACAAAAGGATTTTGAAATTCAGAGAAAAATTCTATTGCTTCATTATGTAGCGTTAAAATTTTATTGCAATATTTTTCTGAATTGTCTTCATAATGCTTTTTGTTTTCCAAGTCAAAACTTGAAATGAGTTCACAAATTCTTTTGCAAATTTTATCAGCATTTTTTAAAGATAACCATACGTGCTCATCATATTTGTCGGCACATTCTTCTGAATGTTCGTGATTATGAGCTTCCGATAAATTACTTTCAATTAAGCTATCAAAGCCAACTATTTCAAGAAGTGAAATTGTTTTACAATCCTTATTCATTCCTTTATCATTTAAAACATTATTCACCCAACTATCAGATTCGCCGCCGTTATATATAAAAACATCAGAATTCATAATTTTTATCTTAACGTTAAATCCAACGTCATTTTCAAAGCTGTGAACGTCTGCACCATTTTCAAATAAATACGTTATATCAAATAAATCTTCTTTCTCTCCCACAATTTGTTTAACAAAATCATACTGAGAAAAAGCTGTACAAACTATTGAAATTTTATCTTTTTCTCCATTATTATCTGAACACGATACTGTTGATAATAAAACAACAATACACAGAATTATAACCGATATTTTTTTAAAAACAATCTTGTTTATCATAATGCACCATACTATATTTTTTTAAAAATAAAAATGAGAATCATTATCATAATTATAATTCATTTTAATTTTTTGTCAAGTACTAAAATAACATTTTCACAAAAATAAAGAGAAAATAAAACATTTAAGAAATCAAAAACGTCTTTTGCCCGTAAACAAAAGACGAATTGATTTAGGTTTGTTATTTAGAATTTCTGAAAAAATCTTTAAATATTGTGTATCCTTCGGCTATCAGCTTATCTTTCTGAAATTTTACGTTTTTATTTCTTGGGGTTATCATTACTGTTTTACCTTCGCTTCTAAGGGAAAGAGCTTCAGAAAACATTTCTTCAAGCTGTTCTTTTGAAAGACCATTTTCGGCAAGAAATACTATTTTTTCATCATTAGTTGGGATTTTAAAGCCTTTATCTTTAAGTATTGTTATTATTCTTTCAAATCCAATAGAGAAACCGCAAGCGGGAACTTTTATACCGGCATATTTGCCAATCATATCGTCATATCTTCCACCGCCAGCAATGGAAAAACCGTATCCAGGAAGCTCAATTTCAAAAATAGTTCCTGTATAATAAGACATTCCCCTTACCAAAGTTGGATCAAAAGCAATCTCAAATTTTCCATCAGTTATTTTTTTAACACAGGAAATTATCATTTCAAGGTTTGAACTTGCGTTTGTTTCTTCTGAGAAAGATGAACAAAAAGCTGAACAATCTTCATATGAGTTGGAATAATATTCCATATATTTTTTACAGCTTTCTTCTGGATATCCTGAAGCTATAAGCTCTTTCTCAACTCCGTCAGCTCCAATTTTATCCATTTTATCAAGAATTATAAAAACTCTATCATAATCATCTGGTGAGAAACCGCATTTATCGGCAATAGCTTTTAAAATCCTTCTGTCATTAATTCTTACTTTAAAATCTTCAAAACCAAGTTTTAAAAGCATAGCTGAAGTTGCAGATACAAGTTCTATTTCCGCAAGTATAGAGCTATCTCCTAATATATCTATATCACATTGTGTAAACTGTCTGAAACGTCCTTTTTGAGGTCTGTCAGCTCTCCAAACGTTTCCAAGCTGAAACGCTTTAAAAGGTGAAGTGAGCTTTTCCATATTACAAGCGTAATATCTTGAAAGAGGAACAGTTAAATCGTATCTCAAGCCACTATCTGCAAGAGAAGCGGAATCTGTTATATCTTCTTTAGACAGCTTTTCTCCCCTTTTCATTATTTTGAAAATAAGCTTTTCATTGTCGCCCCCTTGTTTACTTGTTAAGTTTTCAATATGCTCAACAGCAGGCGTTTCAATAAGAGAAAAACCATATTTAGCGTATGTTGATTTAATTTGAGAAGATACGTATTCTCTGAGGCGCATATCCTCAGGCAGAAAATCATTCATTCCCTTTACGGGTGTTTTAATATATCCCATTTTTTTAGCTCCTGACTTTTTTATACTCTCTATTAATAACAAATATTTTATGCTTAAATTATATCAAATTATGATTTAAATATCAATATATTTCATATAAATATTTTGTATACATTAAAAAAATAATTTAAAATTCGTTGAAAAGAAAAACAGCTCTTTGAGCTGTTTTTCATCTATAATCAGAAAACTATTTTCCAATTCGTTCAGCAAACTCTTTTCCAACAGAATCCATATAAACTGTATTCTTTATAACATCCTCGGAATATTTAGCTTTGAAAGATTCAAGGGTGTATCCATAAAATAAAGCAATTTTTTCAAGCTCTTCTTCACGATATTCGCCGTAATCAATACCAAATTCTTTTCCGTAGTAATAAGCTATAAATTCTTTTTTACATTGCTTTTCAATTGATGTTTTTAAAAGCTCTTCATCAACGGAAGAATTATAATTTTTAAAATACTCATATGCATTATTATATTTATCACTATAATATGCTTTATATTCTTCGGAATTTGTTTCAACAGTAACGGTTTTTATAAGCTGTTCCCAAATATCATTTGCCTTAGCGGAATCTTCCAAGGCATTGGAAAGGAATGAAGAATAACTATCAAATTCCTCTGGAAGTTTCTCTTCGAGAGCTTCAAGAGAATCTACCTTTCTTGTTACATAGTTAAGCTTAACTTTAACCTTTGCCGTTGTTCCATCAGGCATTTTACAATTTTCTATAATAAACTTCTCACCAATTTTATGCCCGATTATACCGTTTTTAAAAGATGAATCATATTCTTCATTTAAATTAAAATCGTATCCAACGTTAAGCTCATAGGTTGCATCTCCGGAAGAAAGAGTAACTTCTATGAAAGTTACGTTTACTGTATCTGTTGCGAGAACATTTTCGTTTTCGTTAGATATAACAAAATTATTTTTTCTTTTCTCTAACTCGGCTTCAAGAGATAAGGAAGAAATATCAGAAGAAAGACTCATATTTGATATAGAAGGAGCATTTTTTACGTAATTTTTTATATTTTTGATAACGTCATCACTCAAACGGTCGTTTGTTTCTTGAGAAATTAATTCTCCTGTACTCATATCAATATTTGTTGCTTTGTTTCCTGTTTTACTACCACATCCCGAAAGCAACAAAGAACAAACGATAAGTATGGTTGGAGCAACAGTATTTATAAATTTTTTTCTATTATTGAGATTCATTTTTTTATTCACTTTCCTATTTATTGGTCAATTTCTTTATGCACACATACACTTACATATAATACCAAAAATTACTTGTTATTGTTTTAACACTATGTAAATTTATTTTAAAGTTTTCTGTTTTCATAGCATTATGATAAGCGTTAAATATCTTGACAATATTGCATTGGTATGGTAAAATTTATTTAATTATTATTACCTTTAAATTGAAGGAACAAATTATGCTAAAAAAACGTTTTTTAGTTCAGATATTGATATTTTTTATATTTGGAATCATTTTGGGGACTATTTTACCACTTTCAAGCAGTTTTACATTTGCAACAATTTCAATTGGAGTTGTTTTATCTGTTATTCTTGTATTATTAGCACACAGAAAAATTTTTCAGTTTAAAAGGATATTTCCTATAACATTTATTATTGCTTTTCTTCTTTCTTATGGATATTCATCTCTGAACTATAAAAACAAGTTTTCTATATATAATTCTTTTGACAAAAAATTATCTGTTGAAGCGGTTATTTTGGAAAACAATTCAAAATACACAGATATAAAAACGCTCTCAGGTGATATTAAAAAAGGAATCAAAATCAGAATTTATAATTTAGAAACCCATACTGATATAAATGATATTAATCTATTTGATAAAGGTAAATTCAAAATAACTCTTTCAGAATGTCCAAAATACGTTAAAGCGGAAGGAATCTCATTTTATGGAAAAGGAACTTTATATCAAACTGAAAAAACAAACGGATATTACGCAAGAAAAGGAACGAATAATATAAAAACATTCTTTTCTGATAAAATAGATATTGCTTTTTCTGAATATCCCGAAGTTGCATCTTTTATAAAAGCGGTTATTTTAGGTGAAGCGGCAGAGCTTTCAGACAAAACTTATGCGGATTATGGCAGACTTGGAATTACTCATATTGTTGCAGTATCGGGACTTCATTTTACAATAATAGTTTTTTCTTTATTTAAACTACTGACGGTTTTAAGAATTCAATATAAATTAAGAATCTTTTGTTGTATTGGCTTTTCAATATTCTATTGTTTATTAACGGGTTCTTCTCCCTCTTCCGTAAGAGCTATGATTATGATTATTTTTGTATTGATTGGAAATCTCATTGTAAGCAACCCAGATCCACTTACTTCTCTTTTTATAGCTGCTTCAATTATTTTATTTGTAACACCACATTCAATATACAGTACAAGTTTTATTTTATCATTCGTTGCAACTTTTGTTCTGATAATATTACCTTCTTTTCTAACCTTTGAAAACTATTACCATAAACCTAAATACGTAAAAAAACTAAATAACATTGTTAATTCAATTTTTACAACTGTTATGATAAGTTTGTTTATATCATTGACGCTCTATTCGAGATTTCAGAATTTTCCGTTAATAACTCCATTAGCCAACCTTATAGCATCTCTCCCTTTTACAATTATAATGTATATTTCTTTGTTTTGCGTTATATTTTCTCCAATTTATCTTCCGAATTTTGTTATAAAATTCGTATCATTTATAATAAATGGATTTCACTCAATTCTGAGATATATAGCAAATATAAAAGGGATAATAATTGTTCCGCAAAAAAATCTTTTGATTATAATTTGCTTATTTATTTTAATATGTGTTATTGCTGCCTTCTTTTTTAAAAGAAAAATTAGAAACAACTGTTTCAGAGCAATATCTTTACTTTTTATAATATCAATAACCATTAACGTTTTTTCATCTTGGATTAGCAGAAATAACTATAATCAGATTATTTTTTCAAAAGAAGCCGATTCAGCTATAGTAATTAAAGACGGAAAAGTTAATTACATAGTTGAAAACGAAAACAGTATAAACGCTGATTTTCTTCTTTCTAATGGTATTATAGATATATCAACGCTAACTTTTGATAGTATTTCCAGTATAGAAAAAGCAAAAGAAAAACTTCAATCATTTAACAATACGAATAAATCAGATATTGTTTATTGTAAAGAGGATTTGTCAGAAGCTAAATATACAGAAAATATATTATTTGATGAGTATAATATTACATTTGCAAAAATAGAAAACGAAAATGGATTAAAACTATATTACGAGGGTGAAAAAAATATTCTTTGGTTAGGCAATGACGCAAAAAGAGAAAACAAATATAAAAAAGTTGATATTTTAGTTTTATCAGATAGCTTTTTTAAAAACAAATACAATATAAAAGCCCTACCAACAGTCGCATCTGAAATATATTTTCCATATAAATATATAGATTCATATTCTATTAAGTATTTAAAGAAAAATATGCCTGAAGCAAAATTATATTCAATAAAAGAGTTTAAATATATTGAAAAGAATTAAAAGTTAAAAAAAGAGCAAATATTCAGTTTATTTCTGTTGTATTTGCTCTTTTTTATTATAATTTAAAACGTTTTAGAATGAATATATTAAATGCATACACAAAGCAAGGTAAAATTAACGCAGCCGCTAATGCATTAAGGGATACTGTACCATAAGAGAAAATGCTAACAAATGGCGGGAAAAACATAAGGGCAGATATAATAATTAAAATAACTATAATAGTAATTAATGCTTTTAAATTTATTCCAATAAAATATTTATAAAAAGGAATTCCATCATTTAAAATAGTTATTGCTGATAAAATTGAAAAAGCAGAATAACAAATAAGGAAAATAGCGGGTGTAGAATCACCATTAAAGATAATACAAAGCAGACTTGAACAAACGGAACATTCAATTCCAAGAATTGCAGATAAAGAAAATTCAGAAAGGTCAACGCTTTTTTTTCGTTTTTTTGGTATTGTATATTTATGTTTCTTAGGCATAGAAACAGTTGAGAAATAAAAAGATATTATTCCTGATATAAACACTGATGCAACAAGAAAATCATATCCTCGGTATTGTAAGTCAAATAGTAAACCTATGAAAAAAATAAAAAATACGGAAATATAATTATAAACGTTATATTCACATATTGAATGAATACGTCTGTATATTTTTTTAGCAGCTGAGAAAACATTATTTATTTTATCAAAGCCGCCTGAATTTAAAACAACGTCTGATGCTTGTTTTATCATTTCAGAATTTTCGCCTTTAATTACAAAAGAAACGTTAGAGCTTTTCATAGCCGCAAGGTCATTTGTTGATTCAGCCGAAATAGCAACTATTTTTCCTGAAGATTTCTTGTCTGAAACAACCTTATTAAACATCTGCGGAGGAAAATTCAAAAATAATTTATAAGACGATAGAGAATTATCAAATTCTTCAGAAGACATATAACTAAGCTCTTCCTCTGTTATAACTTCATTATTTTTTGAAAATATACCAGAATTTTTGCCTAAATTATACGCTTTCATATATGGTTCTGCTGAAAACATACAAACGTCAATTCCAGCTTCTTTACATTCTGAAACATCTTTGAAATAATCAATTCCAAAATACGTTTTGAACTTAATAAAGCCACACAAGGTTAAAGACGGGCTTCCATTAAATTCAGACAAATTATCAATATCTGTTTCACATTTTGCAATAGCAACAAGAAAACCCGATTCATTTGTATTTCTTGAAATGAAATAATCATAATTATCTAAATCGTTTTTTGAAAAAGTTTTTCTTCCGCGAAAAGTTTCGTGATATTTACATAAAGGTAAAACCTCATCAGGCGTTCCTTTTATGAAAAGATATTTTTGACCGTTTTCATATGCCAAAACAGAGCCGTATTCATCATTTTCCCTTATCTTTTCTTCTGTTATTAAAAGTTCATCAGATTTCTTTTTGAAAGAAATTCCTAAGGAATCAGCATAATAAGCTGCCGCAACAACACTTTGCTTTCCTTCGTAAGAGATTGATTTTTCATCTGACTTTTTGTCATAACGAGAACACAGCAAATAATACTTAATAATCAACTTTTCATATTCAGTTCCCAAAGCTTCATCTATTCCAAGACAAACGGAATCAATTTCAGTTTTAATAATTGGAAAAACAGTATTTTGATGAACAAGCAAACTGTTTGTGAATGCAATATTTTCTAAAGCGGATAAATTTCTTAATATTGCACCATTGTTTTGCATTTCTTTAACTCCATTAGAAAAAGACAACAAAGAAAAAGAAACCAAGCTATCACACATAGAACAAAACATTACGGTTAATGAAAGCAAAAAAGTTTTTGAAAGAGAAGATGAAAAAAATATCCCGAAAACAAGCATCAAAACTCCCACAAAGGAAGAAACGATTGATAACATAGAAGAAGCGGAAAAAACATATCGAAATATAGAAGGAACGTTATTATGTCTGTTTTTGGGGATTGAAGAAAATTTAGTATTTGTTCCCGTAAAGCAAACAATGCCTTTTGCTCTTCCTTCGGTTACAATAGAACCTGCTAAAGCCATATTAACGGGAGTTAAGCCTTTATCATCTTCAGAAGATAAATCAATAGCAATTTTTTTAATCGGAACATCAGAACCTGTTATTGGTGTTTCAAGAACAACAAAACCGTTGGAGTCAAACAACCTTATATCAGCAGGTATAATAGTTCCTTTTCTTAAAACAACGATATCTCCCGGAACAAGATATCTTGAATTGATTGATAAATTATCGTTATTTCTCTTTACAGAAGCCTTTATAGTTGCTTTTTTTCTGACGTTTATCATATTCATTGAAGAAAAATGTTCGATTATACAATCTAAAACAATAGATATAGAAATAATAACCGCAGATAAAAGATACTCGTTATTTTTATAAAATAAATAAAAAACAAAAAGAGAAAAAGCAAGTAAAACAGAAATAACAGCCTTTAGATGATCGATAAAAGCGGTTTTAAAATTTCTTTCAAATTCTGGATATAAGAGATTTAATCCATTTGTTTTAATCCTCTTTTTTGCTGTTTGAGATGAAATACCAACCTCAGTATCAGTATCAAGATAATTAACTATTTCGTGTATCTTCATATACTGAGGGCAAAAACCTTTTTTTACGTTATTTTCATTTCCACCAGGAACATAGGTCCTTATACCGCTGAATTTATTTTTTTTTGACATATAAATTTAGACAGAGTATTCTCTGCGGACCTCCTTCCCTGTTTTTTTAACAAAACCAGATTTTCTCCCGCATTAAAAGCGGGAGAATTTATAAAATATAAATGTTAGAATTATATTGAAGAAACGGAAATTTTTTCGCCGTCAGACGTTAATGAAAAGCCCGTTATATTTTCTGAATAATTATTGATTATTATTTCAGCGAGAACGTCTTCAATTTCTCTTTGAATAAGTCTTCTGAGATTTCTTGCACCAAATTTTGTTGAATATCCTTTTTTAACAAGATATGATACAACTTTTTCATCCCAGAATAAAGAAATATTTTTACCCGATAAAATATCCTTTAAATCTCCGAGCATTATACCCGCAATAATTGCAAAGTTTTCTTCGGAGAGATTGTTGAATACAACAATTTCATCAACTCTGTTAATGAACTCAGGACGCAAAAAGCCTTCAAGAGCTTTAAGAACTCTTTCTTTAACGATGGTATTAACGGTTTTACCAAAGCCAACAGAAGATTCTGAGTCTTTACTTCCCGCATTTGTTGTCATAACGATAATAGTATTCTCAAAATTAACCGTTTTACCGTGAGAATCAGTTATTCTACCATCGTCAAGTATTTGAAGCAATACGTTGAGAACGTCAGGATGAGCTTTCTCAATTTCATCAAAAAGTATTATGCTATATGGTTTTCTTCTAATTTTTTCTGTAAGCTGTCCCGCTTCGTCATATCCAACATATCCAGGAGGAGAACCAATTATTCTTGAAACAGAATGTTTTTCCATAAACTCAGACATATCAAGTCTTATGAGCGAATCTGTTCCGTTGAACAAATATGATGCCATAACCTTGACAAGCTCTGTTTTACCAACGCCAGTTTTTCCTGCAAATATAAATGAACAAGGCTTCTTTTTATATGATATACCTGCACGAGATCTTTTAACCGCTTTCGCAACAGCTGAAATAGCTTCGTCCTGACCAACGATTCTCTTTTTTATTTCTTCCTCCATTTTCGAAATGCGATTGAATTCATTTTCGCTAATATTACTTGCGGGTATCCCCGTCCAAATTTCAATAACCTTTGCAAGATCTGATATTGAAATAGTAAGATTATCCCTCTCAGACGAAAGTTTCTCAAATTCATCGTTAAGATTCATTTCAGAAGTTCTTAGCTTTGCAAGTTCTTCATATACGTCTTCACCTTTTGCTTCTCTTGCAGAGCAAGAATCAATTTGCTCTTTAACGTTTTTTATTAAGTCGCAAACTTCGTTTATCCTATTCACAACGGGAGAATTCATAGAAACGTATGAAGAAGTTTCGTCCATAAGGTCGATTGCTTTATCAGGAAGATATCTTTCTGTTATATATCTTTCAGACATAAGAACGATATTTCTGACAATACTTTCGGGAATAGTGATACCGTGATGTTTTTCGTAATATCCTTTTATTCCCATTAAAATATTAACAGAATCCTCTATTGTTGGCTCATTAACCATAACAGGTTGAAATCTTCTTTCAAGAGCAGCATCTTTTTCAATATGCTTTCTATATTCATTTAAGGTTGTTGCACCAACTATCTGAACTTCACCTCTTGATAAAGCGGGTTTAAGAATGTTTGCGGCGTTCATTCCGCCTTCAGAATCACCTGTTCCCGCAATAGAATGAATTTCATCTATCATAAGAATAATATTTCCAAGTTTTTTTGCTTCTTCTATTATAGATCTCATTCTGTTTTCAAATTGCCCTCTGAACTGTGTTCCTGCAATAACAGAAGTCATATCGACAATTAAAACTTCTTTATCTTTAAGCTTATACGGAACTTTTCCTTCAACAATTCTTAAAGCAAGTGCTTCGGCTATTGCAGTTTTACCAACGCCAGGTTCGCCAATAAGACAAGGGTTATTTTTTTGTCTTCTGCAAAGAATCTGCATAACTCTTTCAAGCTCTGTTTCTCTTCCAATAATTTTATCTATTTCACCGTTTTTTGCTTTTTGAGTTAAATCTATGCAGAACTGGTTTAAGCTCTTTCTGTTTTGCTCGTTCTTTTTAGAATCTTTATTATTTGAGCCTTTGTTTTCTTGTTTATTAGATGAAGGAACAACCGAATTATTTCCATTTAAAGCTTTCAAAAAATCAAGGGTTGGAGTTGTTGATTCTGAATTTTCATCCATTTCGGGCATATCTCCGTTTTCAACCAGTCCCATAACCTCTTCCGTTGCAGCTTCAAATTCTTCGGGAGAAATTCCTAACTTTTCTATTATATCATCAACTGCTTTGATTCCAAGTTTTTTTGCACATTTAAGGCAAAAACCTTCATTTATTGAGTTATCTCCTTCTACACGAGTAACAAAAACGACTGCAAGTTCTTTCTTGCAAAGGGAACAAAATTTTAACGCCATATTGAATTACCTTTCAAATAAACTAAATTGTAAAATAATAAATATCAAGACTTTAAACAGAATAATTTAAACAAATAATTCTATTTCAAAATAAAGTTAATCAAAATATAGATTGGATTATATTCATAAAAATATTTCAAAAGGATTGTATCGTTCATAGAAACTTTGTTTAAAAATTCTATACCATACTTTTCTCCAAAAGCAAGTATACCACCAACGGATATACAATATAACGATACTCTGAAAATTGCCAACAACGCCCCAAGAATAAATCCTCCAAGAGTATTTACCGTTCTTATAATCGGGAGAGCAGAAATAATTTTGTCAAGCAATATTGAAACTATCTTCACAATAATCCAAGAAATGATAAATATAACAAGATATGTTGCAGCCACGCTATGTTCACCTGTGAAATTAAGCATATCTTTAAATACAGGGCTAAACACAATAGCTAAAACCGCTGAGATAATCAAGCTACACGCATCAATTACTGTTTTGACTAATCCTTTCTTTATTGCACCAAAAACTGTAATGCCCACAATAAGTAATAAAATTAAATCCAACAAAACTGCCATAAAATTTCTCCTTTAATTATTATTTTTTTATTATATATAGCAATTATTAAATAGCAAAAATAAATATTCGAGCTTCATTAGGACACATAAGCAAAAACTTATCTTCTGTTATTTTGTTTATAGAATTATATGTTTTATCAAGAGCTGTTTTTTTAATTATACTTCCATCAGACAAAGAATATGTTTCTATTGACTCTCTACGAAGAACGTGAACGAAATCACCAACAATATTAACGTCAAAAACAGAACTATCCAAAGTTATATCTCTTATTCGTTCTCCCTTTGAATCAATTATTTCAATTTTGGTATCCTGACTTAAAACAGAAACTCTATATGTTATTGCTATTCTGTCTTTAAATACTCTGTATTCTAAAGGTTCTTTATTTTCAAAGGAAATCGTTGATTCAATTTCATAATTTGAATTATAAAACCTTATATTTTTATCTGTTAAAAGAACGATATTATCATTTAAATAATGGGCAGAAATAGGATATTCTCCTTCAATAGTTTCTGTGTGAGTTGGTTCTTTAGCGGGAATTTCATAGATATTCAAAACTGAAGAAACATTATTATCTGTTATTAAAGCAGAAACTGCAACTGCACTATTACCATCGTTTGAAATTGAAGTTGTTTGTAATGAAAACTCTCCAAAATTACATCTTAAAAGTAATTTTTTGTGGTTATTATATATTCTGAAACCTGAACGGTATCCGTCTGATGCTGTCATAACAAGAAAATTTCCGTTTTCTGCAATGGTAACGTCATAAACGGGAGATTCAAAATTCATTCGTTCAACTAAAGAATAAGAATTGTAAAACCTTAGCTCAGTTTTTCCAATTTCATATACTATCAGCTCATTGCCGTATGAAATAGCAACGGGATTATCGTATGGGCAATTATCAGAAAATAAAACTTTTCCAGAAAAATCATAAATAGCTATTGACTGTTTTCCTATAACCGCAAAATCATTTCCTAAAATATAAGCCTTGTTTGAAGATTCATAATCAAATTCATAAACATCTCCATCAGAAACAAGGGTTAATGGATCATCTTTCATATATCTCACAATATATCTTATACTATCAAAAGAAAGCTCTTCACCGTGCAGACTAACGGAGACTAATATATATATAACGATTATTATTAAAGATATCCACTTGAGGATTCCGAAATAAGAGGACATTTTTTTGTATTTTTCAGAAACATCGTTTTCTGAAATATTGCTCTGTTTATTCTCTCTGAACATTTCAAAAGCACTCACAAAAACGCACCTCCCATATCTGAAATAAGGTTATATCATAAAATATTCTCTATCATAAAAAGTTTTATTCAAATATAAACCGCAAGCAGGCATAGTCTGACCCGCAAGTTTTCTGTCTTTAGCCAAAATCAATTCTTTTATCGGAATTTTTATTTTTCCTTCATAAGAATCTATAACGGTTCCAACCATAATACGAACCATATTATATAAAAATCCGTTACCGCATACCTTGAAAATAATGCTATTTTCCTCTCTCGAAACATTGAAGCTATATATTGTTCTTACAGTGTCTGTTATTGATGAACCAGAAGCCATAAAAGAAGCAAAATCATACGTTCCAACACATTCATTAGCAAGAGAATTACATATTTTTTCATCAATTGGATGTTTATATATATGTTCGCGTCCGTAAATAAAAGGATCTCTTATTTTTGAATTATATATTCTATATATATACTCTTTTTTAACAACCGAATATCTTGGGTGAAATTCGTATGGAACTTCTACCGCATCAAGAACGGAAATATCATAAGGTAAATAAGTGTTTAAAGCAACAGGAAGTTTTTTAATATCAAAATCCGGAGCATCTTTAAAAGCGCAAATATATTCCAAAGCGTGAACGCCTGCATCCGTTCTACTGCAACCATTAACAACAAAAGGCATACAGAAAATTTTTTCAACAGCTTTTTGAATTTCGCCTTGAATTGTCGGAACGTTGTTTTGAATTTGCCAACCGCTATAATTAGTTCCAAGATAAGAAAGTTTTAATGCAAAATTCATATATGCCCCTCATAAAGTTTGATAATTGTATCTGACCTTATATTTTATTTAATATAACAACAGAAAGAAGAAGTATAGAAAAACAAACAAGAACAATAAAATCTGTCCATTTAAGTTTCATTTCTTTCATTCTTGTATGACCGATCCCTCTGTTATAGCATCTACATTCCATTGCATCAGCTAATTCTACAGCTCGTCTTATGGCAGAAACAAACAAAGGAATTAAAATAGGAACAAAGGCTTTAACTCTTTTAATAAGTCCTCCCGATGAAAAATCTCCGCCCCTCGCCTTTTGGGCTGAAATAATTTTATTTGTTTCTTCAATAAAGGTTGGTATAAACCTTAAAGCAATGCTCATCATCATAGCGAAATCGTGAACGTGGATATTGAAGAACGTAAGAGGTTTTAAAAGACGTTCAACACCTTCTGTTAAATCAAGAGGAAGCGTTGTATAGGAAATTAAAATAAAACTACCGCAAAGCATACTTATAAACCTTATAATAAGGTATAAAGCACTATAAATGCTTTCTTTATATATTTTGATAAACTTCCATTCAAATAATAATACATCACCTTTTGAAATAAAAAAAGTTATAAAAGTTGTTATCAATATTATAAAGAGAAGAGATTTCAAATTTTTTAATATCAGTTTGAATGGAATTTTTGAAACGGCTATAAGAATAATTACAGAAAATAAGGATAAAAGATATGAAAACAATGATTTACATATCAAAACCGTAACGAGAAAAACCATCAAAGACATTAGCTTAATTCGAGGATCAGTACGATGTATGGGAGAATCCGCAGAATAATACTGACCTAAAGTTATATCTTTCAGCATTAATTATTACTCTCTGTTTTCTAAAATTTTTATCATTTTTTTATGAGCGTATTCCGTTGTATAAACAGAATGTTCTGAGGAAAGTCCTCTTTTTTTCAACTCAATAAAGAGTTTTGTAACCTGAGGTAGATCGAGACCAGCTGAAAAAAGATTTTCTGCATTTGAAAAAATCTCTTCAACCGTTCCGAAACAAAAAACTTTCCCATCTTTTAAAACGAGAATATAGTCTGAATATTTTGCTATATCCTCCATACTATGAGAAATAATAAGAGTTGTGTTTCCCTTTTCTGAAGAATTTTTTACAATCCCGCCTAAAATTTCTTCACGTCCAACAGGATCAAGCCCTGAGGCGGGTTCATCAAGGACAAGAATATCAGGCTCCATTGCAACAATTCCCGCAATAGCAACTCGTCTTTTTTGTCCTCCTGATAATTCAAAGGGAGAATTATTCATAATAGACAAAGGAATTCCACAAAAAGCTGATGCCTTTTTCACCCTTTCTTCTATCTCTTCGGAAGAAAGTCCCATATTTTTAGGACCAAAAGCAATATCTTCTTTTACAGTTGCTCCAAAAAGCTGATATTCAGGATATTGAAAAGAAAGACCAACTTTAAATCTTATTTTTCTGATTTCCTTGGGATTTTCCCAGATATCTTTTCCATCAAGAAAAATCTGTCCATAGGTCGGCTTCATCAATCCATTTAATAAAGAAGCTAAAGTTGATTTTCCGCTTCCTGTTTTACCGATTATACCAATAATTTTCCCTTCTGGAAAATCTATATTAACGTTATCCAACGCTTTTTTAGAAAAAGAAGAATTTTCGTTATAAATAACAGAAACGTTTTTCAATGAAAGAGAGGACATACGTTACTCTTTCTTATTTTTTATATACTTTTCAATTTCATCAGCCGCCTCTATTGTATGAAGAATCCCTTTTGGAAGAGGATATCCATCATCAATAAGCATTTCAGCAAGCTGTGTTATCTGGGGAGAAGCAAGAGAAACGGAATTTAGTTTTTTAACGTCAGAAAAAATTTCTTTTGGAGAACCGTCTCCTATTATTTTTGACTTATTTAAAACAACAATTCTATCAGCCTCAACAGCTTCACCCATATAATGAGTTATTGTTACAATTGTTATACCATTTTCTTTATTGAGCTTTTTCATAGCAGAAATAATATCTCTTCTGCCTTCGGGATCAAGCATTGATGTTGCTTCATCGAAGATAATGCATCTCGGCTTCATTGCAAGAATACCCGCTATTGCTATTCTCTGTTTCTGCCCACCTGAAAGATGACTCGTTGAACTTTTTGCATATTTTTCCATTCCAACAATTTTCAAACATTCATCAACGATTTTTCTAATCTCTTTTGGTTCAACGCCCAAATTTTCAGGAGCAAATGCAACGTCTTCTTCAACGATTGTTGCAACAAGCTGATTGTCGGGGTTTTGAAAAATCATTCCACAAGATTTTCGCATTTCAAAAAATTTTTCATCATCTGACGTATCAATACCATTAACAACAACAGACCCACTCTCAGGAAGTAAAATACCGCACATAAGTTTTGCAAGAGTTGATTTTCCACAACCGTTATGACCAATAATGGCAACGTATTCCCCTTCTTTAATGGAAAGGTTGAAATCTTCAAATAGCTTTTCACCGTCTTTATATGAAAAAGACATATTATTTACAGAAATAAAATCATTCATCTGAAATAAAATATACTCCAATTGATTTAATAATTAAGGTGTCCAACGACTTGAAGCTCCGCAAGGCAAACATATTCCGTCTGCTTTAACGGGGATTCCAAGCTCTTCGTTTTCAACACGACCGCCAAACTTCTTAGAAATATTAGAATGAAGAATATATCCACAGCTCGAGGGAGAAAGTCCCGTTGTGTATGAATTCAACAATACAAACAGTGGTTCATCAGAAATAAGCAAGGATATAGATGAAATCAAAGCATCAAGGTCTTTTTCTATCATCCATTTTTCCCCTCCAGGACCTCTTCCGTATGACGGAGGATCGAGTATTATTCCATCATAAAAATTTCCTCTTCTTATTTCGCGCTGAACAAATTTGAAACAATCGTCTACAATATATCTTATAGAATCGGAAGGAATTCCCGAAAGATTGGCATTTATCTTTGCCTTTTGCACCATTCCTTTTGAGGCATCAACGTGGCAAACTTTAGCTCCTGCTTTTGCCGCAGCAACACTTGCCGCACCAGTATAGCCGAAAAGATTTAAAACTCTTATTGGTCGTTTTGATTTTTTTATCAATGAAGAAAACCAGTCCCAATTAACAGCTTGTTCAGGAAAAATCCCCGTATGTTTGAATCCCATAGGTGAAATTGTGAATTTTAACTCACCGTATGATATCTGCCATTCATCAGGTACTTTCTTTTTAATCCAAGAGCCTCCCCCCTCGTTTGAACGTCTGTATATCCCATCTGCTATTGTCCAAAGCTCAGAATATTTTTCACCTTTCCAAATAACCTGTGGATCAGGTCTGACAAGAAAAAAATTTCCCCATCGTTCGAGCTTTTCCCCATCAGCAACTTCTAAAAGCTCATAATCTATCCATTTATCAGAAACAAACATAATTAATCCTCGTTTTCAAATAATCCGCTTTGAACAGCGTTTAATTTTTTTGGAAAAGGTATGCCCAAATGTTCATAAGCTGAAGCGGTTGCGGTTCTCCCTCTCGGAGTTCTGTTTATAAAACCTAACTGAAGCAAATACGGTTCATAAACGTCTTCCAACGTAACTGTCTCTTCGTTAGTTATTGCCGCAAGGGTTTCAAGTCCAACAGGACCGCCGCCAAAATGTTTTATTATAGCCTCAAGCATTCTTTTATCTGTTGAGTCTAATCCCAATTCGTCAACATCAAGGCTTTTCAAAGCCATATCAGCAATATCTTTACTTATTAATCCATCGCCTTTAACGTCTGCAAAATCTCTAACACGTTTTAAAAGTCTGTTTGCAATTCTCGGTGTGCCTCTTGAACGTCTTGAAATCTCAAAAGCGCCGTCTTCGGTTATATCTGTTCCAAGAATTCCTGCACTCCTCGTTACAATTCTTGAAAGCTCTTCAGGTGTATAAAGCTCAAGTCTGAAAAGCATTCCGAATCTGTCTCGCAAAGGAGAGCTGAGTTGACCTGCCCTTGTTGTAGCACCTATTAAAGTAAATGGTTTCAAAGGGATTCTGATACTTCTTGCAGAAGGTCCTTTTCCCATCATTAAATCGAGAACAAAGTCTTCCATTGCGGGATATAAAACTTCTTCAACAGCTCTTGATAATCTATGAATTTCATCAATAAAAAGAATGTCGTTTTCTTCAAGAGTGGTTAACAATGCTGCCAAATCTCCCGCTTTTTCAATTGCAGGTCCAGAAGTTATTTTCAAATTAACCCCAAGCTCCGAGGCTATAATAACAGAAAGCGTTGTTTTGCCAAGTCCCGGAGGTCCGTGAAGCAAAACGTGGTCAAGACATTCTCCTCTTTTTTGAGCAGCCTTCATAAAAATTCGAAGGTTCTCTTTAACCTTCTCCTGTCCAACATATTCCTCTAAAGATTTTGGACGGAGAGAAAGCTCAGTTTCAATATCACTTAAACTGCTATTCGTATCAACTATTCTGTTTTCAAAATCAAAATCCTGATTCGAATTAATAGCCATATATCAATACCTCATTGTTTAGCAAGAAGTTGTAATGCGTTTGTAATAATATCAGCTGTGTCGCCGCTTTTATCAATTTTATCAATTACTTTAAGTACAACAGAGCGTTGATATCCCAAAGCAACCAAAGTATTAACTGCATCTGATACAACGGATGCGGAAGGTTTTGAAGTAACCACACCTTGACTTTGTGTTGAAACTTTTGGAAGTTTGTCTTTAAGCTCAATTATTATTTTCTGAGCGGTTTTCAAGCCAACGCCAGGAGCTCCAGAAAGTCCCCTTGAATCCCCACTTAAAATTACATCGCAAAGACTTTCAACGCTGAAATATGAAAGAATTGAAATTGCTCCTTTAGGACCAACTCCAGAAACAGAAATGAGTTTTTTAAAAATTTCAAGCTCTTCTTCTGTTGAAAAGCCATATAAGTCCTGAGCATCCTCTCTCACAATTAAGGTTGTATAAAACAGAACCTCGGAATTTAATTTTGATGCAAACTGATTTTTTGTGGAAACACTTGTGTATATTTTAAAGCAAACGCCTCCGCAATCAACTGCTGCAAAATTTTCCAAAAGTAGTTCAAGCCTACCCTTTATATAATAAAACATATATTATTCCCTCTTAGCTGTTGTATGCATAGAAAAGTTAGCGTGGCATATAGCAATAGCCAATGCATCGGCAGTATCGTCAGGTTTAGGTGTGGAATTTAAATTAAGCAAAACTTTTATCATATACATAACCTGCTGTTTTTCAGCTCTTCCGTATCCTACAACACTGCTTTTTACCTGAAGCGGAGTATACTCAAAAAGATCTATTCCTGATTTTGCAACTGCTGTGAGAATTGCTCCACGTCCTTGAGCAACATCTATTGCTGTTTTAACGTTTTTATTAAAAAACAATTCTTCAATAGCAACAGCATCAGGTGAATATCTTCTGATTAGTTCAGTAACACAATCATATATTTCGCACAAGCGTTTTTCGAGAAGCACTCCTGCTTTTGTTGTTATAGTACCATAATCAATAGGAGAAAATCTTCCATTAGCCGCGGAAATTATACCATATCCAACGGTTGCTATTCCTGGATCGATTCCCAAAATTATCATAAAATCATCACCATTTATAATCATTTCTTTTAAACTATATTTTAACACATTTATGTAATATAGTCAATACGAATTTTATGTCTTATTTTATAATTTTACGATAAAGCAGATTCTTTCTTTAATTCAATCATAACGCTTATTTGAATTGGCAAGGCTACTATGAAAGATAAGAAATCAGATATAGTCTGAGACATAAGAACGCCTTCGAGACCAATAAGTTTTGGAACTATAACAATAACGGGAATAAAAAATAATCCTTGTCTTGCAACAGCCAAAACAGAAGCTCTTCCAACCTTTCCCATACTTTGAAGCATCATATTGCTCATTACAACAAATCCCATAAATGGTAAAGAAATACATTGATATCTAAGGGCAACAACACCAAGCTGTATTACCCTCAAATCTTCTCTTATTAAGCTAATAAGAAAAGAAGCGCTTAAAGAATATCCAATAGAAATTATTATTAAAAACACCGTTGAGCAAATAACACAAAACTTAAACGCTTCTCTGACTCGGTCATATTTTTTCGCACCGTAATTAAATGCACAAACAGGTTGGAATCCTTGTCCAAAGCCTATAAGGGCAGATGATGCAAAAAACATTACTCTTGATACAACGCTCATTGCTGTTATTGCAATATCAGCAGCACTTTCTGCAAGTTTTTCTGTAATTTCATTTTTTGATATCCCTAATATGAAAGCCGCTTCAGCAATACCATATTCTTTCGCAACCCGATTCAAAAGCAACGCAGAAACACTTTGTAAACCTTGTCTAAACAAAGATGGTGCTCCGCCAACACATATTTCTTTATACAATCTAAAAGAGGGAGCAAAGTTTTTTATGCTTATGGTTATACTGTCTGTTTTTATATTAACTATTAACAAAATTAAAAAGCTGATAATCTGACTTACAATTGTTGCAATAGCAGCGCCTGCGGTTCCCAATTCAAAAACGTTTATCAGCAATGGATCAAGAAAAACGTTAATAATCGCACCACTTGTTATGCCAAGCATTGAATACAAAGCGTTTCCTTGAAAACGTATCTGGTTATTCAGAACGTATGAACCCATCATAAAAGGTGCACCTATCAAAAGATATCTTATATAGTCCTTGGCATATGGAGTGCTCGCTTCTGTCGCTCCGAGAACAGAAACAAGTGGATCAAGGAATACCTCTCCGCCGATAGCTATAACAGTACCTAAAGCCAAAGCGGAAAAAAAGCCAACGGATGCCATTTTCTTTGCGGTTTCCATATCTTTTTTTCCAAGAGAACGGGATATAAAATTTCCAGAACCAAAGCCGCAAAAGAAGCCGAGAGCTTGTATTACTGCCATAACGGGCATTGTTACGCCAACACCTGCTGACGCTGTGTTTCCGAGCTTACCAACAAAAAAAGTATCCGCCATATTGTAAAATGATGAAACAAGCATACTGATTATAGTTGGAATTGCAAGTTTTGGAATAAGCCTTTTAACAGGTTCTTTCGTCATCTTATCATATTTATTTTTTTGAGCAATATCCATTCTTTACCTCTTTAAATCAAAAGGACAGGCTTCCATAGAAACCTGTCATTTGGCCTGCCCGACAGGATTTGAACCTGCGACCTTGAGAGTCGGAGTCTCATGCACTATCCAACTATGCAACGGGCAGAGAATTCTTTTCAATCAACGCCAATTCTATTTTTCAGTTTTTGATTTATTAGAAATTTTATATTGAATAAAAAATCTTAACCACTGAAAAAGAGTCAGCAAAGAAAAAGCTATAAAAAGAACAACAGTGAAAAAGCATAAAAGCTCCCCATTGGTTACACCGATAAAATGTAACAACAGTTCTATGAGAAGAGACGAAGCTATAGAAGGAAGAAAGTAGAACAAAAAATCTTCTATAAAATATTCCTTTAGCTTTCTGTCTCTATTCACAAACTTTATGATATATGAATCAATATATAAAGGAATTAAATAAGTCAAAATAACAATAATGAGACAAAGAATGTCATAATTCGGAAAAATGCAAACAGCAAGATAAAAAATAATCATTTGTATTATAGAATAAATCATTTTAAATCGAGAGCCGAATGTATTATTTTTCGTTTCTTTCATATCTCTTTATATACTACTTTCACAATATTTTATATTTTAATTTCCATATTATTATAAATAAAAACTTATATTACAATACATATTTTTAAAAATAAAAAACTATTGGTTTTCATTTTGATTTCTTATTGTATCTCTTTTAATTTTTCCGCTTGTTGTTTTAGGAAGCTGTTCAACAAATTCTACAATTCGAGGATACTTATAAGGAGCAGTTGTTTGTTTAACGTGATTTTGTATTTCTTTTTTTAACTCTTCAGATGGAGTATATCCTTTAGTTAAAACAATAGTTGCTTTAATAACCTGACCTCTCACGGGATCGGGAGCACCTGTTACAGCACATTCCAAAACAGAAGGGTGTGTCATCAAAGCACTTTCAACTTCAAAAGGACCGATTCTATACCCAGAGCTTTTGATAACGTCATCAGATCTTCCCTCAAACCAGTAATATCCGTCATTATCTCTTCTTGCAGTATCGCCAGTATCGTACCAATCATTATAAAATGCTTTTTTATTTGCTGCATTGTCATCAAGATATCCCTTGAAAAGACCTGTTGGATATAACTTAGATAAATTTTTTATAACGATATGACCAACAATACCGTCTTCACAGCTTGTCCCATCAGGATTTACAATATCAACGTCAAAAACAGGCGAAGGTTTTCCCGTTGAGCCTGGTTTGATTTTTATTCCCTCATAGTTGGCAAGAATAACGGGGGTTTCCGTTTGCCCAAAGCCTTCGGTTAAGGATAAACCTGTTAATTCTTTGAATTTATTAAAAACTTCGGGATTAAGAGGCTCACCCGCTATAGCACATTGCTTAATAGACTTAAAGCTATCGGGATAATTATGAAGATCTTCTTTTATAAGGAATCTATATATTGTTGGCGGGGCACAAAATGTTGTTAGCTGAAGCTCGGCTAAAAGATTCAACGTATTTGCGGCATTAAACTTTTCATTATCATATGCAACGATAACAGCTCCGCATATCCATTGACCGTATATTTTTCCCCACGCAAATTTTGCCCAGCCTGAATCAGACATTGTTAAATGAAGTTTTCCATCCTCAACCTTTTGCCAATATTTTGCAGTTAAAATATGACCAACGGGATAGGAAAAATCGTGAAGAATCATTTTAGGGAATCCTGTTGTTCCTGATGAAAAATATATAAGCATTTCATCAGAAATCTTATTAGGAACTCTTTCAAAGCTCGTTGGATAAGTATATGCTTCTTTTCTGAAATCAATAAAGTTTTCAGGAACGTTATTACCAACTATTGCAACGTTAAGAAGAGTTTCACATTCAGGAACAGCTTCAAGAATACCTTCAACAAGGTCAGAATCATCAACAGAAACAATCATTTTAACTTTTGCTTTATTGCAACGATAAACAACGTCTTTCTTTGTCAGCTGAAAAGTTGCAGGAATAGCAACAATACCTGCTTTATGAAGAGCAAGAAAGCAAATCCAAGCCTCAGGTCTTTGTTTACACATAAACATAACCCTATCGCCTTTTTTCAAACCTTTATCAAGGAAAAAATTTGCAACTTGATTGGAAAGAAGAGTTAAATCTTTGAAGGTGAATTTTTTTCTGTTTCCAAAATCATCACACCAAATTAAAGCAAGTTTATTTTCGTCTATCTCTCCCCACTCATCAACAACGTCATAAGCAAAGTTGAAACCGTCTGGGACTTTTACTTTATAATTCTCTTTAAAATCTTCATATGAATCAAATTCTATTTTTTCCAAAAACTTTTCTAACATAATTCAACACCATACCATTTTATTCTATATTTTTCATTTTACACCTTAATCTATAAAATGTCAATACTTTTTGGCTTCAAAATTACCGCAGTTCTAATTTTGCATATCGTATAATACATTTTTAGACTATAATATATGATTATACTAAAAAGGAAATATCAATGCTATTCTATAAAATCGCATAAAACGTATAAAATTCAAAAAGGATCTTATTCCAATTTATCATTTTGTTTTTTGATTATTTTAAACTCTGATATTTTCTTTGAAAAACAATTCAAAACATATGCAAACAAAGTAGAAAGAACCAATGCATAAATAAAATTAACTAATTGAGAGGACGACCACAAATTCTTTTTACGAATGAGAACAATCATTATATATTCTATAACAAAAACGTGTGTTAAATATATTTCAAAGCTCATTTTACCAAAAAACTTTAGTATATATTCTATTGAACGTATGCTTTTCGAGATAAACTCCATAACGTATGAAAAGATCAAACACAAAAACGGTGTCATAAGTCCAAATGAATACCAAGGCATACCATATGTAAATCCCGAATCATTCCATTTAATGTTATTCAAAATATATAATGCTACGCCAATAATAAAAACAGCACCAAAAGATATTAAAACAACTCTCTTTTCTTTTTCAGAAGGCTGTTCTTTGCAATATGAACCAAACAACATTCCAAAAGAGAGAGGGATAAGTCTGACAACCATAATAAGAGTTCTGTTAATATCGCCCTCGCTGTTTTTTCTCATTAAAAAAACAAGAACGGATAAAACAGCAAATATTAAAGCTGAACAAAGCATTTTACTTTTGGATTTATGAAAAAATAAAAACAAAACTGGAGACAAAAGATAAAAAAATAAAATTCCGCTAACAAACCAATTAAAGTATTTTCCGTATGGTAAAGTCCAATAACCTGTGAAAGACAAATTAAGAAAAAAATCTTTCAAGGAAAAACCACCGTTTGAATATTTCCACAAACCAAAAGATACAAGAAAAACAGCAAATACTGGAAATATTTTTTTGAATCTTCTAAAAAAATAAGCTGGAATTTCTTTAAGAAGGGATTTATTTTTTGTTCCTTTGTATAAAGAAAAATACAATCCAATTCCCATTAAAAACATAAATACATCAACGCCAATTGCTCCAAATTTATATGGCTTATCCATTATATTTGTTAAATAGTGATGAACGAGAATTATTAAAGCCGATATTCCCATTAAAGACGTTCTGTGTTTTGAAGTTAAAGAAAACATATCAATACCCCTATAGATGAAGTAAATAGTTTTATACCTTATAAAAAACTTTATATGTGCCTTAGAAAAATTTTTATCGATGTTTATTATACCAATATCTAATTAAAAAGTCAATGAAAAACGGTGTTTTATTTGTATTTTTCTGTTTTGATTTATATAAAAACTTTTATTTTATATATACGGTATATAATACATAAAGTTATAAAACAACTTGACAATAACACATATATGTGATATAAATATGAATGAACGTTTTAATGATTTAATGCTTTTTAAATCTATTTATTGATTTATTATTTTAATGGGAGTCAGAAATTATGTTACTTGAAATAAAAAACGTATACAAAAATTTTGGTAGCAAAGAAGTTTTAAAAGGGATTTCATTTTCTGCTGAAAGCGGAACAGCTTTAGGCATTTTAGGAAGAAACGGAGCAGGAAAAACAACAACTATAAGAATTCTTATGAACGTTTTTCCTATGGATAAGGGAGAAATATATATTGATGGAAAACCAATTTCATACGATAAAATAAGTTTTGGGTATCTCCCGGAAGAAAGAGGATTATATCCAAAGAAAAAGATAATTGACCAATTAACCTATTTTGCAGAATTAAAAGGTGTTGATAAAAAAAGGGCTGTTAAATCTATTGATTATTGGCTTGAACGCCTTGGAATGTCTGAATACAGAAATAAAAGACTTGATACGCTTTCAAAGGGAAATCAACAAAAAATTCAAATGATAACTGCATTAGCCCACGATCCTCAAATTATTATATTTGATGAACCCTTTTCCGGTCTTGATCCCGTTAACTCGCTCCTCTTAAAAGACGTTATTCAAGAGCAGATAAAAAACAATAAAATCGTTTTATTTTCAAGCCATCAGATGAGTTATATTGAAGAGTTTTGCAATAGTATAGCAATTATGAATGGTGGAGAAATTGTTCTTTCGGGAAATTTAGATCATATCAAACGTAACTATTCAAGAGATACCCTTTCAATACGTTCTTTGCAAGTTAAAGATATTATAAGAGATTACCCAGACAATTGCGTTCAGATAAACGATGAATACATAGACTTTTCTCTTTCTTCACCCGAAGATAAGATGAAAATAATCAATATGATTTCAACCAAATACGATATAGACGAAATAAAAGTTAAAGAACCATCTTTAAACGATATTTTTATTGAATATACAGAAAAGCAAATATAGTATTTAGAACTAACAATTAGCTTATATTATTTTCGAAAAATACCCATATATCATAATTCACCAAAAAGTTTTTTAAAATAAACACATAGAATAACAAGAAAGAATTTAAAGAAAGGATAATATTCAGATATATGAAACAGTTTTTAAAAATACTGAAGTTTGAACTGATGAATTTCTTTTCAAATAAAATTTTCATCGGAATAACTCTTTTTTCCATAGTTTTAATTTCTATTTTTACATTTTTCCCAAGAATAAAATCATTTTTCGAGGTTGATGAACCAAACGATATCACACCGGAATATACAATGTTAATAAGCGGAAGCAATGCTTCTAAAATTGCAGATAGCTTTAGTCAGACTTTTTTAGATTATAAAGTTATTGCAACTGATGAAAGTGTTGATTCAATAAAAGAAAAAGTATTATCAGGCGAAGCAGAGTGTGCATTCGTTTTTGAAAGTTTTACAAAATATACATATTACGTAGACAATCTCTCAATGTATGATTCCAATCAAATTCTTGCAGATGAAACATTGAAAGAAATATATAAAATTAATGCAATGCTTGAAAGCGGTTTATCAGAAGAAGATATTCTTGAGATTTCCTCCGTTGAGATTCAGTCTAAATCAGAAATACTTGGCAAAGACCAGATGCAGAATTATTTCTACACGTATATTATGATTATGGCTTTATATATGGTTATTATACTGTATGGACAAATGATTGCAACAAACGTTGCTTCAGAAAAAAGCTCAAGAGCTATGGAGCTGCTTATAACGAGTGCAAAACCTGTTTCTATGATGTTTGGTAAGGTTTTTGCTTCTTGTATTGCTGGATTTATTCAACTTGCAAGTATCTTTGGAACAGCTCTCATAACATTCAAAATAAATGAAGAATTATGGGCTGATAATATTATTGTAACATCAATTTTCAATATGCCCGTTGAGCTTATTGTTTATATGCTTGTATTCTTTATTCTTGGTTTTCTTATTTATGCGTTTTTGTATGGAGCGATTGGCTCAACGGTTTCAAAGCTCGAAGATATAAACGTTTCTTCAACACCAATAACGCTTTTGTTTGTTATTGCGTTTATGGTTGTTATAGTTGGAATATCCTCCAATGAGGTTGATACACCAATTATGATTCTATGTTCGTTTATCCCATTCACCTCCCCTATGGCTATGTTTACAAGAATTGCAATGAGCAGCGTTCCTTTATGGCAAATTCTTGTTTCTATTTTTATTCTTATTGTCTCTTCGGGATTTATTGGATATATATCTGCAAAAATTTATCGTATGGGCGTTTTATTATACGGAACACCTCCAAAAATTAAAAATATTATTAAAATGCTGAAAAACAGCAAATAATATACGGCAAAATAATAAAATAAAAACGGATATGTTTTCTTAAAGACTTTTCTACTTTCGTATGTAAAAAAATGAAAGATGTCTCGAAGGAACATATCCGTTTTTGTATTCACTGTAATTTAAAAATACAATTTTATTTTATTAAGAACGTTTTTTGTTGCAGTAAAAAGTATACCGACTCCTGAGCAGTTTAAAATCATTTTCAAAACGTTAAATGGAACTATTGCCGAAAGAAGCATAGGAACAACGTCTTTATACGTTCCGCCCATAAAAAGGGGAACAAAAATCAAATTCATTGGAATCATAATAATAACAGAAGCAATTCCTCCGATAATAAGAGATAACCACAATCTGAAAATGTATTTAGAATTCTTTTGAAAAATTTCTTTTCTTTTTTTTACTGTAGGCGAAAAAATAATTCCACTAAGAAGTGCAAAAATTGCAGTTGCTGATACGTGCATTAAAAATCCGTACATTCCGCTTTCGGCACTTATAGTAACAGCTTGTATAGCCGAAACCGCAACAGATATTAATAAGCCCCAGATAGGTCCTAAAGTTAATGATGCGATTATTATAGGAATATCAGAAGGATTATACTCTAAAAAACTTGCAGCGGGAAATATTTTAAAGCTCGGAAGAACAAGAACGATAGAAATTGCGGTTATTATTCCTGCAAAACACAACCTATATATATGACTTTTTGTTTTTCTTTCTACGTTATTAGTTTGATTTTTAGGAATATTATTCATTTAGCTACACCTTTCGAAAATATGAATATAAGGTAGATTTTTATAAAATTATATACCAAAAACACCAATTTGTCAACAAAATATTCTTTTATTGAGTTGTTTAATTTTTTATTTTCAACTGTAAAAGGTCTTTATTTGGTAATTTACTAGTTTTATAAACTATATTTTTTTACATAAGACTCATAAAGCGCATCAAATTTTTCGTTATCGGCTCTGAATTTCTTGATGTAATTATGAACGTCCATACTCTGATGCTTCATTTCTATAATACAACCTGCAATATTTGAACAATGGTCGGAAACTCTTTCAAGATTATTCAGAAGATCAGACCAGACGAATCCAGCTTCAATAGAACATCCACCCTTTTGCATTCTTGCAATGTGATTAGAACGAAGTTTTTCTTTCAAGTCATCAATAATTTCTTCCAAAGGCTCAATTTGTAAAGCAGTTTCAACGTCTTCATTTATGAAAACTGAAACAGTCTTTTCCATTATTTCTTTAACAGCAGATTCCATTACAGATAGCTCTTTTAATGCAGACGTTGAAAAAGAAATATTTTTTTCTCTCAGCTCTTCAACAGATGATAAAATACCAACGGCGTGATCTGAAATTCTCTCAAAGTCTCCTATTATATGAAGAAGTTTTGCTGATTCATTACTATCTTTTGAGTTGAGAGGATGGGTATTCAATTTAACAAGATAGCTTCCCAAAATATCTTCGTAATTATCTGCGGATTTTTCTTTTTTTCTGATATCATAAGCAGCTTCTTCTGTGTATGCATTTATACAGTCCAAGGACATATAAAGAGCATCGGCAGAAATTAACGCCATTTTTTCTGTAACAACACGGCTTCTTTCTATTGCAATTGCAGGAGTTGTCATAAGACGTTCATCAAGCTCTTCTGTTTTTTCTTTTTTCGCTTCAACAGGTTCGGGAATTATTGCTAATGATATTTTTTCAAGTAAACCTGCTGCGGGAAGCATTAATGCGGTACAAATAACGTTAAATAACGTATGACAGATAGCAATGCTAAATTCTGATGCATTGTTTAACAATATATCAAATTGTAATAGATACTTCACAAGACAAAAAACAACCAAAAGAACACACGTTCCAATAAGATTAAAGAAAAGATGAACAAGAGAAGCTCTTCTTGCGTTTCTTGTTGTTCCAATAGAAGAAAGAAGGGCTGTTGCACAAGTTCCTATATTTTGTCCCATAATTATAGGAACAGACATTCCAATGGTCATCGCACCCGTTGATGCTAAAGATTGCAAAATACCAACAGAAGCAGATGAAGATTGAATTATAGCTGTGAAAACAGCACCGGCAAGAACGCCTAAAATTGGATTTTCAAACGTTGTTAATATGCTTTTAAAGCCTTCGTTTCCCTCAAGAACGGAAACGGCAGATGACATACTATCCATACCAAACATAAGAACAGCAAATCCTAAAAGAACAACGCCAATATCTTTCTTTTTAACGTTTTTATTAAAAACGTATAGAATAACTCCAACAAGTGCAAGAATGGGAGTAAAAGACGTCGGTTTTAACATTTTAATAAATATGCTATCGCCTTCAATACCTGTTAAGCTAAGAATCCACGCAGTTACCGTTGTTCCTACGTTTGCTCCTAAAATAACGTTTATGGCTTGTTTCAAGGTCATAATTCCTGAGTTTACGAAACCTACAACCATAACTGTTGTTGCTGAAGATGATTGAATAACAGCAGTTACAGCAAGTCCTGTGAAAAATCCCGCCGCCTTCCCCGTTGTTAACTTTCCAAGCAAGGATTTGAGTCCGTTTCCGGCACATTTTTCCAGATAATCCCCCATAAGATTCATTCCGAAAAGAAACAGACATAAACCTCCAATAAATGATAAAACGGTAAAAATAGCATCATTCATAATTATTCTCCATTTTTTCTTTTCTTTTATTTTTCCTTTTTCCCACGAGATTTTATCAAAAATTTCCTGACAATAAAACATATTTTTTGTTAATGCATAGTAAAATATCTTTTTCAAAAACTTGCTGTCTAAAAAATTTGAAGAAAAGCATAGCAATAAATACAATATTTATTGATTCAAAAGCCGAAACTTACCTCTTGGTGATGCTATTTATGAAAAACGAAATGTTAATCAATTAAAAAAAGAAGTAAAAAAGGATTTTATTTTATAAAAAAGGGTAGACATTTGAAAGATTTTGTGGTATTATACACCATAGTTAAAAGTGTAAATGTGGAGAGGTGTGTTCAATGCTCGATTTGCAAAAGGCAAGTGTGTTAAAGCGTATTTCCGCTTTCATCCTTGATTTTATAGTTCTTATTATTTGCATAACAGGTATGGCTTTATTATTATCCGCTGTTCTCGGTTATGACGAATATAGCGAAACAATTGATAAAAGAAAAAGCGAAATTGCTGCTGAACATAACGTTGATTTTACTATAACAAACGAAGAATATAATATGCTTTCTTCTGAAAATAAAGAAAAATTTGATGCCGCTGCGAAGGTTTTCGAAGAAGATCCCGTTGCAAACGAAGCGTGGGATATACTTGTAAATTTAATATTTACCATAATCTCTCTTAGTGTTCTTCTTTCATATATAATAACTGAATTTATTGTGCCTGTTTTTTTAGGTAATGGACAAACCGTAGGAAAAAAAGTTTTCTCTTTAGGCGTTATGCGTTCTCATCACGTTAAAATAACGACTTTTCAGCTTTTCGTCCGTTCAATTTTAGGAAAATGCACGATAGAAACAATGGTTCCCATTTATATTTTTATAATGATTCTTTTTGGAATTTTAGGAATTGTCGGAACAGGTATACTTTTCCTTTTACTTATTCTTCAGATTTGTCTTATTATATTTACAAAAAATAATTGTGTTATTCACGACATACTTTCAGACACTGTTGTTGTTGATATGACAAGTCAGATGATATTTGAAACAGATGAGGAGCTTCTTGAATATCAGAAAAAAATCCATCAGGAGAACGTGAACAGCTCTTCGTATTAATTTTGAATATAAAAAATAAAAATATAAAAACAAAAGGTAGGAAAAATCTATCATGAAAGTTGTTTTACAAAATCTAACTAAGGCTTTCCCTAACAGGAACAAAAAAATCAAAGAAGATTTTATTGCGGTTAATGACTTTACGTTCACCGTTCCTGACGGAAAACTTATTGGTTTGCTTGGTCCATCAGGATGCGGAAAAAGTACAACGCTATATATGATTAGCGGACTTCAAAAGCCAACTGCGGGACGTATTTTTTTTGGAGAAGATGACGTTACTGAGCTTTCTACAGAAGACAGAGGTATTGGTCTTGTTTTCCAAAACTATGCTCTCTATCCACATATGACCGTTAAGCAAAACATTCTTTTCCCTCTTCAAAATCTTAAAGGTTCAGACAAACTTTCAAAGCAAGAAATGCTTGAACGTGCAACTGAGGTTGCTAAACTTGTTCAGATTGAAGAGCTTATGGACAGAAAACCAAGTGAAATGTCCGGCGGTCAGCAGCAGCGTGTTGCAATTGCCAGAGCATTAGTAAAAATGCCACGCGTTCTTTTGCTTGACGAACCTCTTTCAAATCTTGATGCAAGACTCAGACTTCAAACTCGTGAAGAAATCAGAAGAATTCAAAGAGAAACTGGTATCACAACCATATTCGTAACCCACGATCAGGAAGAAGCGATGAGTATTTCCGATATGATAGTCGTTATGAAACAAGGAATTATCCAACAAACAGGTAAACCTCAGGATGTATATGACGATCCTACAAATCTTTTTGTTGCAAAGTTCCTCGGCACACCTCCTATAAACGTTTTTGAAGGCTCTGTTAAAGGTGGAAAGCTTTATTTAGGAAACGATGCTGTTCTTGATGTGGGCGGTGTTTCAGACAGAGACGTTATGGTTGGTATTCGCCCAGAAGGATTTATTGTTGACGAAAAAGGTCCGATGAATTGTAACCTCAGCAGTGTTGAAGTTATGGGCAGAGATTCAAGTATTGTTTCTACTCATTCAGCCTCTGCAAATCCGTTTATAAGATCTATTGTTGACGCTGATTTAACAGTTTCATCAGAAGTTAAAACCGTTAAATATTCTCTTAAACCTCATAAGGTTTTCATCTTTGATAAAGAAACAGAAGAAAGAATTTATTTCACAAATTCCGCTCTTTCGGCTAATAAAAAGTAAACAGGAGGAAAAGATATGGTAGCAAGTAAACACCAATGGAAAGCTTGGCTATACCTTTCCCCCGCAATAATATTGCTTCTTATTTTCACCGTATGGCCTATTATCAACACAGTAAGAATGGCATTTCTTGAAGGTTACAGCGGACTTAAAGCCGCCGCAGGAGATACGTTTGAATTTGGTCTTGGAAACTTTAAAAAGGTTGTCGAATATCAAAGATTTCTTGAATGTCTTAAAAACACCATTCTTCTTTGTGTTTTAACAGTTCCCCTTTCAACAATAATAGCACTTCTTATTGCAGTTTGTCTTAATTCCATTAAACCCTTCCAAAGAATTTTGCAAACTATCTATTTCCTACCCTACGTAACAAACTCCATTGCTATCGGAATGGTTTTTGCCGCAATGTTCAATATTATTGGTGGTGTTAAAACACCCCAAACCCTTGGTATTGTGAATAACGTTATTGAATTTTTCGGCGGAGAACATATAAACTGGATAAACGCGGGTTCAACATACTGGGCAAATATGGCTGTTATGGTTATCTATATAGTATGGAACGCCTTGCCATTTAAGATTCTTATATTGTTGGGCGGTCTTCAGAGTATTAACAAACAGTATTATGAAGCAGCACGAGTTGACAGTGCTCCCAGAAGAAGAGTTTTCTGGAGAATAACGGTTCCTCTTCTCTCCCCTATGCTTGCATACGTTATTATAACGGGCTTTATTGGCGGTTTTAAAGAATATACAAGTATTGTTGGTATATTCGGAGAAAAAATGGGTCCTGCTGATAATCCGGGAAGACTTAATACAATGGTTGGATTTATTTATGATGCACTTGAAACAAACCAACAAGGCAGAGCAAGTGCGGCAGCTATTATTCTTTTTGGTATTATTCTTGTTGTTACTTTGATTAACCTTCAAGTCAGCAAGAAGAAGACACATTATTAATTCAGGAGGTGCAGAGAATGAATAAAGTACCTCAAAACAGTTCATCAATCAGAACGATGACTGAAAAAAACGTTAAGAAAGAAACTGAAAAAAGTAAAATAGTTCATATAGCTGTTCAGATTGTTATATACGTTTTTCTCTTTTCCATTGCAATTATTGTTCTTTTCCCATTTTATTGGATGATAATTTCTTCGTTAAAGTCATTATCTGAATATAGACTCAGTATTCCAACGTTTTGGCCCAAAGAAGTATTGTTGAGCAACTATAAAGAAGCGTTTACAACTGCAAATCTTGACGATTTGTTTTATAATACTCTTTACGTTGGGGTTGTTTCTACAATTCTCTCCCTTATCATTACCGTTTTGTCGGCTTTTTCCTTTGCACGTTTGGAATTCAAAGGAAAAAACGCACTTTTTGCTGCTCTTCTTGCAACGATGATGATTCCTGGAGAATTGTTTACAATAACAAATTACAGTACGGTAAGTAAATTTAATTGGCTTAACACGTATACCGTTCTTATTGTTCCGTTTTTAGTAAGCGTTTTCTATATTTACCTTCTCAAACAAAACTTTATGCAGATTCCAAACGAGCTTTATCTTGCGGCAAAAGTTGACGGAACATCTGATATAAAATATCTTTGGAAGGTTATGATTCCTCTTGCACTCCCTACCCTTATTTCAATAACAATTTTGAAAATGATGGGTGCTTGGAACTCATACATCTGGCCAAGACTTGTTGCAAATGACGAAGCACACAGAATGATTACAAACGGTTTGAGAAATGCTTTCACTGCATCAACGGGAGACGTTAACTATCCTGTTCAGATGGCAGCCGTTGCAATTGTATCCGCCCCTCTTTTCCTTGTATTTATCTTCCTCAGAAAATACATTATGAAGGGCGTTAGCAGAAGCGGTATTAAAGGGTAATATTCCCTTTCATATACAACTATAATTTAAAGTTTTTTTCAGAAAGGATTCAAACATGAAAAAACACATTTCATTATTTTTAGCACTCCTTATGCTTGTTTCACTTTTCGCTCTCACATCTTGCGGAGATGGAGACAAATCAGGGGAAAAAGGTAATGCAAGCGTTGAAATTCCCGAAGTTGGATACGATGGTTCTGAAGTTACCGTTAAATTCTATCACACAATGGGACAAAATCTCCGCGATGTTCTTGAAATATACATCGCAGAATTCAATGCTCTTTATCCAAAAATTAAAATCGAACACGAACAGGTTGGCGGCTATGATGACGTTAAAAGTCAGATAAGCACACAGATCAATGTTGGAAATCAGCCCAATATTGCATATTGTTATCCTGACCACGTTGCGCTTTACAACCTTGCTAAAGCAGTTGCAACTCTTGATGGATTCATCGACAGTAAAATTGAAATTACAAGAGCTGATGGATCAAAAGAAATTCTCGGTCTTACAGACGAACAAAAAGCAGATTTTATTGAAGGTTACTATAAAGAAGGCGCCGCATTTGGTGATGGCTTAATGTATAGCTTGCCTCTTTCAAAATCAACTGAGGTTCTTTATTATAACAAAACGTTCTTTGAACAAAATAATCTTTCCGTTCCTAAAACTTGGGAAGAAATGGAAGCTGTTTGTGCAAAAATTCTTGAATTAGATCCTAATTCAATTCCTCTCGGATATGACAGCGAAGCTAACTGGTTCATTACAATGTGCGAACAGTATGGCTCTCAATACACTTCTGCAACAGGCGAAAAATTTCTCTTTAACAATGATAAAAACATTGAATTTGTAACTAAATTCAGAGAATGGTATCAAAACGGATACGTTACAACACAAAATCTTTACGGTGCATACACATCAGGTCTTTTCACAGCTGCAACAGGTCAAAGATGCTATATGTGTATCGGTTCTTCTGCTGGTGCTGCTCATCAGATTCCAGACAAAGATGCTGACGGAAACTATCCTTTTGAAGTTGGTATTGCAACAATTCCACAGGTTAACGCTTCTAATCCTAAAGTTATCTCTCAGGGACCAAGCCTTTGTATCTTCAAGAAAGATAACGCTCAGGAAGTTATTGCTTCATGGCTTTTCGTTAAATTCCTTACAACAAAGGTTGAATTCCAAGCTGAATTTTCTATGGTTTCCGGTTACGTTCCCGTAATTAAATCCGTTTCAACAAACGCAGCATATCAGAAATTTATCGGTGATGCAAACGGACACGGAAATCTTCCTGCTCTTTCTGCAAAGATTTGTCTTGAACAAGAAAAAGCATATTACACGTCTCCAGCATTTAACGGTTCTTCCGTTGCTCGTGATGAAGTTGGTCTTCTTATGTCAACTTGCTTATCCGGTGATGATGGCGGGAACACAGAATCATTCATTAAAAATGCATTCAAAAAATCAATTGATGAATGTAATTACAAAATAAATGACTAATAATTATTATGAAAAACAATAAACTTATATCATTATTTTTAATTTTATGTTTAATAACTGCCCTCCTCGTCTCTTGCGGCGAGGAGAGCGGCAGCAAGGAGAATTCAAATTCTTCTCAGGAAACTTCAACTATAGATTACGCCTCAAGCGTTAAGCTTGATTTAAACTCCTCTGAAACAATGAAAATAAAAGCAGAAGTTAAACTTTTCGTTGACGGAGATACAACTCATTTCTACGTTGACAAAAGTATTGTTGAATCTGGAGTTTTAAAGGCAAGATATCTTTCTATCAATACGCCTGAATCTACGGGTAAAATTGAAGAATACGGAAAAGCGGCATCAAACTATACGAAAGAAACTCTTTCAAAAGCAACCTCTATTTATCTTGAATCTGATGATAATAAGCTCAATGCAGACTCAACGGGCGACAGATATCTTGTTTGGGTTTGGTATAAAACTTCTGATTCAGAAGAATATAAAAACCTTAATATAGAGATACTTCAAAAAGGTTTGGCTATTGCATCATCATCTGCAAACAACAGATATGGAACTGTTTGTGTTGAGGCGATAAATCAAGCAAAAGCTCAAAAACTTGCTGTTCATTCCGGAATAAAAGATCCCGATTTTTATTATGGAGAAGCTGTTGAGCTTACACTCAAAGAACTCAGATGTAACATCGAACAATACAACGGAATTAAAGTTGCTTTCAATGGAATCATAACGAAAAACGAAGGAAGCAGCGTATATATGGAAGCGTTTGATCCTGAAACAGAAATGTATTACGGAATATCCGTTTATTATGGATATAATCTCTCTGGCGATGGTCTTGATATTATGTCCGTTGGAAACGAATCCCGAATTGTTGGAACTGTTACATATTATGAAGCAGGTGGAACTTATCAAGTTTCAGGTGTTTCCTATCGTCAGATGAAGCCTGACGATCCAAACAATATACAGAAAATAAGCTCTGGAAATCTCCCCGCATACTTCCCTACTACTGCGGAAAAATTTGCAAACGGAAAAGTTGAAATATCAACGGACGAAGAAACAAAAACCTTTGATTATGCTGCTCTTGCAATGAATACTTCCATCTTAATGGAAAATCTTAAAGTTAAAAGTATTTATACAACAACGTCAGAAGACAGCTCTTCAAAAGGAGCAATGACAATAACTTGCGAAAGCAATGGAATTGAAGTTGATATCAGAACTGTTGTTCTTGTTGACGAAAACGGAAACGTTATAACCGCAGATGCATACGAAGGGAAAACTATTACTGTAAAAGGAATCGTTGATTATTTCAACGGATCTTATCAAATTAAAGTTTTATCCGCAAAGGATATCACGATTATTGGTTAATAATTATTAAAGGAGCATTTAGCATTTATGAAAAAAATACTTTCTATAATTCTTATGTTAGCAATGCTTGTTACTCTTATGGCAAGCTGTGGCGACAAAGATGACTCGTCTACAGATTCAAGTAATGCAAGTACAAGCTCTTCTGATTCTGCAAGTGCAGATCTTGATGCAGCTAAAGCATATTTAAAGAATCTCTATATGGATGCCGCAACCTCAACAGGCGGTGATTTTCAGCGTACAAATGTTGTTAACGTTGGCGGAGTTAAATATACTGTTACTTGGACAGTAGAAGTTGCTGACAACGCAGTTACTGTTGAAAAAGGTACAGATGACAAGGATACTATTAAAATCAACGTTGAAAAACCTGAAACAGATATTGCATACGTTCTTAAAGCAACGATAACTGCTCCCGATGGTTCAATAGCAGAGATTTCATATAACTATACAATTCCTGCATATAAAGAAATGTCTTTTGCAGATTATATGGCAACTGAAGCTGGTAATCCCGTTTTAGTAAAGGGCGTTGTTTCTGCTATAATTGCAAAATCCAAAGGAAACTCCAATAACAGCATTTATATTCAGGATAAAGATGGCGGCTATTACGTTTACGGTATGGATCTTGATCCCGTTACAGATCTTAAACTTGAAATCGGTATGACAGTTATGGCATCCGGTGAAAAAGATATCTATAACGGAACACACGAAGTTAAGAGTGCATCTGTTGAAATTATAGAATCCAATAAAACAGAAGTTACTCCTATTGACCTCACAGAATCATTCAAAAACGCTACTGATCTCAAAGCATCTGCTCTTGTTGATATTCAAGGTGCACTTGTTACTATAAAAGGCGTTGAAATTACTGGTATCAGTG
>JAZNJM010000106.1:0-2854 GCA_045578045.1 Eubacteriales bacterium | reverse complement strand
GGCAGTCAAGCAGCTTTCTGTTGTTGAAAGAAATTGCTCTGTATAAGGGATAGTATATAGGAGTGAGCATAATAACTCCGTCTCCTTCTTTTGAAAACGCTCTGACAGCGGAAAAAACGCCCTCAACAACGCCTCTTGTCTCTACTATTTCACTTTCATCAGGGCGATAGGAATGATTTTTCAACATATAATCGCAAACGGTTTTTTTATAATCGTCCGTTGCACACGTATATCCCAAAACAGAATTTTGAACAAATTCTCCCAGCTTTGTTCTTATTTCGGGGGCAGTTATAAATTCCATATCCGCAATAGAAAAAGGTATAACGTCTTTTGGAAGCTCTTTATTGTTTTGCTTTAAATCGTTTTCAATATCTCTCCATTTTTCAGAGCCTGTATTGAATCTTTTTGGAGCATTTATAAAATCGTATTTCAACTAAAACACCTCACTTATGGAGGATTATACCCTTTTTGTTTTAAAATATCAAGGCTTTTTGTTGTATTTTTTGTTATATATTACTATTTTTATGTGTTTTTATTTCCTAAAGTATTGATTTTGGTATTTTTTTAGTGTATAATTAAAAATATTGAGAGGGAGGCGGTTATACGGAATATACAGTTTCTAAAGAATATAACGGAATAGTTTTAAGAACGTTTTTAAAAAATGGTCTCTCTCTTTCAAGGGCTCTTGTTTCTGATTTAAAAAGAGAACAAGGAATAAGGGTAAACGGAGAAAAAGTAACCGTTAGGTTTATACTCAAAGAAGGAGACGTTGTTTCTGTTGATTTTGAGGACAAAGAAAAATCTGAAAAAATACTTCCCGTTTATATTCCCGTTTCTGTTGTTTATGAAGACAACGATATTGTGGTTGTGGATAAACCACCTTTTATGCCTGTCCATACTTCTCACGGACATTATTGCGACACTCTTGCAAATGCACTTGTATATAGATATAAAGAAGAAAACTTCGTTATGCGGGCTGTAAACCGTTTGGACAGAAACACAAGCGGACTTGTTTTAGTTGCTAAAAACAGACGAGCCGCTTTTATTCTTTCAAATCAGATGAAAAACCGCGAAATAAAAAAAACGTATTATGCCTTAGTTGAAGGGAAAGCTCCTGATGAATTTTCCGTTGAGGCGTTTATGAAAAGAAAAAAAGAATCTGTTATAGAGCGTTGTATCTGTTCTTCGGATCATATGGGTGCTGAATATTCCTTAACAGAAGGTCGAAAAATAAAAGATATGAGTTTTTCTCCTTTGAGAAATTTGGAAGAAAATAGTTTTTCTCTCCTTGAGCTTGTTCCCCAAACGGGAAGAACACATCAGATTAGAGTTCATTTATCTTATATGGGGTTTCCTATTGTTGGAGATGAGCTATACGGAGCAAAAACTGTTGTTGATAAGGAATTTGAAAAAGCATTTATAAATGATGAAAAATACCGCCCATTTATACCAAATATTAAAACAGAATCTGATACAGAATCTTGCCATTTAAAATCCATAGAACAATTCAGAGAATTTGAAAAAAATGAACCTTTGAAAAAAACAGATAATTTTGAAAAACCAGATACTCTTGAAAAAATAGATACTTTTGAAACAAGACATTTGCTTCATTGCGGTAAATTGGAGTTTATTCACCCAGAAACTATGAAAAAGATAAGTTTGGAATCGTTTCCAGACTTTATATAAAAATATTTTTGAGATTTAATAAAATAATAAAACAATAAAACAACAAAATAACAAAATAACAAAATAACAAAACAACAAAATAACAAAATAACAAAAAGGGGTATTAAGATGAAAAAAAGAAAAATAAAAACCTTAGCGTTAACAATGGTTATTATTGCTTTACTTGCTTCTTGCGGACAAAATGAAACCGCTTCAACTGATACAAATTCAGCTCAATCAAATGCTGAAAACGTATCTGTAAATGATTCTCAAACAAATTCCGAAGATAAAAATAGTTCTTCTTCCCAAAGCGGAAATGTTATGGATGATGTTATCTTGAAATCGGCAGGCACTGAAACAGACGGTAAACTTGACGTTTATATAGATGCCTATCAAGGAACAAGCCCTATTGTTAACATATCAAACCCTGATGACTCAACGATTCGTTTCGTTGCAATAAAAGCATTTTATAAAAACGAATCAATTAAAGAGGTAACTCTTCCTGATACGGTTACAGAGATTCGCTCGGATTGTTTTGCAATGTGTGAAAATTTAGAAAAAGTTAATTTGGGAAAAGGGATTAAAGAAATTCATTCAAACGCTTTTTTTAGATGCTCTAAGTTGAAGCAGGTTGTTTTAGGGGATAAACTTGAAAAAATTGAAGATTATGCCTTTTTGTTCTGCACTAATTTAGAAGAAGTAATTATTCCTCCATCATGTGTAGAAATTGAAAAAAAAGCATTTAATTCGGTATCAGAAAACTTTAAAATCAAAGGTGAAAAAGGTTCATATGCAGAAGAATTTGCTAAGATGAAAAATATTCCCTTTGAAGAATATGAGTTTAATTAATAAATATAAAAACAACAAAATAACAAAAAACAAAAAGGGGTATTAAGATGAAAAACAGAAAAATAAAAACCTTGGCGTTCACAATGGTTATTATTGCTTTACTTGCTTCTTGCGGACAAAATGAAACCGCTTCAACTGATACAAATTCAGCTCAATCGAACGCAGAAAACGTATCTGTAAATGATTCTCAAACAAATTCCGAAGATAAAAATAGTTCTTCTTCCCAAAGCGGAAACGTTATGGATGATGTTATCTTGAAATCGGCAGGCACTGAAACGGACGGTAAACTTGACGTATACATAGATTATTATAAAGGAACAAGCCCTATTGTTAACATATC
>JAZNJM010000105.1:0-5052 GCA_045578045.1 Eubacteriales bacterium | reverse complement strand
AGATATATAATTCAGCATTATACAAATATGAATTTGCGTTTCAAGTTCGTATTTTGATGCTCTGGCTATATTTAAAAACCTAATATAATCATTTGTTGATTTTCTTCCGTACCCTTCTGCTATATTAGATGGTATAGAAACAGCCGCACGGCGCATTTGGTCAGAAAGCACATATATTTCATTTTTAGGTAAAACCTTTATTAAATTATAGATTTCTTTTACAAGTAACATAGCCTTTTGCCAAACTATCAATTCTTTATAACTTTCCATACGTCCTCTTGTGGTTTTTAGCCTTTTTCTATTATCTATGTTTTATGCTTTAGGCTTCTCACTAATGCCTACTGCCTAATGCCTATTGCCTCACTAATGCCTATTGCCTATTGCCTAATGCCTACTGCCTATTGCCTCACTAATGCCTAATGCCTACTGCCTAATGCCTTCCACGTCAAAGCGGTTTTTTAGAAATTTTTGAATACTGTCTTGGGTATTGAGCTGGGGTTGGAGATATTTTTCTTATTACAACAAGGGTATGGTTATGTTCAACCGTTGGGATTTTCACCGTATGGATATTTTCAAGCACACCGCCGCAAAGCTCTATTGCCCTTTTTGCTTCTTCGGATTCTTCTTTTCCCATACTGCCTTTCATAGCAACGAAAGTTCCTCCAATTTTAACAAGGGGCAAACAAAGCTCTGTGAGAACGTTAAGTCTTGCAACGCCACGGGAAAGGACTGTATCAAAACATTCCCTTTTTCCACATTCCTCAGCTCTTGCACAAAGACCGAATATATTGTCTAACTTTGCTCTATCGGCACATAGAGAAACAAAATCAACCTTTTTTTTCGTGCTGTCTAAAGCTGTTACGTTTACAGACGTATCGTATGCACCCACAACGAGAGCAGGGAAACCTGCTCCGCATCCAACGTCAATAACGTTGCTCTCACTTTTTATAAGATTGTTTGAAAAAAGGGTTAAAGAATCAACAAAATGAAGTAATGCAACATCGCTTTCTGTTTTTAATGCGGTTAAATTATATTTTTCACCCTCAACAGATAAAAGGTCAGCAATAGTTTTAAATCTTGAAATTTGCTCTTTTGTCAATTCTACGGGAGAGTTTTCAGAGAGTATTTTTTCAAAAAGGTTTAAATTCATTTTCTACCCCCTTAAATAGATAAGCAAAACGGAAATATCCGCAGGACTTATTCCCGAAATTGAAAGAGCTTCGCCAATATTTGACGGACGGAATTTGTTGAGCTTCTGAGCCGCTTCGGCTTTAAGTCCTTTAAGGGTTGTATAGTCAATATCCGAAGGTAGCTTTTTCTGTTCAAGAGAATGAAGTCTGTCAACCTCTGAAAGCTGTTTTTTAATATAACCCTCGTATTTAATTTCCGTTTCAATTCGCTTTATAAGGTGTTTATCTCCCTTATATCCACCAATAATTCTATATAATTCTTTAAGCTCAACGTGTGGTCTCTTAACAAGCTCAGCAATTCTTATTCCGTTTTTCAAAGGCTCGTATCCTTTTTCCTCTAAATATTCGTTGAGAGGAGCAAGGGGAGGGGTTGACGTTGAACGCAAACGCATTATTTCGTTTTCAACGTTTTCTTCTTCCGCTAAAAAGTTTCTATATGCCTCTTCACTTATAATTCCTGCTTCATATGCCTTTGGTAAAATTCGGCTTTTTGTGTTATCTTGTCTTAAAAGCAAACGATATTCGCTTCTTGAGGTCATAATTCTATACGGTTCGTTTGTTCCTTTGTTAACTAAATCGTCAATAAGAGTTCCAATATAGCTTTCAGAACGTGAAAGGGTAAAGGGCTTCATACCTTTGATTTTCAAAGCCGCATTACATCCCGCCATATATCCCTGAACGGCGGCTTCTTCATATCCTGAGCTTCCGTTAAACTGTCCAGCACCGTATAATCCCTCAATTTCTCTAAATTCAAGGGTGTTTTTAAGCTGAGTTGGATCGACACAGTCATATTCAATAGCATATGCAGTTCTCATAAATACTGCGTTTTCAAGTCCTTTAATTGAATGTATAAGTTTTTTCTGAACCTCTTCGGGAAGAGAAGAGCTCATACCTTGAAGATAAACCTCTTTTGTATTTTCGCCCATTGGTTCAACAAAAAGCTGATGTCTCGTTTTATCGGGAAAACGGACAACTTTATCTTCAATACTTGGGCAATATCTCGGTCCAACACCTTTAATAACTCCCGAAAAGAGAGGGGAACGGTGGAGATTTTCCCTTATAATTCTGTGTGTTTCCTCATTTGTATATGCAATATAACATTTTTTCTGAACCTCAGGAACTTCATCACCCGCCGAAAAAACGTATGCATCTTCATCACCCGCTTGTTCTGTTAAAACGGAATAATCTATACTGTCTGCGTGGATTCTTGGAGGCGTTCCCGTTTTAAAGCGGACAATTTTAACCCCAGCATCAATAAGAGATTTCGTTAGCTGTTTTGCCGCTAAGGTATTATCAGGGCCTGATTCATACGCACATTCACCAACGATTATTTTTCCCCCTAAAGAAGTTCCCGTTGAGATAATAACAGCGTCTGCCTCCCAGAAAGCTCCCATTGACGTAACAACGCCAACAGCCTTTCTGTTTTCAATTTTCACCTCTGTTATTTCAGCCTGAACAAGAGAAAGATTGTTTTCTTCTTCAATTAGCTCTTTCATCAACGTGCTGTATTTTCTTCTGTCTACCTGTAACCTTAAGGAATGAACTGCGGGACCTTTGCTTTCGTTTAACATTCTGCTCTGGAGCATAGCCTTATCGGCTAATTTCCCCATAACGCCCCCTAATGCATCAAGCTCATAAACGAGATGCCCTTTTCCCGTTCCTCCGATTGATGGGTTGCAAGGCATATTTCCAACTAAATCAAGAGTTAAGGTAAACAACGTTGTTTTAAGCCCAAGACGTGCGGCGGCAAATGCGGCTTCTATACCCGCGTGTCCTGCACCAATAACGGCTATATCTGTTTTTCCTGCTGTATATTCCATAAAAACACCTCGGTTTTTCTACTTGTGAAATAGCTTTTTAGACTGGTATCGTGGCTCTGAGGTCAGATTGATTCCAAGTTTTTTAAAAGTGTGGTTATCAACGGAGGATAATATAACCGTTGAGTGTGCTTCAAGTCCTTTGAGCTTTGGAAGAGTGTCCATTGCTTTTTTTGCATTCTCATCTGAAATTGAAGCTATTGAAAGGGCAATTAAAACCTCGTCTGTATGTAAACGTGGGTTTACGCTTGACAAAATACCCGTTTTAAGCTCTTGAATTGGTGCAATAAGCTCTGGTGCTATAAGGTCTATATCCTTATCAATCCCTGCAATAGCTTTGACAGCGTTTAACATTGCCGCAGAAGCCGCACCCAATAGGGCAGACGTTTTTCCCGTTATAAGTCTTCCGTCTTCAAGCTCTATGGCAACAGCAGGCTGTCCGCCCGTTTCTTTTGATTTATTAAGAGCTGCCATTGTTACTGCTCTGTCATCAACAGCTATTCCCGTTTGGTTCATAAGTATTTCAATTTTTGATGCTTCTGTTCCATCTGAATTTCCCTTCGCTTGTTCACAAAGGGCGTTGAAATATCTTCTGATTATTTCTTCTTTTGCGGCATTGCACACCGCTTCATCATCAAAAATGCAATTACCCGCCATATTTACCCCCATATCCGTTGGAGATTTATATGGACTTGTTCCCTCTATTTTCTCAAATATTGCGTTTAGAACGGGGAAAACCTCAATATCTCTATTATAGTTTACTGCACTTTTTCCGTATGCTTCAAGGTGATACGGATCAATCATATTAACGTCATCAAGATTTGCCGTTGCCGCTTCATACGCCAAATTAACGGGGTGTTTTAACGGTATATTCCATATGGGAAAGGTCTCAAATTTTGCGTATCCCGCTTTTATTCCCCTTAAATTATCGTGGTATAGCTGAGAAAGACAACAAGACATCTTTCCGCTTCCGGGGCCTGGAGCTGTTATAACTATCAACGGTCTTGACGTTTCTATATATTCGTTCATCCCGAATCCCTCAGGAGAAACTATTTTTTTCACGTTAAAAGGATATCCCTCTATGGGATATTGTAAAAATACTTTCTTGTTCATCGCTTCAAGGCGAGTTTTGAAGAGCTTTGCCGCCGACTGATGTGCATATTGAGAAATAACAACGCTTCCAACGAATAAACCTAATTTTTCATATTCGTCCATAAGGCGAAGAACGTCTGCATCGTACGTTATATCAAGGTCGCCTCTCTTTTTGTTGCTTTCAATATCTGCGGCATTTATAACGATTATTATTTCAGAAATATGAGATAAGTTTTTCAACATTCTCAGCTTTGAATCCGGTTCAAAACCAGGTAATACTCTTGCGGCGTGAAAATCGTCCAACAGCTTTCCGCCAAATTCAAGATAAAGTTTTCCGCCGAATTTTTCTATTCTTTTTGATATCTCTTCAGATTGGGTTTTCAGATATAGTTCGTTGTTAAAACCGATTTTCATAGCACTTTTCCTTCTTTGTGAATTTAATGAGGCATTAGGCAATAGGCATTAGGCATTAGTGGACGGGGGAGAAGTCATTAGTCAGTAGGCAATAGGCATTAGTGAATGAAACCTTTTTCGCTTTGCTCGATTTAGGCAATAGGCATTAGGCAGTAGGCATTAGCGAAGGAAACCTTTTTCGCTTCGCTCAAAAGCTACATTTTTATAATTGAAAATTGAAAGGTTTTTAAAGTTTGGAGCGTGAAGAGTTTAATTCATAATTCATAATTCACAATTCGGAATAAATGAAGTTTTTTTAAAGTTTGGAGCGTGAAGTTTGGAATTAATGAAAGTTTTTCTCTTTGTGAAAAAACCGAAATATTATAATTTAATTATAATAAAAAAGTTAGTTTTCGACCTATGGGAGAAAACTTTCCATCATTCCTCATTCCTCATTCCTAATTCCTAATTGAAGATATTTCCAATTCCTAATTTTCCACTACTGCCTTCTGCCTACTGCCTAATGCCTAATTCTTACCGCCTAATGCCTAATTCTTACC
>JAZNJM010000104.1:0-2005 GCA_045578045.1 Eubacteriales bacterium | reverse complement strand
TGAACCTATAAATATCCGTGCATTAATTGAGGTTGCATTGTTTACAGGATGCCGCCGTGGTGAAATCGTGGGCTTAAAGTGGGCGGATATTGATTTTGAGAAGCAACGCATTTCAATCAAGCGAAGCATTTATAAGCTCAGTGATGGCAAGGCAAGGGAAAAAGAACCTAAATCAAGATGCAGTATCAGAACAATATCTATTCCTGAACGTTTGTGTAAAACGTTGACAGAATACCGAATCCATCAAAATAGACATATTGCATATCTTGGTGATACTTGGAAAAATAATGATTATGTTTTTACGGAAGAAAACGGTTACGTTATGAATCCCCATACACCTACAAAGCAGTTTTCCAAATTTCTAAAACGCCACGGAATACGTCACTTGAAATTCCACGGTCTGCGACATACAAGTGCAACAATGCTCCTTGCAAACGGCTGTGATATTAAAACAGTTTCATCCCGCCTTGGACACGCTGATATTACCACAACCAATATCTACGTCCACGCTCTCGAATCAACTGATAGACTCGCTGCCGAAACCTTTGACAACTTTTTGAAAAAGAATAAGATGTAGCATTCTCCCCCACGATGAGTGATTTCTCATTGTGGGGGATTCACTAACGAATAAAAGGCACAATCTGACAAAATCAACCAACTCAGGTAAGCGGAGATGCTTCTCCGCTTGACCGGTTGGTAAAAAAGACACATTTATCTGAAAAATGGAGTTTTTCTTTCAGTACAATAATAACAGAAATTATTTGGTTGAACTATAATTTCTTTTGTAAAAATCAAGAATGCAATAAATGATGGAGTAGGTTGAAAATTATACACAGTTTGTATCTCGTCATCCATTTCGATGTAAGTGCTGCTAATAAACTGATATTTTTCAAGAGTAGAAATTACTTCTTTTGCAGTTTCAAAAGTAATATTTAGTTTTTTTACAAGCAAATTTTCTGTGAATGCTTTTCCTGCATTTCGAGTATTCAGAAAAACACACGCATCGAAAAGGTGTTTGTTGGAAAAATCTTTAAAAAATGTAACGTAATCGATATCTTCTAATAGTGCTTTTTGTAAATTCTCGTTTTCAGGCATTAAGAAAAAGTATCTGAGGTTATCTGCAATACCCATTCGTGTGAATCCGATATCGGTTATAACGCTCGAAAACAATCTCTCGTGAGATGGTATAAGTTTTTTGAACTCCTCGAAGTTTTTCTCTGCTTCTGCGCTTCCAAAAAAGGAGCGTTCTATATCCCAACACAATTCAAAAGCTTCTTCAAAACGGCTTTCTTGAGCAGTGGTGTTTATTTTTTTATTAATTGCTGAATGTAGTTCTTTGTTATCGGTAATATTTCTTTCAAATAAAAAATCGACAGAAACGGAAAAGAAATCTGCTATCTTTGGAAGGAGTTCCACGTCTGGCACACCGCCATTTTCCCATTTTGAAACAGCTTGAGTGCTTACTCCTACGTTGCTGGCAAGTTCTTCTTGGGTAATACCATGCTCTTTTCTCAATTTGGCAATTTGTTTTCCAATTGCTTTTATACTCATAATTGCTTCTCCTATAAAAAAATAAATTTGAAAGCGCTTCCTTTGAGTTTATTGTATCACAATCGAAGGTTGATTTCAATAGAGGCGATTTTTAGAAAAACAACCAATATTTGAATAAAAAAGCATTTTAAACTTACGTTTGAAGCTGTATGAGATAGCGCTTAAATCTTACACCAAGCCTTTGACAACTTTTTGAAAAAGAATAAGATGTAGCGATTTTGACGATTTCAACGAAAATGAATATTTAAAGTTATAATCATTTAAAAGTCCACCACGAACGTTTTCTCGTGGTGGATTAACTTATCCTACTTTGTGAATACGTTTTACGGTTGGGATTAAAGGATTTGTTGATATTGCTCTTGATATTTGCTCCATCACGTCATTGCGGACGATTTCAGCTCGTGAGGAACGGGAAGGCGTAGGGCTGAATATACGGCTGCAATAAGGTTCTTCA
>JAZNJM010000103.1:0-10243 GCA_045578045.1 Eubacteriales bacterium | reverse complement strand
TAAGAACAGGCATCGCCGTTTGTGATGTTAACGAAATAATTGCTTCTGCAATAACAACAGTTAAGGCAAAAGGAATAACAGAAATGGCACAAAAATGTGCTGAGGAAATAAAAAAACTTGGCGGAGAGCTTGTTGTGTTAGGGCTTCCAAAAAATATGGACGGTTCTTTATCATTCAGAGCTGAAAAAACAAAGCTATTTGCTGAAAAGCTTAATGAATTTATTGATATTCAAATTGAATATTTAGATGAACGTTTAACTACCGTTTCTGCGTATAATTATCTTAACGAAACAAACTATAATAAACATAAAAAGAAAAACGTTATTGATGCGCTCTCTGCTCAAATCATTCTTCAAGACTATATTGATATGAAAAAAAACAAAAAATAGTTTTTATATCCATAATACAAGAGTCAACCCTGTCTGATAAAAATCGGCAGGGTTGTTTTTTTATTATTTTATAGAAAACTGTTTGTATATTCTCCAACCAAATATTTATTGCCATTTGAATCGTGAGCAAAAATTTGAATTTTCTTTCCGTCATCAAGTTTTTCCTTCGGTATGCTTATGATACATCTATATGCAGAGCTATAGTTTTCTACATCTATTTCTGAACAGCTTTCTTCGGGAACATTAATTTCTTCATACGGAAAAACTTTTCCTCCTAAATATGCTGATAATTGGAGATATACCCATCCTGTTTTACTATTATATTTTGTCTTTCCCCAAAGCTCTCCCTTTTCATCGGTGTATAAATCAAAAACAGAGATAAAAGAATTGGGAGGAATTATCAGAATAGTCTTATCACCATTAGGTTCGTTTCTCAGTTTTATATAATGATTGATATCGGTTATATATTTTTCTGTTCCAAGATGAATATGTGAAACGTTATACGAAAAAGATATTTTGCTATCAGAATCAATGGGAGCAAATTCAACTTCTAATATTATATTATCGTCTAATACTTCTCTGAGACTGACCTTTTTATGTTCATTTAGTTCATAGCATTTGTCGCATAAATCATTCAATGGAGAAGCACAAGAATGTGTATATGTAATATTATCCCTATGTTTTGTGTCTCTATATATTTTATATCCATCTTCAAGGTAAAACATCATAAATTCATCAATAGAATATAGCTCTCCGTCTCCATATACAGTTCTCTTCGTTATGGGAACGGTTTGTTCTGTTATTTCTATCCAAATTATGTTTTTATTACTATCTTCTTTTACACCCGTAACAAGAACAGCGTGAGCACTATATTCTGTTCTTATAAGAGCATCTCCAACTTGTATAGAGTTTAATTTATTACCAAGAGAATCTCCAAATTCAGACAAATTCTTTGCTGTTAAACGATTTCGACAGCTCCAGGAATAACTAACAAAAGAACTGCAATCCATTCCGTAATATGTAGAAGGTTCTTCGTAAGTTCCCCTTTCTGTATAAAAAGGACCGTCTTTTTCTTTACTTTTACTAAGGAACTCATCAAGTGTTGCTTGATATATCAAAAATTTACCGTTAGTTACAGGCTGACTATATGGAATACCACGCACCTCTACACCTTGTTGAAAAACGTAATCCCCGTTAAATCCAGTAAGATTCTGAACAGGAAGCCAAGTCATTTCATAAATTTGCCTTGAACGTTTTACTATATTTTTGATACCGTCTGAATAATACCTATCTGGGATATTATATTCATAAGAATCAAATTCCAAATCTGAATCATCCTCTGAAGATTCGGTTTCAGAAGAATACAACTCTTCAATATTAAACATATTTCCACATCCAGAAATACTGCTTAACAAAAGAAGAAGCATACATAATATAACTGATAAAGTTGAATTTTTTAGTTTCATATTCTATGTAAAAGTCTAAAATCAAACGTCCTTTCCTAAAACTTTTGCTTTTTCAGCAGAATTCACAGCCAATAAATCGCATCTTTCGTTGTATTGATGTCCTGCGTGTCCCTTAACCCAAACGAAAGATACTTCGTGTTCTTCAAGAAGCGATAGAAGCTTTGTCCATAAGTCTATATTAAGAGCTTTTGAACCGTCTGATTTCTTCCATCCCTTACTTCTCCAGCTATAAACCCAACCTTTCGTTACCGAATCAACAAGGTACTTAGAATCACTGTATAAAATAACCTCACATCGTTCTTTTAGTGCCTCTAAGCCTACAATAGCAGCGGTTAATTCCATTCTGTTATTAGTAGTTTCTACGAAACCGCCCGTTAATTCTTTTTCTTTTCCATTGTAAACGAGTATTGTTCCATAGCCTCCAGCGCCAGGATTGCCTTTACAAGCCCCGTCTGTATAAATTGAGACCTTTTTCATTCTATTTTTCTCCGAGTTTTTGCAATCTTATATCTTTTCCTTTAAAATGCATCAACTTAAAATCACCAAAAAGCCTTGAAAAAATTCTTGGTTTATAAATATTTCTAAGTTCGTCTGGAGTTAGGTTTGTATTTATAATCATTCCCTTGCAGTTGTTGCATCTTTCATTTATAAGATTATATAATACAGAAACTGTGAATTGGGTTACATTTTCTGTTCCGAGATCGTCTATAATCAAAAGATCGGCATCAGAAAATTTTGAAGTATCTGCTTCTGGATCTCTTCCAAACTTTTTATCTTCAAATATATCAAAAATTTTCTGTGCACTTTCGTATACAACAGTATATCCCTTTCCGATAACTGTTTTAGCGATAGCAGAAGATAAATGAGTTTTTCCTAATCCTGTTCCGCCAATCATAAGAATATTTCCGCTTCCGTCAAAATTAAATGCATAATCCTTCGCATCAGAAAACAAATTTTTCATATATGCTAAGGCTTCTGAGGAATTTCCTGCAATATAATAAGTTAAATTAAAATTATCAAACGTCTGAGATTCTAACGCTGCTCCTAAACCTGATGCTCTATATGAACGAACAGCAACAGCTTTTTTCAAGCAAGAACACATCACATTATTAATAAATCCCTTATCTTCACAAATAGGACATTCATAATAAGGTTCAAAATCCCTTTCATTAATGGAATACTTTGTAATAAACTCTTTTCTGTGTTTTTTAAGCTCTTCCGTTTCTTTTTTTATTCTTTCAAGAGCAACGTCATATGGCTCCGTTTCGTCAAGAGACGCTTTCATCAGCTTCAAGCCAGAAGATGCAATTTCATCATCTATAGCTTTAAGAATAGGATATGATGAATATATAGCCGCAATTTTTCTTTTATTTTCTTCCAAAGCATATTCTCTTTTTTGGGCATATTCATCTAAAACGTTAATCAATACTTGTTTATTCATCTGATTCGTACATCCCAACTCGAGCTGAATGTCTTCCTCCGTCAAATGGAGTATTTAAGAAAACATCAACAATTCTTTTAGCAATTTCTATTCCCAAAGTTCTCCCGCCAAGACACAAAACGTTTAAGTCGTTATGTCTTCTTGTAAATTCAGCAGAATATTCATTTGTTACAGATGCAGAACGAACTCCTTTTATTTTATTTGCAGCAATGCTCATACCTATTCCCGTTCCACAAACAAGAATCCCTTTTTCAGCTTCTCCCTTTGAAACTGCGTTTGCAACTTTCTTGGCATAAACGGGATAATCGCAACTTTGTTCATTATACGTTCCAAAGTCTGTACATTCAATTCCCTTTTCTTTTAAGTATGCAATAATTTCATTTTTCATTTGAAATCCGCCGTGATCACATCCAATTGCTATCATAATTTAATTCTCCTATTTCAATTTATTTTTTATCTGCATTTCGTTCTGCCTGAGAGGGACGCAGATAAACCGGATTAAGCTCTGAACAGCTTATATATTCATTTTTTATGTATTTTTCATAACCGCAAAGTGCAACAGATAAAGCATTTTGCTCTCTTACAGAATCTTTTGCGTATATAATATTATCTTTCTCCCAATATAATTGTTTAAAAACATCTGCGCCATCACCGCAAATAACAACTTTCTCATATTGACAAATTTTTTCCATTATAACGTCAGCTGAGTCGGCAGAGTCTTCGGTTAACCGAATTAGTTTATCATTTTCCCATTTAAAGAAAGAATAATAAAACTGGTTTCTTCTCGCATCCATTAAAACGCAAATAATTGAAGAGGTTGTCTGATTATATGCAACCGCTTCTAAAGAGGATACGTCAATACAAGGTTTATTTTCAGGGAAAGCAAGTCCTTTAACGGTTGTTACTCCAATTCTAACCCCCGTAAAAGAACCAGGCCCAGATGTAACTGCATATGCTTCTATATCGGATATATCTGCACCATACATTTTAAGAGCAGAATCCAGCATCAGCATTATATTTTCGCTATGCTTCATAGCTGTTTTAACTGTAAAAAGAGAATACTTTTTAACTTTTCCTTTTTCAATATCTGCAACTGAAACAGAAGCAGTTACAGACGTTGTATCAAGTCCTAAAATTAACATATATTAATAATCCTCTTTTCTTCGTCTTTAATTATTTCAATGTTATACGTTTTTCCACACCAACCTGTTTCAAACATATCTGCCCACTCCGCAACGACAACTCCGCCTCTTTCGAAATAATCGTCAAATCCACATGCGTATAAGTCATCATAATTTTTAAGTCGATAAAAATCAAAATGATATACGTTTATTCCCTCGCCTTCATATTCGTTTACAACGGTGAACGTAGGACTATGTACAGATTTAGCACATTCAGGAACAAGATATGAAACAATACCTCTTGTAAAAGCGGTTTTCCCTGCACCAAGATCTCCCTTGAGAGCAACAAAATCTCCAGCTTCAAGTTTTTTTGCAAATTCATATCCCGCTTTTTCTGTTTCTTCAACTGAACTTGAATATATAATCTCTTTCATTTAGAATAAAGCTAACCTCACATTACAATATATTTAAAACTTTAATTATATATTTAATACCAAAAAATCAAAACGAGATAAATTCTGTTAATATGCCCGTTAAAACATATCTTCCGTCTGGCTCACTCGCAACGTTTGTACAAGTTACTAAAGATATAATTCTTGAATTTTTGTTATATTCCCTTGGAATCTTAACGGGTGATAACGAAACTCTCTGAGAAAGATAATTAACGTATTCATCCGCAGATGGAAAGGACATTTTTATATACGAATGGTCTTGCGTTCTATACGTGGCAAAAAATTTATATATATAAACTCCATCAAGAGTTATAACTTCAATCTCCATCTTTTGAGCAACAGCTTTTCTTGTTGATGTTTTATCATAAAAATCTTTTACACATCTGAACATACTTCCGTCTGTCATACAATGACCGTAAATAACAACGTTAAGATTGTCAAGATACGCCTGTCTTGTTCTACAATCAGCCATAATGGAACCAGCTCTTCTGTTAACGTCATCGTAAGTATGAGACATATAATATTTATTATCATTACCAAGCAATATAGGATAATCAACAACAGTTCCGTTTATTCGAATCCATCCGTATACGTCCGGATTTTGTTCTTCAAGCTCAACAAGAGAATTATATATTCCCGTATAATATTCGGGAGGCTCTGCAACGTCAAAGTCTATCAACTCTTTTTCACCGTTTAACAATGACAACAGAGTATTACACGCCGATCCCTGCTTTATTGGAGCATCTTTTGGAATTTTGCTTTGAAGACTTGTTGAAATTTTTATTGATTCATAAAAACTATCTGTGCTTTGAGACTCCATTAAATTATCTGCAATATTGTATAGAGAATATATAAAAACACCAAAGAAAAAAGTAAACAAGAAAAAAGTAAACAATCTGGAAAGAGTGAATATTTTTTTCTTTTTTTTCTGAAAAACACATTTTGTATCGATAGATGAATACTTTTCCAATGATGACTCAAAAATATTATCATCTTTAACTGATGAATTATTTAATGATGATTTGCCATTTAAAAAATCGTTTTTTTCCATAATTCAAATTTTATACTGTTTGTCAAAAAATCGTGAAAATAGAATTAGTCCATTCTATGCTATTTTTCATATTATAACCCAAAAGTATGAAATATTCAATAGTTTTTTGGAAATTAGTTAAAAATAACAAAAAAATATTTGATTAAACCTTTAAAAATTCCTTTTTAGGTGTTGACTTTTTAAGAAAAAAGGTATAAAATACCTATTGATTGTATGAGGTGTATTATGCACCATTGAAAATGCATAAATGACTGTTATTCATTTTATAGTTGATTTCTTTTTATTTTAAAAAATAATAATTAAATTCACATAAATTCTAAGGAGTAAAACAAATGAGTTTTCAAAACATCAAAGACATTGAAACCAACAAAAAGGAATGTGAGCTTTTTCTTTCTAAGGCTGATTTAGATAAAGAAACAATGGCCGTTTATAAGAAAAACGTTTCCAAAATTGCTATTCCAGGTTTTAGAAAAGGAAAAGCACCAAAAAATATTATTGAAAAAATGTATGGAAAGGGAGTTTTTGAGGAAGAAGCTATAGACAATATTCTCCCAGCTTTATATTCAAAAGCTGTTGAAGAGGCAGACTTTACAGTTGTTTCTCAACCTGAGGTTGACGTTGTATCAAGAGATGAAAATGGAGTTGTTTTTAAATTCACATTTTTCGTTAAACCTGAAATTACTGTTAAAGAATATAAAGGCTTAAAAGCAACCAAAAATGCTGTTTCTGTAACAGATGAAGACATTGATAATGAAATCGACAGTATTCGTAAACGTAACGCAAGAACAATAACCGTTGAAGGTGAAGCTGCTGACGGTGATATTGCTGTTATAGATTACAAAGGCTTTGTTGATGACGTTGCTTTCGAAGGCGGAGAAGATAAAGGACATAATCTCACTCTTGGTTCTGGTAGCTTTATTCCAGGCTTTGAAGAACAGCTTATCGGCAAAAAAGCCGGTGATGAAGTTGATGTAAACGTAACGTTCCCCGAGGATTATCACGCTGCTGATCTCGCAGGAAAAGCTGCTGTTTTCAAGGTTAAAGTAAATGAAGTTAAGAGAAATGAACTTCCTGCTTTAGATGATGAATTCGTTAAAGACGTTTCAGAATTTTCTACTCTTGATGAATATAAAGAAGATATTAAGGCTAAGATACAATCAAGAAAAGAACGTGAAGCTGAAATCGCTTTCGAAAACCAACTTCACGATATTATTATCGAAAACGTTGAAGGCGAAATTCCTGATTGTATGTATGAATCTGAAGTAGACAATATTATTAAAGAATACGAATATAATATGAAATATCAAGGCATCGATTTGAATATGTATTTACAATACACAGGTCAAACGATGGAGCAGCTCAGAGAAAGCGCTAAACCACGTGCAATTAAAGGAATTAAACGCTCTTTAGCATTGGAATATATTGCAAAAGCTGAAAATATAATTCCAACAGCAGAAGATTTCGAAAAAGAGTATACAGCTCTTTCTGAAGAATACAAAATGAAAGTAGAAGATATCAAAGAAAGACTTCCTGAAAGTGCTATTGCAGACCAGATAACTTTCAGAAAAGCATTCGATTTTGTTAAAGAAAATTCTGTTGCAGAATAATCTAATACATCTAAATAGCTTTTTTACGAGTATCTACAACTTTTTTCATAAAGTTGTAGATACGTTATTAAACAAACATATTGAACATTTAGAAAGGAAAATACTATGGCATTAGTACCAAATGTTGTTGAACAAACAGAAAGAGGAGAACGAGCATACGATATATATTCAAGACTTTTGAATGATAGAATCGTTTTTCTTTGCGATGAAGTTAACGACACAACCGCATCTCTCGTTGTTGCTCAGCTTCTTTTTCTTGAAGCCCAAGACAGCGAAAAAGATATTTATCTTTATATCAACTCCCCAGGAGGTTCTATAACAGCAGGAATGGCTATATATGACACAATGAACTATATAAAATGCGATGTATGCACAATTTGTATAGGTATGGCTGCAAGTATGGGTGCATTCCTTTTATCAGCAGGTGCTAAAGGAAAAAGAATGGCACTTCCTAACAGTGAAATTATGATTCATCAGCCGTTGGGCGGAATGCAAGGTCAGGCATCTGATATCAAAATTCACGCTGAAAGAATTACAAGAATGAAAAACAAGCTAAATAAAATTCTTTCTGAAAACACAGGAAAAGATCTTGCAACGATAGAAGCAGACACTGACAGAGACAACTTCTTTGAAGCAGAGGAAGCTTTGGCATATGGTCTTATTGATAAAGTAATAGATAAGCGTTAAAGGAGTGCCAGATGGCTAATAATTCAAAAATATGTTCTCTGTGTGGAAATCACACTAAAGATTTGTCATCCTTAGATTTAAATGGTTTTTCCATTGATGTTTGCTCAGCGTGTATTACGATGTGTACTGAAATAAGTGAAGCATACGCTCAAAAAAATACGCCTAAAGAAGCTAATATTGCAGAGAATGAATTAACTTACGAAACGTTGCCAAAACCCGAAGAAATTAAAGCCGTTCTTGACTCATACGTAGTTGGTCAGGACGAAGCAAAAATGACTCTTGCTGTTGCAGTTTATAACCATTATAAACGCATTCTCTCTCTTAAGGACGATATAAAAGAAACCAAAAAGGGAAAGAAAAAAACTTCTAAAGAAAAAAGTTCTGAAGAAGATTCTGCTTCATTTGACGTTGAGCTTGAAAAAAGTAACGTTTTACTTTTAGGTCCAACAGGCGTTGGAAAAACACTTCTTGCAAGAACGTTGGCAAAAACTCTTTCTGTTCCATTTGCTATTGCAGATGCTACTACCTTAACAGAAGCTGGTTACGTTGGCGAAGATGTTGAGAATATTCTTTTAAGATTAATTCAAGCAGCGGATTTCGACGTAAAAAAAGCTGAAAAAGGTATTATTTATATTGACGAAATAGATAAAATAGCAAGAAGAAGCGAGAACCGTTCTATAACAAGAGATGTTTCTGGTGAAGGCGTTCAGCAAACCCTTCTGAAAATTCTTGAAGGAACAGTTTCAAACGTTCCTCCTCAAGGCGGAAGAAAACATCCAAACCAAGAATATATTCAGATAAATACGTCAAATATTCTTTTCATTTGCGGCGGTGCATTTGACGGACTTACTTCCTTAATTGAAAAGAGAATGGGAAAACAACTTATTGGTTACGGAACGGAAAGTATTTCTTCTAAAGCCAAAGCAGATGCTTCATCATATTCAAATACTACCCCACACGATCTTATAAAATTTGGAATGATACCTGAGCTTGTAGGAAGAATTCCTGTTCTTGTAACTTTAAATCCTCTTGACGAAGAAGCATATATTAAAATTTTAACTGAACCCAAAAATTCTCTGATTAAACAATATAAAAAGCTCTTTGAATTTGATGGTATTAACCTTGAATTTACAGATGATGCAATTAAAAAAATTGCATTAAAAGCAAAAAAACTTAACACAGGTGCAAGAGGTCTTCGTGCTATTATGGAAAAGTTAATGCTCAAATATATGTACGATGCACCATCTAACAAAAAATTAAAGAAAATAGTTATATCCGAAAAAGACATACAAGACGATTAATAATCATTATTTTATTAAACTCTATATATACGATACAACGCTGGTTAATATGCATTTATGTTGCAAATTAACCAGCGTTTATGATATAGAGGAGTCCATAAACTAAATTTTAAATTACATAAACTAAATTTTGGCAGTTTTGCGTATGAATATGAACCCTCGTACAAATCAAGGCATACGCTTTGTATATCATTAAAAAGAAGTTTGCATATCCTCAACGGCTTACCTTTGTATATCATCATTGCAAAAGAAAATACAGCCTACTGCTGATGAGATACACGCTTCTGATGATGATATACGCCTTACGAAAATGATATTCCATTGCTTTCGCAATGGATGAAAAAACGACAGGTCAAAACCTGTCGTTTTTGGCAGGGGCAGTAGGACTTGAACCCACGACCAACAGTTTTGGAGACTGCGACTCTACCAACTGAGCTATACCCCTATATTTGATTAAAAGTATTGGGGCTGTATTACACAGCCCCGCCTTTTTTGGTGGGCCTTCAGGGACTTGAACCCCGGACCGACCGGTTATGAGCCGGTTGCTCTAACCAACTGAGCTAAAAGCCCTTATAAATTTTATTCAATCCAAGGGAAGTCTATTATGACTTCCCTTGGTGTCAGCATCGACCTATCTTCCCGGGTCGCTTCCAACCGAGTATTGTCGGCACAGACGAGCTTAACTTCCGTGTTCGGAATGGGAACGGGTGGACCCTCGCTGTTAAAGA
>JAZNJM010000102.1:0-31395 GCA_045578045.1 Eubacteriales bacterium | reverse complement strand
CCGGATGGGGCTCGAACCCACGACCTCCAGCGTGACAGGCTGGCGCTCTAACCAACTGAGCTACCGGACCACATTGGGCTTTGTTGCGTTCAGGCGGTCTCTCTCAACCGCGAGATAGATTATACCACACTAAAACCAATTTTGCAATACCTTTTTTCAAAAAAAATTATGTTTTCTTAAAATGTCAAAAGCACCTTGTTTTGAATATTGGTTTTTGTATAATTTCAATAAAAATAAGCGTTTTTAATTTACATTAAAACATCTTTCTATTTGCTTTTTTAAAAATTCAGATGTAAAAACGTTGTTTTTTCGACTTATAAAGTATTTATAACCTTTTTTATTTTTCTGAATATACTGATAAAAAAAGAAGTATTTTTACCGTAAAATCAAAATTTATCATAAAAAAAGTTTTTAGGAAGGACTTTATGAAACAACTGAATTTTTCAGGAGGGAGATGCGTGAGACACATAAAACATTTCTGGGGCGGGGCACTTATTACCTTTGGGGCAGGACTTCTTCTTTCTTGTATTCTTCCCTCATTCGTTCTCGTTTGCATTTTATCCCTCGTTATCGTTACAGCAGGTATTATTATCATCAATTGACCTTTTGATTTAAGGAGGTGAGTCATTTTGAAACTATACGTTATAAAACCACCCGCTTTTTTAGTTCCCATTTTGAGAAAGCTATTTTCTAAATAAGAAAAGCTCTCACAAAAGAATTATAAAGTTATATCTAAAGAATAATTACAAAGTTATATCTTATAAAGACATATAAATCACACAGAGAACCGTTTTTTAATTTACCTACTTTTTACGAAAGACTTTTTTCATCAAGACACAATCGGGGCTGTAAAAAACCAAGTTTTTTTACAGCCTTAAATCTGTTCTTATTTTTCCTTTTTTAAACATTTTCTTTTAAAATTCTATCATTAAAAGATAATATAAAAAAATATTATAACTTTTTTTAAAAAACCTCTTTATTATTTGAAAGGTTTGGTGTATAATACTATACTGAATAATAATACTATTAGTCTGTTGTCAAATTATAAACAGGCTGAATTAACGGTATATAAAGTAATTGGCGAATTAATGATATAAAGAAATCAGCTGAATTAACGGTATATAAAGTAATTGGCTGAAATAATGATACACTAAGAAATTAGCTGAATTAACCATATATAGTAGGGAGTTGTTTTTATGGACAAAAAAACAGAAAATGGTTTTGAAATAATTGAAAACGAATCTCTTTCCAAATACTCATACATAAAAACGGGAGGAAACGCCAAAAAAATTGTTTTTCCCCTAACCGAAGAAGGATTTATTGAAGCAATAAAGACCTTTGAAAACGCATATGTTTTTGGTAATTGCTCAAACGTTATTTTTCCCGATGAGGGAGTTGACAAAACTATTATTCTAACAACGAAGATGAAAAAAATTTCCGTTTTATCAAAAGAAGATGCAAAAAGTCTTCTAAAAGCGGAAATAAACGATTCAGAATTTTCAGGAAACGATACAAGCTCAAAGGTTTCAGAGCGTTTAGAAAACGATAGAAATTCAATTAATCCAGAGCGTTTGAAAAACGTAACAAATTTAAACAATTCAGGGCATTTAGAAAACGAAACAAATTTAAACAATCCAGAGCGTTTAGAAAACGAAACAAATTTAAACAATTCAGAGCGTTTGAAAAACGAAACAAATTTAAACAATTCAGAGCGTTTAGAAAACGAAACAAATTTAAACAATTCAGAGCGTTTAGAAAACGATAAAAATTCAAAGGATTCGGAATATTTAGAAGATTCTGTTTCTCAATATACGTATTTGACAGCACAAGCGGGTTCTTCTTTAGGGATTCTTGCGAAAACCGCCCTTGATAATTCTCTCACAGGTCTTGAGTTTGCTCACGGAATACCTGGGACTGTTGGGGGTGCGGTGTTTATGAACGCAGGGGCGTATGACGGAGAAATTAAAGACGTTTTTTATTCGTGCCGTTGTATAGACGAAAATGGTATGGAAAAAACTCTTTATTCAAAGGATATGGATTTTTCATATAGATACAGCATATTGCAAAGTAAAAAATTAATACTCGTAAGTGCAACGTTCAGACTAAAAAAAGGAAACAAAGATGAAATAAAAGGCTTGATGGATGACCTTATGGAACGAAGAAGGTCAAAACAACCTCTTGAATATCCAAGCGTTGGAAGTTTTTTCAAGCGCCCGAAAGGATATTTTGCCGCAAAACTTATTGAAGATTCAGGACTTAAAGGCTTTTCTTTTGGAGGAGCACAAGTTTCTGAAAAACATTCGGGATTCGTTATCAACAAGGGAAATGCAACGACAAAAGATATTTTATCTCTTGCAGACACGGTTGAAAAAACGGTTTTTGAAAAATTTGGTGTTCATCTCGAAAAAGAAGCAAGAATTATTGATAAGAATTGAACTTCAAAAGCATTGAAAATCACAAGAATTAAAACTAAAAAGCATTGAAAAATCACAAGAATTAAAACTAAAAAATATTGAAAACTTCAAGAATTAAAACTACAAGGATTAAAAATGTCATTTGCAAAGGAAGTTAAATTTTTTCTGAACGAAGAAAACAAATCGGCACGAAGCTGTTGCAAAGAAGCGTTTGAAGCGGGATTAAACGGAGAACCCCTTGAAGCCAAATGCAAACGCTGTGCAGAGCAATATATAGCGGGAACTTTTTGCTCTTGCGGAACTATGAGCAATCCCGAAAAAGGCTTTCAGCTTTTTCTTTATCCGTCTGAAAATGCATATGATTCGGTTCTTTCTGTTTTAAACGAAAGGGCAGCTCCAAAGGTTTCTGTTATTAACGGAAAAAAATGTATTTATTACAAGAGTTATGAAAGCGTTGGAGGATTTCTTGCATATTGCAAGGCAACGCCCTTTGCAATAAGGGTTTTTGAATGTAGCGTTGTTGCAACGGAAAGGGCACGTATACAAAGGGAATGTAATGCAGATATAGCAAATCTAAAAAGGGCAACAGCGGCAGCGGAAGAACAGCTTTCAGCGATTAAAATTTTAAGAAAATACAATATGATAGACAGTTTAAAAAAAGAGTTAAGGGAAGTGGCAGAGTTAAGGGAGGCAAACCCAGAAGCAGCTCTTAGCGAACTTGTTTCACTTTCAAATTTTCCCGTTAGTAAATCGGGGTTAAATTCCAGACTGAAAAAACTTATAACTATGGCGAAAAACATAAATACGGAGGAAGCTGAATGACACTTTTGCGAGTGTATACTGAATATTCTATGCTCACAGGGGAATGCCGACTTGAAGAATTGGCAGAAAGAGCCTCTGAGCTTTCCTACGCCGCCGTTGCGAAAACGGACGTTGGAACGCTTGCGGGCAGCCTTGAATTTTCAGAATACGCAAGGCAAAAAGGCATAAATCCATTGATTGGATGTGAAATAACCTCTTTTGTTAAGGGGGAAAAGGTTTCACTTATTATCATTGCTATGAACGATGACGGAATTTCAGATATAAACGTTTTTTCGTCCTTTGCTATGACGGAAAAAAGCGGACTTGTTCCCGAAAGTATTTTTGAAAAATATTCTGAAAACGTTGTTGCAATAGCGGTTGGATTTAATTCTATATATGAAAAACACCAAAAAAGCGAATATAAAGCTGAAAGGGTTTTGCAAAAGCTGAGAGACGATTTTCCCAATTTTTACGTTGGTCTTGAGCGAATGCCTTGGGAAAGCGAAGAAAAATCCTTCAAACTATATAATTTTTGCAGAAAAAACTTTGTTAATTGCGTTATAGCAAACCCCGTTTATCTCACCAAAAAAGAAAACGCAGAAGCTCTCGTTTTGCTTGACACCATAAAAAACGGTTTTATTTCCCCCGAAACAGAAGAAAGAAAAGAATGTTATATAAGAACGCCCGAAGAGCTTAAAGGCTTATTTTCTCATCTTAAATACGTTTGGGAAAACACTTGTAGATTAGGAAGAATGTGTAAGGGTGAATTTGAAACGGATATGCTTCATCTTCCTGTTTTTCCGCAGTTTGATCCTCCAGGGATATTGCGTGAAAAGGCGTTTTTGGGACTTGAAAAAGCGGGACTTTCTGAAAAAGAGGAATATATTACACGCTTAAAAGAAGAGCTTGACGTAATTGAAGTTATGGGCTTTGCAGACTATTTTCTCATAACGGAGGATTTCGTTTCATTTGCAAAAAGCAAAGGGATTCCCGTAGGTCCGGGAAGAGGTTCGGGAGTTGGAAGTTTAACCGCTTTTTGCATTGGAATAACCGCAGTTGATCCCGTTGAAAACGGACTTCTTTTTCAACGCTTTCTCAACGAGGAAAGAGTTTCTATGCCCGATTTTGACATTGATTTCGGAGACGAAAGACGACAAGAGATTATACGTTACGTTAAAGACAAATACGGAAGAAAGCACGTTTGCGGAATTGCAAACTATTCAAAATTTGCTTTCAGACAATGTATAAGAGACGTTGCAAAATATCTTAATTGGGATGCAACACGTCTTATTGGTTTTATTCCCGAAAAAACGGGAATAACCGTTGATGAAGCCTTAAAGGAAAGCAGAGAGCTTTATAACCTATATAAAACGGATAAAACGTCAGAAAAAGCAATAAATTTATGTAAACTCCTTGAGGGCAGACCAAGAGCTGTTTCTCCACACCCATCGGGAGTTATTATGACTAAAAGAAACGTTTCAATCCACGTTCCCCTAATGGCAATAGAGGGCGAAAACGGAGAGATTGAAAACATTTCACAATTTTCTATGAACACTTGTGCAAAGTTGGGACTGTTGAAAATTGATTTTTTAGGAATAAAATATTTAACTGTTATTGATAAAGCAAAAAAGCTGGTTAAAAAAGGCGGAAAAGAAATATACGAAAAAAAACCGCCCTTTCATAAGTCTGTTTATCAAATGCTTTCAGAAGGAAACAGTGCGGGAGTTTTTCAGCTTGAAGGCGTTCAGATGAAAGAGCTTCTCAAAAAGATGAAACCGCAAAATCTTCAAGACCTGACAGCGCTTATTTCTCTATACAGACCAGGACCGAAAATATATATTGAAGCATATCTAAGGGGAAGGCAAAATCCAGAAAGCGTAAAATATCCCGTTCCACAGGCTGAAAACGCTTTAAAAAGCACGTATGGCTGTCCTATATATCAAGAACAGATAATGCAGCTTTGCAGAGATACAGCAGGGTTTTCCCTTGGGAAAGCAGACGTTGTAAGACGTGCTATGGCAAAAAAAGATAAATCCCTTATGATGAATGAAAAGCGGGAATTTGTTGAGGGGTGCGAAAAAAACGGAATAGACGAAAAAACAGCTTCAAAGCTATTTGACGATATTTGTGGATTTTCAAAATATGCATTCAACAAAAGCCACGCCTCAGCATATGCCTTACTTTCATATGAAACGGCGTATCTTAAAAAAATATATCCAAAAGAATATTTTTCTGCAAAACTCGACAGTGTTCAAGGACAGTTTAACAAAATATGCGAATATGCTCTTGATATGAGAAAATTGGGCGTTGAATTATTCCCCCCTTGCGTTAACAGCTCGGAAGAAAATTTCATTCCCTTTGAAGAAGGGGTGAGATATTCCCTCTCAGCCATAAAGGGCGTTGGTTCTTTTGGTGAAAGAATTGTAAAAGAACGAAAAAAGAACGGAAATTTCAAAAGTGCAGACGATTTTATATCACGAATCGGTTCATCTATGGGAGTTTTTGCGTTAACTGCTCTTGCTAAATCGGGTGCTTTTGACGTTTTTGGTGAAAAACGTTCTGTTCTTGCAAAGCTCTGTGAAGAAAATTCTTCTTCTGGGGCGGGTGCTTTTGTCTCTGAAAATCAGATGACTTTATCCTTTGACAACGAGGAAAGCATAAAATATAAAAGACAAAATCTTGAAGAATACTCTGATAAAGAGTTAAGACTTTTTGAAAAAGAATATACGGGGGTTGAGTTTTACAACCATTTTTCTAACGCAAGTAAAAAACAAGGTTCTGAAAAAGAGGAAAGCTCTGAAACTCACGTATTATATATAAAAATAACGGATAATAATAAAAACAGTCTGAAAAAAGTTTTGGAAATGTTTTCAGAAAACAAAACGGGAAGCATTATCAGAATATACGACTCGGAAACAAACAAGGTTGCCCAGCTTAAAGATAAATTTTTCATATCTTCTCACGAAAAAATAGAAGAGCTTGAAAAAATTCTCGGAAAAGATAACGTTAAGCTCAAGGCTTTGGAAAGGAAAAACAAATGAGTACAGAAAAATTAGACTTAAACAAATTTCTGAACGAAAACAACGAAAACGCTGAAACGCCAAAAGGACAAAAAAAGGGCGAAAACGTTTCAGAAAGCTCTGACACCTCAAACGAACAAAAAAAGGGCGAAAACGTTTCAGAAACGAAAAACCAACAACCAAAAAACAGAAAGGAGAAAAAGAAGAGCAAAAACAGCTTTTGGAAAACTCCTTCGGCTTCAAAAAGGAAGTTTAAAAGCACGGGAATAAAAATCTTCAAAGGAACGTTGGCATATCCTCTTGAAATTGCATTATTTATTCTTTATAAACTTTTCACATACGTTATAAACGTTGTTTTCACCATTCTTATGATTGGTGCGGTTACGGGTATTGCCGTTGGTGCGGCGCTTATTATGTACGTTAACGAATTTGTTGACGCTGAATATACGGGGCTTGACAATCTTCAATTTGAGAGCAGTCTTTCAACCTCTATTTACTATATAGACAAAATGGGAAATGAAGTTGAGCTTGAAGAAGACAGACTTCACGGCGGAGAAAACAGACTTTGGGCAGAATATGAAGAAATGAAGTCATCTCCATATCTCATCAGTGCGTTTCTTGCCGTTGAAGACAAGCGTTTCTTTGAACATAACGGAGTTGATATAAGAAGAACGGGTAACGCTGTTCTCAACTTCTTCTCTCCATCGGGAGACGGTTCGGGCGGTTCAACAATAACCCAACAGCTTATTAAAAACGTTTCGGGAGACGACCAGCAAACCGTTGAAAGAAAGATTCAAGAAATTTTAAGAGCGTTGAACGTTGAAAAGAAATATTCAAAGCCCGAAATATTGGAGATGTATTTAAACACAATATATCTCTCTCAGAGAACTAACGGTGTTAAGGCGGCTGCTCTTGAATATTTTGGAAAAGATATAAAAGATTTAACCCTCGTTGAATGTGCGGCTCTTGCATCTATTCCAAAATCCCCAACGAAATACGATCCTTTAAGAAACCCAGGTCATAACAGAGACAGAAGAAACCTCGTTTTAAAACTTATGTTTGAGCAGGGATATATTTCAGAAGAGCAATATCTTGAAGGAAAAGAAACTCCCCTTGAGCTTAAAAACGAAATAGAAGAAGATTATGAAGAAACCGTTCACTCTTATTATATTGACGCTGTTATAGACGCAGTTATTGAAGACCTTGCAGAGCAATATAACTACGACTACACAACGGCAACAAGAATGGTGTTCTCAGGCGGTCTTAAAATTATAACAACCCTTGATCCAACAGTTCAAAACGCTCTTGAAACAGTTTTTGAAGACGATACAAGCAAATATCTTTTCCTTAAAGGTGAAAAGGAAGATTCTGTTGGCGGAGTTAAACCTCAAGCTGCTATGGTTATTATGAACCCCGAAAACGGAGACGTTTTAGGTCTTGTTGGCGGAAGAGGAGAAAAGAAAGAAAGCAGAGGACTTAACAGAGCAACGCAAAGTAAACGTCAATGCGGTTCTTCCATAAAACCTCTCACGGTTTATTCTCTTGCTATTGAAAAAGGACTTATAACCTTTGGAAGTGCAGTTGACGATATTCCAACAATGAAGTTAGACAACAAATATTGGCCGGGAAACACGCCTTCGGGATTCAAAGGACTAATTTCCGTTAACTATGCGGTTATGAAATCCCTCAACACAATTCCCGTTGCCCTTGTTAATAAATTAACTCCTGAGGAATGTTTTGAATTTTTAACTGAAACCCTTGGATTCACAAGTCCCGTTGCAAGTACGATGGTTTCAAATTCAACCTTTTCAGATATTGCAGTTTCTCCTATGGCTCTCGGTGCTTTCACATATGGCGTTACAACTCTTGAAATGTGTTCGGGATACTGTATGTTTGCAAACGGAGGCGAATCTTATACACCTCGTTTTTATACGGAAGTGAGAAACACAAGAGGAGATATAATTCTTTCAGACAAAACGGGAAGAGTTACAACCGCCCTCTCAGAGCAAACAGCATACGTTATGAACTCAATTATGAGAAACGTTGTTTCAAGCGCGGCAGGTACGGGTTACAGAGTTACGGTTGACAACAAATATGGCATTCAGGTTGCTGCAAAAACAGGTTCAACCAACGATGACAGAGACAGATATTTCGTTGGACTTACCCCCGAATACGTTGGAGCTTGTTGGTTTGGATATGATAACAACAAAGCTCTCAGTGGATATTCAGTAAACCCCGCCCTCTCCCTTTGGGATAACGTTATGAAGCTCATATACGAAACCCTTGAAAAAGATGGAGAAAAATATAAAAAAGCCTTTGACGTTCCAACGGGAATTATCAAGGTTAAATATTGCACAGTTTCGGGAATGCTTCCAAGCGCAAACTGTTCAAAAGACCTTTATTGTGAAATAAACGGTGGAAGCTGTATTGAAGAGGGATATTTTGCCATAGGAACACAGCCCACAGCAACTTGTGATAAGCATATTTTAGTTGATTGGGATACGTCAACAAAGGCTGTTTCTTTCCACGGTTGCTCTTGTCCATCAACGAAAAAGGTTGCCCTCAGACTTAACTACAGAGCCTTTGATAAATACGTTTCCGTCAGTGATTCACAGTATTTGTATTACCCAATCCCAGCAGACTACGTTTTCCCGCAAAAGACCTCTCTCCCATTCTATGCAAACCTTCCCGAATATGAAGGAGTTAAATATTTTGGTCTTAGCTCTTCCATAAAGAAGCCATACAACAGAGTTTGTATTGAGCATTACCACGCAAAAGAAGAAGAACCTTCTGAAAATCCTTGGGATGAAATTTTGGGCGGAGACGGAGCTGAGGATTAAGCTATGTGGGATTATTCAAAAACTCAAACCCTTGAAAATTCATCGGTTTTATTGAAGGAAGAAAGCATTGAAAATTCATCGGATTTATTGAAGGAAGAAGGCCTTGAAAATTCATCGGCTTTATCAGAAAAAGAAAGCATTGAAAGCTCAGCGGTTTTATCAGAAAAAGAAAGCCTTGAAAATTCAGTGGCTTTATCAGAAAAAAACAGCCTTGAAAGCTCAGTGGCTTTATCAGAAAAAGAAAGCATTGGAGCAGAACAAAAATCCAATTTTGAAGAATATGATTTTTTAAACGAAGATATATACGAAAAAAGCCCCATAAATGAAAAGGTCGTTTTACTTGAACGTAAAAACGGATTCAGAATGGGAACGGATTCCGTTTTGCTTTCAAAATTCGTTAACGTTTTAAGAAACGAAAAAGGCGTTGATTTAGGAACGGGAAGCGGAGTTATACCTCTGCTTCTCCTTTCCGAAAACAAGGGAAAGCATATACACGGAATTGAGATACAAAAAAGCCTTTATTCCCTTGCGGTTCACAACGCAAAGAAAAACGGATTTGAAAACAGCTTCACCCCGATTAACGGAGATATTCGTAATATAAAAAACCTATATCCTATGGAAAGTGCCGATTTCGTTACTCTTAACCCTCCCTATTTCAAAAAAGGAAGCGGAAAAGAAAGCGAGGTTGGAGAAAAGCTCACAGCAAGGCACGAAATGAACGGAATTATTGACGATTTCTGCCGTGCGGCTTCATATTGCCTTAAATTTGGCGGAAAGTTCTTTGCGGTTTTCAGAGCCGACAGACTTATAGAGCTTATTTGTGCAATGAAAAATAATAATATTGAACCAAAGCATATTGAATTTATTTATAAAAAAGGTAACGCCGAAACGGTTCTTATTCAAGGAACAAAGGGTGCGAAAAGCGGACTTATTGTAACAGGAAAAGAGTCTGCCCTTGTGAGAAGCAAGTAAAAAAGTTTTTTCAAAAGAAACGTTTCGGTTTCTGAATAATAAAGAGAAATAAATAAAGAAATATAACAGAAATGAAAAAAACAATATTTTCCCGTTTTGCTTCCGTTTGTTTGGGAGCGTTTATGGTCATAAATACAATTTCATCCACAGCCTTCGCTTTTAACCGTAATGAGTTTGAAAGCGAAGATTCCTTGCGCAGAAAAATAATTGAATCTGCAATGGGAGAGAGAAAAACAACTATATTGAAATCAACTCGAACTCTTAGCGAAAAAGGAGTTGGTGAAACTGAAAGATATATAGTTTGCTTCAAGAAAACCGCTTCGTTATCAGAAATTAAAAAAGCCTTGAAGGGATATAGCTTCAGACTTCTTGCTGAAAGCAAAGAAAGAACGTTTCTCGTTTACCTCTCGAAAAACGATATATCCTCAGAAAACGGTTTTCTTAAAAAGAATACAAGTCTGATAGATTCAGCCGAAAAAGACGAATTGAAAACTCTTTCCGCCTTTTATCCAAACGATACCTATAGCGGAGGGTATGAGCTTGAAATTCTTGAAATGCAAAACACTTGGGAATATGGATTCGGAGATAAAAAAATCATAATTGCGGTTGCAGACAGTGGAATAGACAGAAACCACGAAGATTTGTTTGGAGCAAATATACTCCCTGGATATGATTATGAAAAGGGAAAAAGCGTTGTTGAAAACGATGCAACGGGACACGGAACAAAGGTTACGGGAATTATTGCCGCACGAAATAACAACGGAATAGGTTGTGCGGGTATTGCCCCCGAATGTACCGTTCTCCCCTTGAAAATAACAGACGAAGAAGGAAAAATATACACGTCAGACTTTATCGATTCCCTTTATCTTGCGGCAGACAGCGGAGCAAATATTATAAATATGAGCCTTGGAAGCTATGAAAAACTTGAAAGTGAAGAAAAGGCGGTTAAATATGCTGTTTCAAAGGGATGTATTTTAGTTGCCGCTTCGGGAAATGAAGGAAACCACAGCGAATATGCGGGAATGAAATGTTATCCCGCCTCATATGACGGAGTTATAAGCGTTGGAGCAGTTGACGAAGCAGGAAAAAGCTGTGTTTTCTCTCAGCATAATGATGCGGTTGATATTTGTGCCCCAGGCAGCGGACTTGCCCTTTTGCAAAGCGGAGGAGGATATACGTGGGATTCGGGAACGTCTTTTTCCTCGGCGTATATAAGCGGCGTTGCGGCTCTTATGCTTTCTGCCCTTGACGATGGAATTAAAGCAACCTCAGACCAATTTGACTATCTTATTTCAGAACACGCAAAAGGTCCTTCGGGAATGGAAACAGGAGCAGGGATAATCTCTCCCGAAAAGGTTATAAAATACGCAAACTATCCTCTTGTTTCGGGGGTTGAAAACGGAAAAGTTTATTATGATAACGTTTACCTTTATTTCAACAGAGGAACGGCGGTTTTAGACGGAGATGCTTTCTCAAGCGGTTCTCTTTGCAAACATACGGGAGAACACGTTCTCACGGTTACAGACGGAGAAAAGGCTTCTGTTGTTAAATTCACAACAGACAACATTCCCCTAACTTGTTCTTTAAAGGACGGAGACGGATATTCATACGTTTCTTTTTCATACGGGACGGCAACGCTTAACGGATTCCCATATTTTTCGGGTGATAGAATTACGTCAGACGGAAAGCATACGGTTGTTTTAACAGGTCCATACGGAAACACAAAAACCTTTGAGTTTAATTTATCCATTGCACCCCCTGAAATAAAGGGCGTTGAAAACGGAGAGATATATTCAACGCCAAAACGAATAAACGTTGCAACGGGCGGTAAAATATTTCTCAACGGAAAGGAAATGCCTTCGGAATTTACAGTTTTTGAGGAAGGACAGCATACCTTGCTCATAAGACAAAACGGAAATATAAAAACCTCTGTTAACTTTATAATTTCATACGATATAGAAGAAGAAAACGACAAAGAAAACCCATATAAATATTCTGTTTCAGATACGTCAATGTCAAACGCTTTTGGAATATACGGAAACGAAGTTTTGGTAGTTTGGAACAATTTAAACCGCGGACTGAGAATTTTTAATAAAGAAACCTTAAAGCTCGTTAAATATATAAACGTAGGCGAAAACGTTAAAGACGTTCATTTTGGTTCAAAACACCTTTATATATGTGGAACTAATCATATTTTTGCTATTGAATCTGAAAAAATCACAACAACAGCAGATCTTCAAAAGGTTTATAAATTTGAATTTCCCGTTTCTTCGGCAGAATTTCACAAAGACGATCTATACGTTGCAGAAAGCAGCTCTATAACCTCAGGAAATATTAAAAAAATATCTCTCGTTGACTTTTCAAATATAGAAGAGACAGACGTTTGTTTTCTGAGAAGTATACCAGACGTTATTTCATATGATGAAATAACAGACTCCATTGCTTTCGGAAAAAAAGAAGACGGAAAAGTATACGTTTCTCCAATATCGGGTGAAAGTATGAAAATGTTCTCTTTCGAGAGTATGACGAAAAACGGATTTATTTTCAAAAACGGAAAAATTGCATACGGAGGAAACGTTTTTTCTGTTGAAAAGGAGAAAACTGTCTTTTCAACCTTTGATTCTAAGGCTTTGCATTTTGACGGAGTTAATCTCACAACAGAAAAGGGAATATATAACACAGAAACCTTTGAACCCCTTGGTTTTCACGGAATAGAGCTTTCCTCGGTGAGCTTTGAAAACGGAATATATTGCGCCGCATTTGGTGACGTTTCAATATACGTTTCCAAAAGCCTTCCTTCTGCAATATGTAATGAAGCCGCATCTTCGGCGGGAGTTGGCGTTGGATTCACAGACCACGTTTATCTCTCAAAAAACATATGCGGTTCTCTTTTGGTTAATGGAAAAATATATGCTTTCGGTAAAGAAAACGCATTATACGTTTTTTCAGAATCCCTTGAATATATTTCAAATTCTTTCCTCCCCTTTATTCCAACGGGAATTGAAACAGACGGTGAACGCCTTTATATATACTCAAAAGACTTTGATTATATTGCTGTTTATAATATCTCAGACAGGAAAATAACAATATACAACGCACCTTGCAAGGTTGAGAAATTATCAGTTTCAAGCGAGTACGTTTCATTCGTTGGTAACGGTTCGATTTACCTATACCGAAAGAACGGTGAACACGTATGGAGCGACATAGACGGAGAATACGTTTCTGCTGTTCTTTCAAAAGATGGAAACAATTTATATACGGTTAATTCAAAGAGCTTTTATACAACCTTAACTTCGTTTCATCTTCCTTCTTTTGAGGTTGAATATGAGCGTGTTCTTGAATATGAGGCAACGGATATTTTTTGCGACAATACGTATTTATATATAAATACCGTTGCGTATCTTGCAAGAAACGGAGGCATTTCTGCTTCTTGCACAGCGAAAATATACGGAAGAACCTTCGACACCTTCGTAACCGCAAAAGGACTTTTCAGCGGGGGAAAATTCATAAGCAACACAGAGCTTTCGGGAGATGCGTTTTCTTTCAGCGATTCGGGAACGCTATATCTCTTCAGCGGAAAAAGCGTTTATATGCATAGAAACGTATACGGCGGAGATTTAGGCTCTATGCCTGAAATTTCGGGTGTTGAAAATGGCGTAATATACAATAAAAGCGTTTTCCCCGTATTTTCAAAAGGAATGGGCTTTGTAGACGGGAAAAAAATAGTAAGCGGAAAAGAGCTTTCCCAAGGGGGAAATCATATTTTAACGGTTATTCTCCCTTATGGAGTAAAGACCGAAATAAGATTTTCCATAAACGCTTCTCTTTCTTCCTTGCGAATCAAGGGCGGAGATAAGGCAATTAAGATAAACGACACTTTAAACCTTGAGGTTGAGTTTCTTCCAAACGGTTCTCCCTCTGAGGATATTATGTTTTATACGGATTCTGATATTATATCAGTTTCAAAAGAAGGCATTGTTACGGGATTGAAAGCGGGAGAAGCAAAGGTATTCGCCGCAACTATTGACGGTAGAGTATTCACCTCTGCTAAAATTTCCGTTCTTTCGTCAATGCTCGTTTTCTCTCCGTCATATATGGAGATAGACAGAACAAACGGAATACTTTTCAAAATTCCTTCGGGAATGACAGTTTCTTCCCTTATAAACTCTCTTGACGTCTCTCTGAGAGAAAACACGGTTGTTTACGATGGAGAAAAAAATGCTTCGGGAATTGTTAAAACGGGAATGAAAATTGCCCTTCTCGGCAAAAACGGAGATATTCTCGACAGCCTTCTCATTTCCGTTATGGGAGATTGTAACGGAGACGGAGACGTTGACGTTGGAGACCTTGTTGAAGCAAGTTTTCTTTCGGGAAAAACTGATGCAGAAGCGGTTTATATAAAAAGTGCAGATTTCAGCAACACAGGAGCTATTGACGTTGCAGACCTTTTTACGTATAAAGAGATAATATTAGGAAACGAAAAAACGGTTTCCGTTGCAAATACGGTAAAATCCCCATTCCAAAAAGAGCTTTCAATAGATTATGAAAAGGGTAAAGACGGAACTATCAACGTTTATATTCTTTCAGAAGATGAAACAATAAAGGGAATTTCGGGTAAAATAAAATACGAAACGGAAAATCTAACCTTTATATCTGCTAACAAAACGGGATACGTTCACGGGGCGGAAGAGCAAGACGGAGAAATAGTATTTTTAACAGCGTTCAGCAAAGATGAACAATCAGAAAAAGACAGCTTTAAGGGAAAAACAATTCTCCTTTCCCTCTCCTTTCTTCCAAAAACAGATAAAAATATCGTTTTATCTTCAAACAGCGTTATAGTTTATACAGAAAACGGGGAAAAGAAAGAATCAAAAAAAGCAGATTCAAGCTCTATAATAATCTCTCAGAAAAAACAAGAGGAAACAACTCTGAAAGAGCTTTCTGCAAACGTTGGCTCTCTTATACCCGAATTTTCAGAAAACGTTTTTTCTTATGCTTTGAGACTTCCTTTCGGAACAGAAAGCGTTGATTTTTATTCAAAGGGTGAAAAACTTCAATGTGTCGGAAACGAAAACCTTAAGGACGGATCTGTTATAACGGTTTTATATAACGGCTTTGAATACAAAATAACCGTTTTTATGGAAAGCACTCAAAGAAATGATAATCACCCCCATTGGAAAGTTATTCTTTTCTCTGTAATAGGAACAACGGCTATTTTGTCTGTTTTGGTGATTTTCCTCTTTAGAAAAACAATAAAAAAGCGTTTTTCTGAGGGGTTTGGAAAAGAAGCTAAAGAAAATAAAGAGAAAATATAACTGTTTGGAAAGTATAAACAGAGAGAAAATATAACCATATTTGCAGTTATTAAACTATATGGAAAGTATAAACAAAGTAAAATTTTAAAAATCCACTTGAAATATACAAATGGATGTGGTAAAATAATATAATCAGAAATTATATCATTTATAAAAGTTAACAAACGGAGGTTTAATGATGGGAATATTTATTGCTTTAGACGGTTTAGACGCTTCGGGTAAACAAACCCAAACGGATAAGCTGTGCGAATATCTTAAAGAAAACGGAAAGGAATACAGAAGGCTTTCTTTTCCAACGTATGATGAAAAATATTCCGCAGTCGTTCAGCTTTATCTTGACGGTGCATTCGGAAAAAAGCCAACGGACGTTAACGCATATGCGGCTTCAACGTTCTTTGCGGTTGACAGATGTGCCTCCTACCTCGGCGATTGGAAAAAAGATTATGACGAAGGAAAAATTATAATCTCCGACAGATACACAACGGCAAACGCTGTTCATCAGCTTTCAAAGCTCCCAAGAGAAGCGTGGGACGATTATCTTTCTTGGCTTTGGAAATTTGAATTTCAGCTTTTAGGACTTCCAAAACCAACAACTGTAATTTTCCTTCAGGTTTCCCCCGAAACCTCAATGGAGACAGCAAAAAAACGTGCGGATAAAGAGGGCGGAAAAGTTGATATTCACGAAAGCTCCAAAGAATATATCCAAAAATGCTTTGATGCAGCTCAGTTTGCCGCTAAAACTTTGGGTTGGCATACGATAAAATGCGATAACGAAAACGGATTCAGAAGCAGAGAAGAAATTTTTGAAGATATTTTAGATATTCTGAATAAAACAGAGTTGAAATAAATGAAGCTGTCGTTTTCAGATATTAAAGGGGAAAGCCTTTTGAAAAACGTTGATGAAAAAAATTCAGATAGCTTTCCTTTAAGCCATTTTTTCAGAATTGCAAACAAAAACGATGAAAAAGCTCTTTGTGCCTTTCACGAAGCGGTTTTTTCTAAGAATAAATCATCGTTGGAGGCATATTTAAACCTTGCGTTGAATTTTGGAAGAACATACGTTCTCGATATTTCTGAAAGAGAACCTTTTATCCTTTCCGCTTTAACAATTATTCCAACGTCAAAAGGCGAAAAATATTTAGTATTTGGCGGAACAGTTCCTCCCCTCAGAAAAAGAGGTCTTTTTTCAGAGCTTCTTTCTTTTGTTGAAGAAACAGAAAAAAGATATTTGGGCGGTTTTAATGCAATTTATATTCCAAATAGTTTAACCTCCCTTTCATTTATGAAAAAACGGGGTTTTTCATACGAGGCTTTAGGGCTTGAATGTGTTTTAAAAGGGAAAAATAAAAATAAACACGATTTTCAAAAAGGAATATATGCAGGGGCAGATTATAAACTTTGCAAAGACGTTAATCTTGAAGATTCGGGAATTTCTGTGAAAGCCTTTTCAGAGCTATATAAATATTTTTCTTCAAAAGGCGGTATTTTCGGTCAATTCGGAGACGGATATATTGCTTTTGCCCCAACAGATTTAATAAAAACAAAAGCCTTTTTTAAGCCTGATAATTCAAGCGGTTTAAAAGACCTTGAAAGCTCAAAAACCGATAGTTCAGACGTTTTCAGAAGTTTTAAAAATTCAAAAACCGATAGTTCAGAGTGTTTCAGAGGTTTTAAAAATTCAAAAACCGATAGTTCAGACGGTTTCAGAAGTTTGGAAAATTCAAAAGACGAAAACAGCCAAAAAGGAAAATTTATAATATACGAATGTGCTGTAAGCGTTAAAGAGCTTCAAAAACTTCCGTCCGCTTTCCAAAGCTGTGTTTTACCAATTTGGAAAAAAGACGAGATTGAAAAGGAAAAAATCCAGTTTAAAACGGTTTTAACCGCGGTTTCAAATTTTCCGCTTGATAATCGTTTTATAAGCGGAGTTCAGAGCTTCTTTTAAAAACGAAACTTTATAAAAAATTCATTAAAAATTGACGTATTAAAAGAATCAGAAAAACAACAAAAAATCAGAAAGAATCAAGGAGAAATCCATGACGGTATTATTTTTTTTAGCAGACGGATTTGAAGAAACGGAGCTTATTGCACCCGTTGACATTTTAAGACGGGCAGAAGCAGACGTAAAGCTCGTTTCAATAGAAGACAGTCTCGTTGTAACGGGTTCTCACGGAATCAAAATATATGCAGATATTTCCGCAGCAGACGCTTTAGGCTTGGAATTTGATGCTATCGTTTTCCCTGGCGGTCTTAAAGGAACAGAAAGACTTTCCGCTTCTATATGGACAGAGAAATTCATTAAAACAGCAGTTGAATCTGGGGCATATATTGCAGCTATTTGTGCCGCACCAACAATTTTAAGCAAATTTGAGCTTTTAGTTGGAAGAAACTTTTCTTGCTATCCCGGAATGGAGGCTCAAATTGAAGAGGGAATATACAGCGGCAAGAGTGTAACGTGCGATGACGTTTTCATAACGGGAGAAGCAATGGGTTCTTCTCTTGAATTTGGATTTAAACTTTGCGAGGTTATGCTTGGAAAAGATGTTGCAGAATCGGTTAAAACCGCAATTTGCTATAAGGAAAACTGATTTTCAACTTCAATTTGATATAAGAAAATTGATTCAGTTTATATTTTTGAAGTCGGTCATTCCCTTTTCAAAAGCGTAAAAGACAAGAAAAAAGTTCAATACCTTTTATAAACCGAAAGAGGTTATGATGGATAAATCAAAAAAAAATCCAAAAAATAATCAAAAAAATAAGCCTTTAAACAATTCTGCAAAGGCTGATACAGAAAAAATAAAAAACAAGAAAGCTAACAAAGATAGCTTTAACAGAAATACGAATAAAAAAAGCCAAAACAAAAACGCAAACAAAAACGCAATCAAAGAAAACATAAACAAAAAGGCAAACGAAAACGTAAACAAAGAAAACACAAACAAAGAAAACACAAACAAAAAGGCAAACGAAAACGTAAATAAAGAAAACACAAACAAAAAGGCATACGAAAAAAGCCAAAACAGAAACGTAAACGAAGATAGCAGAAACAAAAGTACAAGCGGAGAAAATCCGAAGAAATCAACGAAAAACAGTGCTTTAAAAAAGCAGATATCTTCTTCTGCGTTAACCGCACCTTTGCTTATGCTTTCGGTTATGTTGCTTTTATGGGGAAGTGAATTTTACGTAAAAAGGGCTGTATCAGCCGATGAAAACGTTTTTCTTTCCCTTTGTATCGTTCAGATAATTGCTTTTTTTGCTCCCTCTCTTTTGTATTATCAGATAAAACACAGAAAGCTCTCAACGTCTCTTCTCATTTCGCCCTTGAAAATGAGCCACGGAGTATTTATTGTTTTTGCTTCTCTGTTGTTTTTCACGGGGCAGATACTTCTAAAATATTTTATGTTTAAGTTTTTTGGGATAACAACGGAATCTTCAACGATTCAGCTTGGAGAAAACGTTCCCGCAATTCAGCCCATTTTGGCGCTTTGCGTTGTTCCCGCTGTTTGTGAGGAATTTTTCTTCCGAGGGATAATTTTAAGCGAATACAGAAGCCACGGACTTTTTAAAGCGGTTATAATTTCTTCTGTTTTTTTCGCTTTCTCTCATTTTTCATTTACAGGGTTTCCAATCTATCTTTTTGCAGGGATTATGCTTTCGGTTTTAACAGCGGTATCACGTTCTGTTTTCCCCGGAATGATTCTTCATTTTGCAAACAATCTTATCGATTTATATGCAGGAGACTTTTTAAACGAGCTTTCGTGGCTTGATTCAGATATGTATTTTTTCAGATTTGTTTTAGTTTTATTATTTCTTATTTCCCTTTGGCGTGTTTTTTCAAGAATGCAGCATATATACTTTCAATATTCAGAAAATCCACCAAAAGAAGCCTTAGGCGGTGTTAAACCGAAGGCAAAAGGAGCGTTTCGCTCTTGGACTTTGCTCTTACCAATTTGTGCGTATCTTATAATAACCGCCATAACGAGCTGAGAAGCAGAAAGGAGTTTACCTTTTTATGTCTGACAACAAATTTGACAAAAACAACACCGACCAACTGCCTGAAAACACAAATTTAGGAGAATATGGTGTTTCAGAAAATAAAATAGACGAGTTTTTTGAAATGGTAAACGAAAACCCTCTTGCAGATGACGTTGAAACAGAGGAAATGAAGATTCGTAAAAAGCGAATTTTTAAAGGAAAGAAACGTAACCGCAAGGAAGAAAACAACGGCGGACTTGTTTCTGGTGTTATGAAAGCGGTTATATACGTTGTTTTCGTTCTTGTTTGTTCTGCATTTTTATCGTTTTTCATTATAACAGCGGGAAATGACGTTTTTGCCCTTGTTAAATCTGGAACGCCCGACAAATTTACAATAACAACAGAAGACGACTACAAAACCATTTCCGAAAAGCTCAAAGAAGCCGGAGCAATAGATTACGATTGGCTTTTCAAAATGTTCGTTATCTTTCAGGCTGACGATGCAGCCGCCGTTGATTTTATCGAGGGTGAATATGCGTTGGAGGGGAAACTTAACTATACACAGCTTTTTGTGAAACTGACAACCGTTCCATACGTAAGAAACGAGATAAGGGTAACTATTCCCGAAGGATACACAACAGATCAAATTCTTGATATGCTTGAAAAAGAGGGCATATCAACGAGAGAAGAGCTTATTGAGGTTATAAACAACTATCCTTTTAAACATACCTTTGTTCAAGAGCTTGAAGCAAAGGGATATTCTAAAAACAGAATATACCGTCTTGAAGGATATTTATATCCCGACACGTATTATTTTTATGAGGACGACAGTGCGGTTCAGGTTATAAACAAGTTTTTAAACAACTTTGACAGCAAGTTCTGGGACGAATATGAAGACACATACAAAAAAACCTGCGAAAAAATCGGGTTAACCTTTGATGAGGTTATAACTCTTGCATCTATCGTTCAGATGGAGGGTATAACACTTTCAGACTTTGAAAACATTGCTCAGGTTTTCCACAACAGAATGAATTCCAAAACCTTAACCAAACTTGAATCTTGTGCAACGGTTCAATATATTCTTGAAGAGAGACACGAAATTATAACCGATGCAGATACGAAAATTGACAACCCATACAATACCTATATGTATGAGGGACTTCCTCCGGGAGCAATTTGCAACCCTGGTATCAACGCAATAGAGTCTTCTATTTTCCCCGCCTTTGATGCTCAGATGTTAAAGGATAACAACATCAAAACGGCGTATTTCTTCGTTTCCGACCTTAACGGAAAAATATACTACGCCGAAACACAAAAAGGACACGAGAAAAACAAAGCTAACGTTGATAAAATTAACGAGCAAATCCAAAACGGAGAATGGTTTGAAGAATGAGGAATTAGGAATGAGGAATTAGGAATTAATAACTCAATTTTAAACTCAACGTATTATGAAAGAAAACTTAATTTCAAGAAAAAGCAAAGAATTTGCAATCAGAATAGTAAAATTATATAGACATTTAATCGAGAATAAAAATGAACGAATAATGTCAAAACAACTGCTTCGTTCAGGTACAAGCATAGGAGCGAATATCGCAGAAGCAGAATGTGGAGTAAGTAAAAGAGATTTTTTATCAAAAATGTATATCTCTTTTAAAGAGTGTGCCGAAACAAAATATTGGTTGGATTTATTACATTCGACCAATTATCTATCAGATATAGAATACAATTCGATAATAGATGACTGCAACGAACTGTTGAAAATCATCTCCTCTATAACAAAAAGTACAAAAAACAATGAATCTATTTCAAATGAGGGAATTTTCCAATGAGGACTGTGGAATAAGGGATACCTTTTTCAAATGGAGAATGGAAAACAAAAAAATGTTTTTTCCCATTAGTCAAAAAGCTGGATTTTTAATTTGATTATAATTTTTAATTTGATTATAATAAATGATAGTTTTCAACTATGATAATTTATGATAGTTTTCGACCTTTTGGTAATTATATTATAACAATTATGATAGTTTTCGACCTTTGGGAGAAAACTTTCCATCATTCCTAATTCCTCATTCCTCATTCCTAATTAATAAAAGTACAAAACAAGGTAAAATCAAAACTATGTTTCAAAGCAAAATAATAATAATTTCAGGTCATTACGGCACGGGAAAAACAAACGTATCTGTTAATTTAGCGTTAAAGCTAAAGGAAAAATACAACGAAATAAGCATAACCGACCTTGATACAGTCAACCCGTATTTCAGAACAGCAGACAACGCAAAACAGCTTGAAAGCAAAGGCATAAAGACTATAATCCCAAAATACGCCAACTCTAACGTTGACATCCCATCTTTGCCTGAGAGCTTGTTTTCCATATTTGACTCCGAAGGGAAAGCAATTGTTGACGTTGGCGGTGATGACGATGGAGCAGCCCCCTTGGGATTTATGCGTAAACGAATAGAAAATGCAGGATACGAAATGTATTGTGTTTGTAACTTTTGCAGACCTCAAACAACAACCGCAGAAGAAACCGCAGAGCTTATGAGTGCAATCGAAAGAATGTCTGGCTTGAAGTTCTCAGGACTTATTAACAATACTAATCTTTCATACGAAACAACGCCCGAAATTGTTTTAAGCTCAATCCCAAAAATGAAAGAGCTTGAAAAAATAACAGGACTAAAAACCGTTATGACAACTGCCCTATCAAAATTTTCGCCCATTCTTGATGATATCCCAAACATAGAGTATATAGAAAATATAACTAAACAGCTGTATTAATTAAAAACTATACTGAAAACATAATAAAAAATATAAAATCCTAAACTGAAAGGAAGAACGAAAAATGACAAAGCTCACGTTTAAAACAGACCTTTGTAAAGGATGCGGACTTTGTGTTCTTGCGTGTCCAAAAAAACTTTTGGCACTTGACGAGAAGACCGTAAACGCAAAAGGCTACCATCCCGCAGGTATAACAGACCAAAGTGCTTGTATTGCTTGTGCAATGTGTGCAATGATGTGTCCTGACGTTGTAATCAAGGTTGAAAAGGACTAAAAATTAAATTTAAAAAAGACTATTAAATAATAAAGGAGACTTAAAAATGGCAAAAAAAGTCTTGATGAAAGGCAATGAAGCCTTGGCAGAAGCAGCCATCCGTTCAGGATGCCGCTTATTCTTCGGCTATCCAATCACCCCACAGACAGAGCTTTCAGAATATCTTGCGAAAAATATGCCAAAGGTTGGCGGACTTTGCCTTCAGGCAGAAAGCGAAATCGCAGGAATAAATATGGTACTTGGTGCTGCATCAACGGGTGCCCGTGTATTCACATCCTCATCTTCACCGGGAATCAGCCTTAAATCTGAGGGTATATCATACATAGTTGGTTCAGACCTCCCTTGTGTTATTATTAACGTACAGCGTGGCGGTCCCGGACTTGGCGGAATCCAACCCGCACAGCAAGATTATTATCAGGCAACGAAAGCACTTGGACACGGCGATATGCATTTTATCGTTCTTGCTCCCGCATACGTTCAGGAAATGGCAACTCTTGTTGGTGAAGCCTTTGACTTGGCAGATATATACAGAATGCCTGTTATGATTCTTGCAGACGGTGCATTAGGACAGATGATGGAGCCTGTTGACTTTGAAGCAAAACGTGCTCGTGAGCTTCCCGAAAAAACTTGGGCAACAACGGGACACGGAAACGCAAGAAAACACAACATCGTAAACTCTCTTTATATCAATCCCGATGAGCTTGAAAAAATCATTCTTGAAAGATACGAAAGATATAAAGTAATAGAAGAAAAAGAAGTTCTTTTCGATACGTATATGGCAGATGATGCAGATATTCTTATCGTTTCCTATGGTATAACCGCAAGAATTGCAAAAACCGCAATAAATATGGCTCGTGAAAAGGGAATCAAGGTTGGACTTTTCAGACCTATCACCCTTTGGCCATATCCATCAAAAGCACTTGCAGAGTATGCAGACAAGGTTGACGCGTTCTTGTCTGTTGAAATGAATATGGGACAGATGACAGATGACGTTAAGGTTGCAACAAGCTGCAAGAAACCTGTATATCACTATGGACGCACAGGCGGCGTTATCCCAACTCCCGATGAAATTTTTGAACAAATCGTAAAAATAAGCGAAGGAGGAGCAAAATAATGGTAGTATTCGACAAACCAAAAGCTCTCACAGACGTTCCTTTTCATTATTGCCCAGGTTGCACACACGGTATAGTTCACCGTCTTGTTGCAGAGGTTCTTGACGAGCTTGGCATAGAAGGCGATACAATAGGTATTGCTCCCGTTGGATGTTCTGTTTTTGCATATAACTATTTTGGATGCGACTGCATCGAAGCTCCCCACGGAAGAGCACCTGCTCTTGCAACGGGTGTTAAAAGAGCATTGCCCGACAAATACGTTTTCACATATCAAGGTGATGGCGACCTTGCCGCAATTGGTACTGCTGAAACGGTTCACGTTGGTGCAAGAGGCGAAAATATTACAATCATCTTTATAAACAACTGTGTATACGGAATGACGGGCGGTCAGATGGCTCCAACTACACTTTTAGGACAGGTTACAACAACCTCACCCTATGGACGTAAAAAAGAAATTCAAGGAAGTCCTATCCGTGTTTGCGAAATGCTTTCAACTCTTGATGGCGTTGCATACGCAGAACGTGTTTCTGTTGACTGTGTTAAAAATGTTCGTGCCGCTAAAAAGGCAATAAAAAAGGCGTTCACGCTCCAAGGCGAAAAGAAAGGACTTTCAATTGTTGAGGTGCTTTCAACTTGTCCAACAAACTGGGGACTCTCTCCTGAGGCTTCTCTTGAATGGCTCAGAGAAAACTCTATGAAATATTATCCATTGGGCGTTTACAAAGACGTTACCGCAGAATAAGAAAGGAGTTATGACAATGAAAAATTTACTTCTTGCCGGATTCGGCGGTCAAGGTATCCTTTTTGCAGGTAAACAGTTAGCTCTTGCGGGTATGGAAGCCGACAAACAAATAAGCTGGCTCCCTTCATACGGTCCCGAAATGCGTGGCGGTACTGCAAACTGTTCCGTTATTATTTCCGATGAACCTATCGGTTCCCCTCTCGTAACCAAACCCGATATTCTTATTGCTATGAATGGTCCTTCTTTCGACAAGTTTATCGACAAGGTTGTTCCGGGCGGTATCGTTCTCGTTGACAGCTCCCTCGTTGCTCAGAAAACAGACAGAACAGACATCACTGTTGTTTATATTCCCGCAACTGTTATGGCTAACGAAAACGACCTCGCGGGCGGTGCTAACGTTATTATGCTCGGTCAGCTTATGAAGGTTTCAAAGCTCTTCGACTTCGATTTCTTCGTTGATTGCGTTGTTGGTGAAACCGCTAAGAAAAAACCCAAACTCGCTGAAAACAACAAAAAGGCACTCACTCTCGGTTATAACTTTTAATTTTTCACTGGGGGCTTTTTGTAAAAAGCCCCCAGACCCCAAAAACTTCAATGTATCAATCTATTATATTTTGAGATTCTCACTCTTAGGTATGGTAAACAAAAAACTTTATTAAACACCACGCCCAAAAAACTTCAATGTTTAATAGGCATTAAGCGTTTTTTATCACTTCGGTCTATTGTTTTTACAATAATTTCTATATAACACCACACCCTAAAAACTTCAATGTATTAGTTTACTATATTTTGAGCTTTCCTCTTCGGTCTATTATTTTTACAATAATTTTGATATAACCCCAGCCCCAAAAACTTCAATGTATCAATCTATTATATTTTGAGATTCTCACTCTTAGATATGGTAAACAAAAAACTTTATTAAACACCACGCCCCCAAAAACTTCAATGTATCAATCTATTATATTTTGAGATTCTCACTCTTAGGGTATGGTAAACAAAAAACTTTATTAAACACCACGCCCCAAAAACTTCAATGCATCAATCTATTATATTTTGAGATTCTCACTCTTAGGTATGGTAAACAAAAAACTTTATTAAACACCACACCCCCAAAAACTTCAATGTATCAATCTATTATATTTTGAGCTTTCCTCTTCGGTCTATTGTTTTTACAATAATTTCTATATAACACCACGCCCCAAAAACTTCAATGTATTAGTTTATTATATTTTGAGATTCTCACTCTTAGGTATGGTATATAAAAAACTTTATTAAACACCACGCCCCAAAAACTTCAATATATTTATTTGACTAATTGGAGAATTAGGATTAGGTTTTTTTATAATTTGGAGTGACTCTAATTAGGAATTAGAAATTAGGAATGTATGAAAGCTTTCTCCCATAGGTCGAAAACCAATTGTTATATTATAATCTGATTATAATATTTCAGTTTTTGCAGGGAGGGAAAAACTTCCCATAATTTTCAACTTTCAATTTTCAATTTAAACTGGCTTTTGAGCAAAGCGAAAAAGGTTTCATTTATTCCTAATTCCTCATTCCTAATTAAAAACGCCTAATGCCTCATTATTTACTTTATGATTAAAAATATGTATGTTTCTGCTGTAATATTGGGTGCAGGAAGCGGAACGAGAATGGGAAAGGTTTTAAAGCCTTTTATTAAAATTGGAGGAATTACCCTCTTTGAAATGGTGATGGATTCATTTTGTTCATCAAGCTATATTGATGAAATAGTTGTTGTTTCCAATTTTGAAGATAAATTTCGAGAAAAAGCAAAACCGTTTTCTGAAAAGTACCCTAAAATTAAATTCATATATACAAAGGGAGGAAAAAGCAGGGCAGATTCCTCCTTTGAAGGCGTTAAAGCCACGTCAAGAAAGACAGATATTGTTGCTGTCCACGATTGTGCACGTCCTTTTATAACACCTGAAAATATAAATAAGCTGATTGAGGAATGTTTTGTAACGGGTGCTTCGTGTGCTTGTACTCCTACAACCGATACAATTAAATATTGTAATAAAGACGTAAATATGGTATATACCCCTGAACGAAAATACCTTCTTTCAGTTCAAACTCCGCAAGTGTTTTTAAAAAAAGTATATATTGCCTCTTATGGCGTAACTGTAAAAGATAAAGTTGAGTTTACCGATGAAAGCTCAATGGTAGAACGTGCTGGTTTTAAAGTGAGCTATGTAGACTGCGGACCGCAAAACATTAAATTGACAACTGAATATGACGTAACAATGGCAAGAGCTATGGTTTCGTTGAAAAAACAGGGGAAAATTTAAAGGGAATTAGGGATTTTAATTAGGAGTCAGGAGTTAGGAATTAGGAATTAGGAATGAATGAAAGTTTTCTCCCATAGGTCGAAAACCCACATTTTATTATAATTAAATTATAATAAAATGGCTTTTGAGCAAAGCGAAAAAGGTTTCCTTCACTAATGCCTAATGCCTAATGCCTATTACCTACATCAAGCAAGGCGAAAAAGGTTTCGTTCACTAATGCCTAATGCCTAATGCCTATTGCCTATTGCCTATTGCCTCTATCGCTCTTCTTCTCCGCGTTTACGGATTATAATTTTTATTGGTGTTCCGTTAAAGCCGAAAGTATTTCTAAGGCAATTTTCGATATATCTCTGATACGAAAAATGGAAAAGCTCCGGCTCGTTACAGAAGATAACAAAGGTTGGTGGATTTGTTGAAACCTGTGTCATATAATAGATTTTCAAGCGTTTACCCTTATCCGTTGGAGGTTGAACTTTAACCGTTGCATCTCCCAAAACATCGTTGAGAACGCCCGTTGGGATACGTTTTGATGCTTCCTCGTATACGTTATTTATCATTTCGTACAGCTTATCAACACGTTGTCCTGTTTTTGCCGAAATAAACTGTATTGGTGCGTATGACATATATGCAAGGTCTTTTCTTATCTCTTTTACAAAGTTGTTTACTGTATTGTTATCTTTTTCAAGTGTATCCCATTTATTTATAACTATAATTGATGCTTTTCCCGCTTCGTGAGCAAGACCTGCAATTCTTTCATCCTGAGCTGTTATTCCTTCTGCCGCATCTGCAAGAATCAAACAAACATCGCTTCTGTCTATGGCGGCAGATGCTCTCAAAACGCTGTATTTTTCAATTTCGTCTTCAATTTTTGCATTTCTTCTTATTCCAGCCGTATCAATAAAAACGTATTTTCCATATTCATTTTCAACGGGGGAGTCTACAGCATCTCTTGTTGTTCCAGCCATAGAGGAAACTATAGACCTTTCTTCACCAGCTATCTTGTTTGTGAGGGAGCTTTTTCCCGCATTTGGTTTTCCGATTATTGCAACGCGAATAACCCCATCGTCTTCCTCTTCTTCCTCTTCCTCAGGGAGAAGCTCTATAACCTTATCAAGAATATCTCCGCTTCCCGTTCCGTGTAAAGCGGAAAGGGGATACGGTTCATCAAGACAAAGCTCGTAAAACTCATAATATTCAGGTGGAAGGTCGCCCGTTCTGTCTATTTTATTAACTGCCAATATAACGGGCTTTCTGCTTCTTCTAAGCATTGTTGCAATATCCTTATCGTCTGCTGTTACGCCAGCTCTTGAATCTGTCATAAAAACGATAACGTCTGCCATAAAAATAGCCATTTCAGCCTGACTTCTCATTAGCTTTAACATATCGCTATCTGTTTTAGGCTCAATTCCCCCCGTGTCAACAAGAGTCATTTTTCTTCCGTTCCACTCAATATCGTGGTATAATCTGTCTCTCGTAACTCCCGGTGTGTCGGCTACTATTGATATTCTTTTTCCTGCTAATTTATTAAAAAAGGTACTTTTGCCCACGTTGGGGCGACCTACTATTGCTACTATTGCCATAAATCCTCCTTTTCGGAAAAAACGGTTTTATTTGGATTTTCAATTTTATTTAAAGAGATTTTCCAAAAAGTCTTCTCCTTCTCCGCTTGTGAAAACCTGTGAAAAACCAAGGGCTTCTTTTAACTCTGAAAGTGTCATATTATCAAGAAAAATATCTTCATCTTGCTTCAAAACGTTTTCGGGCAACAACAAAACCTCGCCCAACGGCGTTATTTTAGAAAACTCTGAAAGCTGTGATAATATATCTCCACCCGTTAAAAGTCCGCTTACAGTTACGCTTTCTCCGAAAAATCTGTTCTTTATCTCAAAAACGTTTATTTCTGAATTGGGATACGCTTTTCTGAACTCGCAAACAAGGGATTTTATATGGGAGTATGCTGCAACGCCTGTTGCTATGGTTTTCCTTTTTCCCTTATATTCTCTTTTTTCTTCTATTGCTTTTTCAAGAGCGTATAAAAAGCCTTCTCTATGGTCTCTTAACATTCCAACGCCGTTTTCTATCTGGGGATAATCTTCATAATACGACTCTTTTGGAATTGGAAGCTCTGATTTTAAATAAAACTCGTCAGACGCATAAAAGGTGCGGATTCCTCGCTCTTTAAGAGCTTTTTCCCCAAACTCATTTATTATTTCTATAACGTTTTTTGCCGTTTCCTTAGTGAAAGGAGAGAGGGGACAAAGACCTTCTCTATGCTTTGTCAATCCCACGGGAACTGCGGCAACGCTATTTATTGTTTTCAACTCATTCAGCTTTTCAAGGCTATATCTCAGCTCTTCACCGTCATTCACCCCAGAACACAAAACAAGCTGAGCATTTATTTCTATTCCGCCCTCAGACAGCTTTGGCAAATAATCAAGAACTAATCCCGCGTTTTTATTTTTCATCATTTTTACTCTCAGCTCTTTATTCATCGTATGAACTGAAACGTTAACGGGGGATATTCTCATTTCAATTATTCGCTCTATATCACGTTCTTTAAGGTTTGTTAAGGTTACGTAATTCCCCTGCAAAAACGAAAGTCGTTCATCATCGTCTTTAAAATATATGCTTTCTCTCATTCCCTTAGGGTTTTGGTCGATAAAACAAAACATACACGCATTTTTGCATCGCTTCTTTTCGTCCATAAGGTACGTTTCAGACTCTGCACCAAAATCGGAATATTCGCCCTTTGATACGCTTACTCTGTTTATACCTCCGTTTCTCATATAGACTATTTCAAGCCTTTTAGAAACCGTTTCAAAACGATAGTCCAACACGTCATTTATTTCTCTTCCGTTTATACTTACTATTTCATCGCCCTCTTTTATCCCCGCTTTTTCTGCGGCTGATTCGGGCATAACCTTAGAAACCTTTATCATAAGAACCTCAAACCTTTTAGTATAAAACAAAAGACGTTTGTTTCCATATGTTTCCAATGTTTCCATTCAACATACAACAACAAACGCCTCCGTTTGATTAAGCCTTATCTTCGTTCATTTCAACTATCTGCTTACCTGCGTATGTTCCGCAATTTGAGCAAACTCTGTGGGTAAGATTATATTCGCCACACTTGGAACATTTTGCTATAGCAGGTGCGGAGAGCTTCCAAACGGAAGAACGTCTTTTGTCTCTTCTGGATTTTGATACTTTATTCTTTGGAACTGCCATTTCAATTTCCTCCTTCTATGGATTCTTTGGATTACAAATTGTTATCCGGTTATATTTATTTTATTTTAAACTATTTATAGACGCTTTACTCGTCGGGATACTGCGTTCCCTCGTGTTCATCAGTGTATACGGCGGTTTTATCACCTTTATCTGAATCTGCTTCAGAAACGTCCTCCTGCTCACTTGCCATTTTCATCAAAAAATCTGCAAGCGGTCTTAATCTTGAATCAAGCTCTTTGTTTTCACATTCGCATACGCCATAATTCAAATTTGCTCCGCAATCAGCACATACCCCTGCACATACCTTTCGACAGAAAAACTGAGACGGAAGCTCAAGGGTTAAAAACTCTGTTGTTATTTCAGACAAATTGATTTTGCCTTTCTTGAAACACTCATATTCTTCCGTTCCTCGCTCAGGCTTCTTTCCACACAACGGAAAGCTCACTGTTTGCTTTATTTCACAAGACGTTTCTTCTGCACATCTTGAACACAAAACACGTAGTTTTGCATCTATATCAAAGGTCAACAAAAATTCCTCGTTTTTGTCTTCAACCTTTCCAACAAATTTACTGTCGCAAGAAATTACGTCTTTATCAAAGCTCACAACACTATTTTCACGTTCCTTTGAGGAATAATTCATTGAAAGCTCAAAGGGAAGAACCCTTTTTTCACCGGATATAAGAGATGAAAAATCAAGGATATATTCGCCGTTTGAATTAAGCTCAATATAACTATAATTCGTTGTCATACTTTGTTATACCCCCATAATTTTTTGATTTATGCCCCTTTAAATACACAGTCAAGTGCGGTTTCGTGCATATTTAAAACATCTATTTTACGTTTCGTCTTTTTCGAAATATCAGGAATTTAAACGAAAAGGCATAAAAACACCTCTACAATAAAGCCTATTTATTATATAGCTTTTGTTCCCATTTGTCAAGAGGAAAAATCAAAAAAAGATAAATATTTTAGAATGTTTACAATTTCTCCTATGTCTATGCTTGTTTTTTTCCTTCCTTTCTCCTTTTTCTCGCTTTTTCACTGTTTTAATCCCCTCTTTCAGCAAGTTGAAAATGTTTTTTTGCGTGAAATTTTAAAGGAAACAGAGGGTATTATTATACTGTCCTACTCTTGCAAAACGTAAAGTTTGAAAGTTAAAAAACGAATGAGGGTATTATTATACTGTCCTACTCTTACAAAGTATAAAGTTTGAAAGTTAAAAAACGAATGGGAGTATTATTATACTGTTCTGCTTTTGCAAAACGTAAAGTTTGAAAGTTAAAAACTGAATGGGGGTATTATTATACTGTCCTACTCTTACAAAGTATAAAGTTTGAAAGTTAAAAACTGAATGGGGGTATTATTATACTGTCCTACTCTTACAAAGTATAAAGTTTGAAAGTTAAAAAACGAATGGGGGTATTATCATACTATCCTACTCTTACAAAGTATAAAGTTTGAAAGTTAAAAACTAAAATGGGGGTATTATTATACTGTCCTACTCTTACAAAGTATAAAGTTTGAAAGTTAAAAAACGAATGGGAGTATTATTATACTGTCCTACTCTTGCAAAACGTAAAGTTTGAAAGTTATAGATTATTATTGAGTTATATATATATATTAC